>JBBSVH010000119.1:0-7712 GCA_038233685.1 Lysobacterales bacterium | reverse complement strand
TGCGCTCAGCCTGTCGCGCGGCAGCACCGCCAAGGTGTACTACCTGGTGCGCGCGGTGACTCCAGGCACTTCCACTGTGGCGCCACCGATGGTGGAGGACATGTACCGACCGGACATCCGCGGCGTGGGCAAGTCCACACCGGGTTCGATCACGGTGCTGCAGCCGTAGTGCCCCCTGTTCGGTCTCCCGGGGGGAGAAGCAAAGGCATGAGCCGCACGTCATCCTGGCTGCCTTGGCTGCGCTGGACGTCGGTCGTCGCGCTTCTCACCCTGCTCGCGCTCGACTTCGCGTTTCCTCCACCGCTGCCTACGGTTCGGGATACCAGCACGCTGGTGGTGGCGCACGACGGCACCCCGCTACGCGCCTTCGCTGACCGCGAAGGGGTCTGGCGCTATCCGGCCAGCGTGGACAGCGTATCGCCGCTTTACCTCGAAGCCCTGCTGACTTATGAAGACCGCTGGTTCTGGCGGCATCCGGGCGTCAATCCCTGGGCCTTGTTGCGCGCCGGTGGGCAGTGGCTCCGCACTGGCGGGATCGTGTCGGGAGGTTCCACCCTGACCATGCAGGTCGCGCGCATCCTCGAACCCGATGCCAGGACCCGCACGCGGACCGCGTGGGGAAAGGCCAGGCAATTGTTGCGTGCCGTGCAACTGGAAGTGCACCTCTCCAAATCCCAGATCCTGCAGCTGTACCTGGAGCGTGCACCGTTCGGAGGCACCATCGAGGGCGTCGAAGCTGCGAGCTGGGCTTATCTCGGAAAATCCGCGCGCCAGCTTTCGCAGGCCGAGGCCGCGCTGCTGGCGGTGCTGCCGCAGGCGCCGAGCCGCCTGCGCCCGGACCGCCACCCGGAAGCGGCGCGCATCGCCCGCGACAAGGTGCTGCAGCGCATGGCCGTAGGTGGCGTGTGGTCGCGCGAAGAAGTTGCCGACGCGCGCATCGAAGCGGTGGTGGCGCGGTCGCTGAGGCCGCCACTCAGCGCCGCATTGCTGGCGCAGCGGCTGCGCCAGGCCCAACCGAAGGCCGCGCGGATCGTCTCCAGCATCGATGCCGGATTACAGCGCACCCTGGAGGAACGCGTCGCCGCGTACTTCTCCAGCCTGCCCGAACGCACTTCGGCGGCGCTGCTGGTGGTCGACAACCGGACCATGCAGGCGCGTGCGTACGTGGGATCGGTGAGCTTCGGCGATCCGGCGCGACTGGGACACGTTGACATGGTCCAGGCGTGGCGGTCCCCGGGCTCCACACTCAAGCCGTTCCTGTACGGTCTGGCGCTGGAGGACGGGTTGATCCACTCCGAAAGCCTGCTGGTGGATGCGCCACAGTCCTTCGGCGGCTATCGACCCGGCAATTTCGATGCCGCCTTCAACGGGCCGGTGGCCGCGTCGACGGCGCTGCGCTCGTCGTTGAACGTGCCGGCAGTGGACCTGCTGGATCGCGTGGGGCCGGCGCGCTTCTCGGCGCGTCTGGCCAATGCCGGCATCGCCTTGCGATATCCGCAGGGAGGCAAACCCAACCTGGCGATGATCCTGGGCGGCACCGGTGCCCGGCTTGAGGACTTGGTCGGGGCCTTCGCCGCGTTCAACCGCAACGGAATCGCCGGACGCGTGCGCTACACCGACGCCGACCCGCTGATCGATCGCAGGCTGGTGTCGCCGGGTGCGGCATGGATCGTGCGCGAAATGCTGGAAGCCAATGCGCGTCCCGGCTATGGCACGGGGAGCTTCGATACCGCCTCGCGCCCCCGGGTAGCCTGGAAGACGGGCACGAGCTACGGGTTTCGTGACGCCTGGGCGATCGGCGGCACCCGGCGCTACACGGTAGGCGTGTGGGTCGGTCGTCCCGACGGCACGCCGCTGCCGGGCCAGTACGGTGCGGTGACCGCGCTGCCGCTGATGTTCGAGGTCATCGACACCCTGCCACGTACGCGCAGCGATGCGGTGGCGGCTCCGCCACCGGCTCGGGTCGCCGAAACCGAGGTGTGCTGGCCGCTTGGCCTGGCTCCGGAGGTAGCGGCGCCGCAGCTGTGCCAGCGTCGGATGAAGGCATGGGTACTCGACGGCGCAGTGCCGCCGACATTTCCCGAACGCGATGCGCGGCTGTGGAACTCGGGTCGCGTGCGCTTCGACATCGATGCCGGTTCCGGCCTGCGGGTATCGGCCGATTGCAGCCAGGCGCACCTCGCCCGAAGCGTCGAGCTCGCGCGCTGGCCCGCGCTGGCCTCGCCGTGGCTCACGGCGCGCGAGCGGCAGGATTCGAGGTTGCCTGCACTGGCGCCCGACTGCGTGGCCGATGGTCGCGAGGCCGCCCAGGAGTTGCGTATCGACGGACTCAACGACCGCGCAACTCTTGCCCGTGCACCCGGTAGCCCGCACGGCGCGCGCTTGCGGATACGCGCACTCGGCTCCGAAGGCCGCGTGCAGTGGCTGCTTGACGGCCGCTGGATCGCGCAGACCGAGGGCGCGCAGGGGTTTGTTGGCGACTACACCGAAGCCGGTGAGCACACGCTCACGGCGCTCGCAGAGACCGGCGCATGGAGCCGAATCGGCTTCCGCGTGATCGAGTAGCGAAACGGGTTGGCCGCAGGAAAGACTGGTCGTGGCGAACGCTTCGCAGCACGTCTACAGCGCTGGACCCGTTCACCCGTTGACCCGTTGACCCGAATCCACAGTTATCGCAGGCATGCAAGCGAAACCCTGATCCGTTGCTGCCCTGATCTGCCGAGCCTCGCGCAGGTTTAGCAAGAGCCGCTCAGGAGCAGCGGAGCCGGACGATTGCGTCGTTGCCCGGTCTCCGCCGCCTGATCCTGCCGGTGCTGCCCGATCTATGCGGGCAGGTTTTCCAGCACATGCTCAGCGGAGGACACCTTGAATTCGCCGGGTGATTCCACCCACAGCTGCTTCACCACCCCGTCCTCCACGTACATGGCATAGCGCTTGGAACGCGTGCCCATCCCGTAGCCGCTCGCGTCCATTTCCAGGTCCATCGCGCGGGCGAGGTCGGCGTTGCCGTCGGCCAGCATCTGCAGGCCCGCGGGCACCTGCATCGACTGTCCCCAGGCCTGCATCACGAATGGATCGTTCACCGATACGCAGTACACGTCGATGCCGCGATTGCGGAATTCGTCGAAGTGCTCGACGAAGCCGGGAACGTGGCGTTCGGAACAGGTGGGGGTGAAGGCGCCGGGAACCGCGAACAGCACGGCCTTGCGCCCTTGGAAGAGCGTGGGCGTGTCCACGGCTTCAACGCCGTCCTTGACGCGCTTGAGCACGACTTCGGGGATGGATTCGCCAATCTTGATGGTCATGCGGTGCAGCTCCTGGGTGGATGAACGAAAGCTCGATGATGCGCCTTCAACGTGCGTTTAGCGCCTCTTGAAACTCGTTTTCTGGGTCCTATTTTCACCCAAAGACGGCCGCTGCCGTCAACCACAAGCAAGATCACAGGAGAAAGCCATGAACATCGTGCGTCATCGCCAGTGGCCCGCCCAGGGCAACAACCTGCAGGAAGAAATCAAGAGTGTGTTCGACCGGTTTTTCGATACCGGGGACAGGGACGAATCATCCGTGGTCACCAGTCACTGGGTGCCGCGGGTGGATATCAATGAAGAATCCGACCGATTCGTGATCTACGCCGACCTGCCAGGGCTGGAGCCCGAGCATATCGAAGTTCAGATGGACAAGGGCATCCTGACGATCAAGGGCGAACGCAGCAGCGAGTCGACCGGCCAGAGCGAGCGGTTTGCGCGAATCGAGCGTCGTTACGGCAGCTTCCATCGCCGCTTTGCCCTTCCCGACAGCGCCAATGCCGACGGAATCGAGGCCAGGGGCAGCAATGGAGTGCTCGAAATCAGCATTCCCAAGAAGCCGGAGCCCGCACCACGCCGCATCCAGGTCGGAGGGAACAGCGGCAGCAGCGGCCATGGCAAAGGCGGCAACGACGCTCAGCAGTGACTCCATCCCGGTTGGGTCTTGGCGCGGGGTTCGATGCCGTCCCTTCCACTGCCTTCATTGGCACCAGTAGTAAACTCGGCCCGCGACCGCAAGGTTCCGGGCCGGGTTTATTTCCGCCCGCGATGTTTCGGCGCAGGGCCAAGAGGTAGACGATGCAATTCAAGGATTACTACAGCATTCTCGGAGTCGAGCCCAGCGCCGGCGAGGCCGAACTCAAGACCGCGTACCGGCGCATGGCCCGCAAGTACCACCCGGACGTAAGCAAGGAATCGGGAGCCGAGGAGCAATTCAAGTCGGTCAACGAGGCCTACGAGGCGCTGCGCGATCCGGCCAAGCGCAAGGCGTACGACCAGCTCAAGGCGCAGGGCTACCGCCCCGGAGAAGAGTTTCGGCCGCCGCCTGACTTCGGACGCGGTGGTGGCCCCGGAGCCGGACAGGGGTATGACTTCGAAGAAGTGTTTGGCCGCGATCCCGCCAACGGGGGATTCAGCGATTTCTTCGAGGGGCTCTTCGGTCGACGGGGGCATCCGGGTGCCGGAGGGCCGGGAATGGGGCCGCGCGGACCCCAGCAGCCCCGCGACACGCGGGCCAAGGTGTCTGTGCCGCTCAATGCGGTGTACGACGGTGGGCAGGTGCGGCTCGGCCTGAACGGCAAGCAGCTCGACGTGCGCGTACCCAAGGGTGTACGTCCGGGCCAGGTGATTCGCCTGGGCGGGCAGGGTGAAGGCGGCGGCAGCCTGTTGCTGGAGATTGAATTCGCGGCCCATCCGCAGTTCGAAGTGGATGGTCGAAACATCATCCATGTGTTGCCGGTGACACCGTGGCAGGCCGCACTGGGCGCTACGGTGAGCGTGCCCACGCTTGGCGGCGCCGTCGAGCTGAAGATCCCGGCCGATTCGGATGCCGGGCGCAAGCTCAGGCTGCGCGGACGCGGCCTACCCGGAACGCCGCCGGGCGACCAGATCGTGGAGCTGGAGGTCACCGCGCCCCGGGCGGCGAGTGAGGAGCAGCGCGATGCCTACAAGGGCCTTGCCAAGGCCTTTGGCGAACCGCCGGCCTGAGTCCGCGTGCCAGCCCTGCGGCGCACAAAAAAAGAGCAGGCCCAGGGCCTGCTCTTTTTCAATCGCTGGCGGTCAGGCGGCCGGCTGTGCCGGAGGCGGCTCGACGGTGTTGAAGATGCGTTCGATGAGTTCGGCCAACTCGTCCTCTGAGAACGGCTTGGTCAGGTACGCCTTGGCCCCCTGGCGCAAACCCCACATGCGATCGGTGTCCTGATCCTTGGTGGTCACCAGGATGACCGGGATGTGGCGGGTGTTTGCGTCGCGGCTGAGCTGGCGCGTGGCCTGGAACCCGTTGAGGTTCGGCATCACGACGTCCATCAGCACCATGTCCGGCAGTTCGCGCTTGGCGACCTCCACTCCTGATGCGCCGTCTTCGGCGGTCAGCGATTCGTGCCCCAGTTTCTCGATGATGCGCTGGATGCCCAGCAGCTGCGAAGGTGAGTCGTCAACGATCAGAATGCGCGCCATGCTTTACCCCAAGTGATCCCCGCGTCGATTGTAGTGTGTGTTTGGCTCTCATGAAAACGGTTGGACGCCAGCACGCGTGATCAGCGTCCCTTTTCAGGCTATCCGGACCACCGTCCTGCCGAATGATTGTCCGGCCAGCATCGACCTGAACACCTCAGGGAGCCCTTCCAGCGAGGTTTCATGCCTGCAGATGGTCTCGAGCCGGGCCGGTTTCCAGTCGTCGGCCAGATGACGCCATATATCGTCCCGGATTTCCCTGGCCGTTCCTGCCGACGCCACGCCCAGCAGGGAGACGCCGCGGATGATGAAAGGCATCACCGTCGTCGGGAGCTCATGGCT
Organism: Lysobacterales bacterium; assembly: GCA_038233685.1. Lineage (GTDB taxonomy): Bacteria > Pseudomonadota > Gammaproteobacteria > Xanthomonadales > Xanthomonadaceae > Pseudoxanthomonas_A. The sequence continues at coordinate 1,893 of JBBSVH010000119.1, read as the reverse complement.
GGCCACCAGCCCCGCCGAAGCCACGTTGCCAAAGGCAGCGGTCTGCGCGAGCAGGCTGGTCAGCATCGAGCCGCCCACGTTGTCCAGCCCTCCGCCGAAGCGCACGGACTCCATCGGACGGCGCGTCGCCAGGGCGTCCCGGGGGAGCACCTGCGCAGCGCCCAGCGCTCGAAGGTAGTCCGACTGTTCTGGTTTGCCGCTGATCGCGTGCACTTCAAAGCCCGCGCGACTGAAGATGTCCACGGCCAACGATCCCACGCCGCCGGTGGCGCCGGTGACCGCCAGCGGGCCCAGTTCGGGAGCCTGGCGGTTGTCCAGCATGCGGTACAGCGCAAGGGCGGCGGTAAAGCCCGCCGTTCCAATGATCATGCTTTCGCGCAGGCTCAACCCCGACGGCAACGGGATCACCCACCTGGCCTCCAGTCGCGCATACCCGGCAAAGCCTCCATCGCGGGTCTCGCTGAGGCCACTGCCGGTCACCAGCACCGCATCGCCCTCCCTGAAGGCAGGAGCGCTGGAGGCCACCACATGTCCTGCGACATCGATACCGCCCACCAGTGGGAAACGGCGCAGGATCTTGCCTTCGCCGGTTCCCGCCAGGGCGTCCTTGAAGTTGACCGAAGAGTAGGCGGTCTTGATGACCACCTCGCCCGGGCTGAGATCGTCCAGCGCGATCTGCTCGATGCCGGCGCGATAGCCCTGCTCGTCGTCGCGGATACGGAAGGCGGGAAAGCGTTCGGAAACGGTCATGGTCACCCTTCTGAGTCCGGCGCGGCCGGGGTTCATGCATTCAGTTCTTCACTTGGTAGCGTCAAGGCTGGAGCGGTAGCAGCGCACTCGGCGCTGCCCATCGCCAACGCCCGGCGCTACGGGAGTTCAACGCAGGACGGAGCGCCGCTTCTCGTCGATCCACTTGCTCGCCTGTGCAGGCTGGTAGGCGTGCATCCAGTGCAGCAGCTCGTCGATGTCCTCGCCATACCAGAGGTCCTGGCGCTGTCCCGGATGCAGAAATTTTTCCTCCACCATCCTGTCGATCATGCCGATCAGCGGCGCGTAGAAACCGTCCACGTCGAGGAACGCACACGGCTTGCTGCCGATGCCCAGCTGGCGCCAGGTGAGCATCTCGAAGATCTCTTCCAGGGTGCCGAAGCCGCCGGGCAGGGCCACGAAGCCATCCGACAGGTCAAACATCATCGACTTGCGCTCGTGCATCGAGCCGACGATCTGCAGTTCGGTCAGGCCGCGATGCGCCACTTCCCAGTCGGCAATCTGTTGCGGGATGACTCCCGTCACCTCGCCGCCTGCCTCAAGCGCGGCATTTGCCACGATTCCCATCAGCCCGACGTTTCCGCCGCCGTACACCAGGCGCATGCCGTCGCGCGCGATACGCTGGCCAAGAGCGGCAGCACGCTCGGCATAGATCGGTTTGTTGCCGGCGTTGGAGCCGCAGTAGACGCAGATGGATTTCATGGAGCCCTTGTTTCCTTCTCCCGTCGAAAGAAGGAAAGACTAGTTGGCCTTGTGGATCGCGCGCTTGTCCACGGCCATGGCCGCATCGTGGATCGACTCGGAGAGGGTGGGGTGGGCATGGCAGATGCGCGCCAGGTCGTCGGCGGAACCGTTGAAGTCCATGGTCAGCACCCCTTCGTGGACCAGCTCGGAAACGCCCACGCCAACCAGATGCATGGCCAGCACGCGATCGGTTTCCGCATGCGCGATGACCTTCACGAATCCTGCGGTTTCACCCATGGCCACGGCCCGTCCCAGTGCGGCGAACGGGAAGCTGCCGGTCTTGTACGGCACGCCTTCGTCCTTGAGCTGCTGCTCGGTCTTGCCGACCCAGGCGATCTCCGGCTCGGTGTAGATGACCCACGGAATGGTGTCGAGGTTGAC
>JBBSVH010000118.1:0-7712 GCA_038233685.1 Lysobacterales bacterium | reverse complement strand
TCAATGGCAAAAGCGCAGGAGACGAAGACCTGCGCGACGCCGTCGAAGCCATGCGCGCGCGGGGCGTGGACCTGGAAGTGCGCGTCACCTGGGAGCACGGTGATGCACTTCGCCATGTAAAAGAAGGCATGACTCGCGCCGTGACCCACTTCATCGCCGCGGGCGGTGACGGCACGCTGAGTGAGGTCGCCACGGGGCTGGCCAAGACCGGAAAGCCTGCGACCGAGCTGCCCAGCCTGGGCCTGGTGCCGCTTGGCACCGCCAACGACTTCGCCAGCGCGGCAGGTCTGCCGCTGCAGCCGCTGGACGCGCTGCAGCTGGTGGCCGACGCCCGACCAATTGCCGTCGACCTGCTCAGGATCGAAGGCAACGGCGGGGTCCACTGGTGCGCCAACCTGGCCAGCGCCGGCTTTGGAACGCAGGTGACGCTGGAAACCGACGAAGGTTTGAAGCGCATGCTCGGCGGCCTGGCCTATTTGATCACCGGCATCGCTCGCCTGGGCCGGATCGAGCCGCTGTTTGCGCGCCTGCGCGGCCCGGATTTCGACTGGGCGGGCGATTTCATTGCCCTGGGTCTTGGCAATGGCAGGCAAGCTGGCGGCGGGCAGGCGCTGTGTCCCGACGCCGCGGTCAACGACGGCCTGATCGACGTGACCGTGGTGCCCGAACTCGAGGGCGAGGTGGCGGCGACCATCGGCACCCTGATGGCGAGCGGCAAGTCGGCCGCGCTGGAGCGGGTGGCCATCCGGACTCGCGTGCCGTGGCTGGAGATCGAGTCGCAGGATCCCATCCTGCTGAATTTGGACGGTGAGCCGCTCGAGTCGACACGGTTCCGCATCGACTGCGTGCCGGGCGTTATCCGCATGCACCTGCCGACCGATTCACCGCTGTTGGATCCGCGATCGACGACCCGCGCAGCGGGCTGATGTCCAGAGCCGTCGATGCAGATTCGCGCCGCTTCTGTACGTGGGACTAAACCGGCCGTGTCGGGTAAAGTACGTCCCGTGATCACGCCGACGCACTGCCGCGCCCTTCCTTCCGCTCGCCCCAGCTGGCGATGGTGGCCTGTAGCCGTCGTCCGCCCGACTCACGCGCCCCGGAAGGAAATCCGTCTTGATCACGTTCCAGCAGTTCCAGCACTACGCTGAGCTAGGCCACACGCGCGTACCCGTGGTGCGTGAGGTGCTTTCCGACCTCGATACGCCGCTGTCGGTCTACCTGAAGCTTGCCGATGCGGCGCATACCTACCTGCTCGAGTCGGTGGAGGGCGGCGAGCGATTCGGCCGCTATTCCATCATCGGCCTGCCGGCCAAACGCGTGATCACCTTCCGCGGACTGCGCATGGAGATCCGCGACCTCGGACAGCTGGTCGAAAGCCGCGACGTCCAGGACCCGTTCGCCGAAGTAGAGGCGCTGCGTGCCGCGCACTCCGTGCCGCGGCTGCCGGGCCTGCCCGGCTTCACCGGCGGGCTGGTCGGCTGGTTCGGTTTCGAGTGCATCGGCTACATCGAGCCGCGCCTGGCCGGCGGTGACAAGCCTGACGAACTCGACACGCCCGACATCCTGCTGATGCTGTCCGACGAGCTCGCGGTCTTCGACAACCTCAAGGGCCGCCTGTACCTGATCGTGCACGCCGATCCACGCGAGTCCGGCGCGTGGGATCGCGCGCAGTCGAAGCTGGACGCCCTGGTTGCCAAGCTGCGCGCCAGCGGCGCCGGCTATCCGCCGCCAATCACCCGCGAAGTGCTGGACGAAAGCCACTTCGTTTCCGGCTTCACCCGCGACGGGTTCATCGAGGCCGTGGAGAAATCCAGGGAGTACATCCGCGCCGGCGACATCTTCCAGGTGGTGCTGTCGCAGCGCCTCAGCGTACCGTTCAACGCACGTCCGGTTGACGTCTACCGCGCGCTGCGGGCGCTCAATCCCTCGCCGTACATGTACTTCCTGGACGTCGGCGACGTGCAGGTGGTGGGATCATCGCCGGAGATCCTGGTGCGGCTGCAGCACGATGCGTCGGGGCAGGGCGAGGTTACCGTGCGGCCATTGGCCGGCACCCGGCCGCGCGGCGCTACCCACGAGGAAGATCTTGCGCTGGAGGCCGAACTGCTGGCCGATCCGAAAGAGCGCGCCGAGCACCTGATGCTTATCGACCTGGGGCGCAACGATGCCGGACGCGTCTCCCAAGCGGGCACCGTGCAGGTAGGCGAGCAGTTCGTGGTCGAGCGCTACAGCCACGTCATGCATATCGTCAGCGAAGTCACGGGCAAGCTGCAGCCTGGACTGAGCTACGCCGACGTCCTGCGCGCTACTTTTCCCGCAGGCACGGTCAGCGGCGCGCCGAAGATCCGGGCGTTGGAAGTCATCCGCGAACTGGAGCCGATCAAGCGCAACGTGTATGCCGGCAGCATCGGCTACATCGGTTGGCACGGTGACGCGGACACCGCCATCGCGATCCGCACCGCCGTGATCAAGGACGGCCGCCTGCACGTGCAGGCCGGCGCCGGGATCGTCTTCGACTCTGATCCGCAGAAAGAGTGGGACGAAACCATGAACAAGGGCCGCGCGCTGTTCCGCGCGGTGGCGGAAGCGGCGAAGGGGCTGTGATGTGCCGCACTCCAGAGGCGCACGCGTTGAAGCCCTTCAGAAACCAGGCCGGTCTGGCCTGAATGCCTGCAACAATCGATTCTGAAACCCAACAAGGAACGTCATGACCAATTCCAGAAACCTGCTGCTCGTGCTCCTTTCGCTGGTCTCCAGTAGTGCGCTGGCGCAAGTCAACGCCCTGCCACCCACGCGCCACGTCCTGGTGTACGGCGATGCCGAAGCGCGGGCCATCCCGGACCGGTTCAAGATCACCCTGCAGTTTGAAGCTGTCGACCCCGATGCCGACGCCGCGCGCATCCGAATTGAGCAGAGCATGCAGAACGTGCTGGCGAGGCTGAAGAAGTCAGGTGTTGGCGAGAACGAAATCGTCGCCACCTCCCTGCAGATCGGCCCGCGCGAGCGCTACGACGAGAAGCTGCGCGAGAACGTGTTCCTCGGGACGGAAGTCAAGCGCAGCCTGACTGCCACCTTTGCGTCGCTGAAGGCGCTGCAGGCGTTTCTTGGTGGGCTGGGCACCTCCAAGGAGTTGAAGGTCTCCAGCGTGGACACTGCCCTTGCCGACGAGCAGCGGCTGCGCAATGCGTTGCGCGAGAAGAGCATCCAGGCCTCACGTGAGAAGGCCGAGACCATTGCCCGCGCCTACGGCGCCACGCTGGGCAAGCTTTACAGCGTCTCTGACGTTGCGCCCCAGTTCGAGTACGGGATCCGCGCCGGAAGCTGGCCGTCCACCTATGTGTGGTCGCAGCCGCGTCCGTCGGACGCGTACAGCCTGGATCGGGTCCAGGTGTCTGGCACCCGAATCACGAGCTCGGACATCGAGTCCTTCCAGACCGGCTACGTGACCTTCCAGGACAGGATCTACGCAGTATTCCTGTTGGCCGACTGATTGGCACCGGGCGTCAGATCAATGAAGTTGAATACCAAGAGACCATGATGCAGGACCAAGAACAGCTTCCGTCGAAGACCAGCTTCCGCAACGACTACAGCGAAGGCGCGCATCCGCGCCTGCTCGAGGCGCTGGCGCATGCAGGTCGCGAGCAGAGTACAGGCTACGGGCTGGATCGCCACAGCCTGCGTGCGGCGCAGCTGATTCGCGAGCGGGTCGGACGGGATGACGCCGACGTGCATTTCCTGGCCGGTGGCACCCAGGTCAACCTCACGGCGATCGCCGCGTTCCTGCGCCCGCACGAAGCGGTCATGGCCGCGCGTACCGGACACATCGCCACGCACGAGACCGGCGCGATCGAAGCCACCGGGCACAAGGTGCTGGAGATCGATTGCCCCGAAGGCAAACTCACGCCTGCGCTACTGGCGCCGTGTATCGATGCGCACGGCGACGAGCACATGGTGCGTCCGCGCATGGTGTACGTCTCCAACAGCACCGAGCTGGGCACGCGCTACGGTCGCGACGAACTGCAGGCGCTATCGGTTCTCTGCCGCGAACGCGGCCTCTACCTGTACCTCGACGGCGCGCGATTGGGATCAGCCCTGGCCGCCGCTGGCAACGACCTGAGCCTGCACGACATCGCGGACATGACCGACGCGTTCTACATCGGCGGTACCAAGAACGGGGCACTGCTCGGCGAGGCGCTGGTCATCTGCAATCCGGCGCTGACGCGCGACTTCCGCTACCTGATCAAGCAGCGCGGCGGCATGCTGGCCAAGGGCATGGTGCTGGGGGCGCAGTTCGAGGCGCTGTTTCGCGATGAGCTTTTCCTGGAGTTGGCGGCGCATGCGAACCGTCTGGCGCTTCGACTGCGATCAAGCATCGAGGATCTTGGATATGGCATGTTCTCCGCTTCCGATACCAACCAGCAGTTCGTGGCGCTTCCGGACCAGGTCGTGTCGAAACTGAAGCAGGATTTCGAGTTCGAGCTCTGGGGTCGTCGCGATCCCGACTCGACCGTGATCCGCCTCGTCACCTCGTGGGCCACGAGCGATCAAGCGGTGGATCGATTCGTGCGGAGACTCGAGGCACTTTCCTCATCCACGATTCAGCACGCCAGCGTAGACAGCGCGCAGAGCCTCGCAGCCGGGAACCGCAAGCCATGCTGCTGATGATCGACAACTACGACAGCTTTACCTACAACCTGGTGCAGTACCTGCAGACGCTGGGGGCCGAGGTGCGAGTGGCGCGCAACGACGCCATGAGTGTCGATGAGATCGAGACGCTGGCACCTTCGCAGATCGTCATTTCCCCGGGGCCATGCACGCCGAACGAGGCGGGCGTGTCTCTGGAGCTGATCGAGCGGCTCGGCCAGCGCATTCCGATCCTGGGCGTTTGCCTGGGGCATCAGGGCATCGGCCAGGCCTACGGCGGAGACGTGGTCCGGGCCAAGCGGATCATGCACGGCAAGACCTCGCGCATTCGTCACGAAGGCAAGGGCGTGTTCGCTTCGCTTCCGGATGGTTACGAGGCCACGCGCTATCACTCGCTGGTCGTTGACCGAGCTACGCTGCCTGATGCGCTGGAAATCACCGCCTGGACCGAAGGCGAGGACGGCGGCTTCGACGAGATCATGGGCCTGCGTCATCGGGAGTTTCCAGTGGAGGGGGTGCAGTTCCATCCCGAATCCATCCTGACCGAGCACGGCCACGCGCTGCTCAGGAACTTCCTGGATCGTTACCGATGAACCACAGCACAAACGCCTCGATCCAACAGCGGAGACCCTCATGCTCCACGTGGTGATGCTGGGCGGCACCCACCCCCGTGCGCACATCGAACTGCACGACGTGGTGTTCGTGGACACCGCGCGCTTGCCCGATGCACACGCCGAGTTGCGGCGGCAGTGGTTCGGCGACCCCGACGGGGCCCACATCGATTCGTGGATGGAGGTCGACGGCGTCGACGGCTACCAGGTGCGCTTCAGCGACGCGGCGCCTGCGGAAGGCGCGCACCGGCTGTACTTCCTCAACCTGGGTGGCTACATCGACGGCGAGTTCGGCGAAGCCCACCGCTACCTGCTGGTCGTGGCGACCGATGTGGCTGCAGCCAAGGCCAAGGCCCGCGCACTTGCCCGCGGCGTCGCCTGGCAACTGCCACACGTCGACGAGGTGCTGGAGGTGGACGACTGCCTGCCAGTTGATCGCGTGGGTGGGCGCTACGTCGAACTGATTCCCGGCCCGCACCGCGACATTGCCCAGTTCAGCGACTACATCAAACTGACGTGACCAAACCGCCTTGAATCGAAGGACCAGCTGCATGCCCATGACACCGCAAGAAGCGCTCCAGCGCACCATTGAACATCGGGAGATCTTCCACGACGAAATGGTCGACCTGATGCGTCTGATCATGCGCGGCGAAGTGTCGCCCACGATGAGCGCGGCGATCCTGACCGGACTGCGGGTCAAGAAGGAAACCATTGGCGAAATCGCCGGCGCCGCCACGGTGATGCGCGAGTTCTCGCGGATGGTGGAGGTGAAGGACAAGAGCCACCTGGTCGACATCGTGGGCACCGGCGGTGACGGTTCCCACACGTTCAACATCTCGACCGCCTCCATGTTCGTGGCCGCCGCAGCGGGCGCCAAGGTTGCCAAGCACGGCAACCGCAGCGTGTCGTCGAAGTCAGGCAGCGCGGATGTGCTGGAGGCGTTGGGGGCGGCGATAGACCTGGAGCCGGAGCAGGTGGGCCGCTCCATCGAGCGCTGCGGGATTGGTTTCATGTTCGCTCCCGTGCACCACCCGGCAATGAAAGTCGTGGCCCCGGTGCGGCGGGAAATGGGCGTGCGCACCATCTTCAACATCCTCGGCCCGCTGACCAACCCGGCCGGCGCGCCCAACATCCTCATGGGCGTCTTCCATCCCGACCTGGTCGGGATCCAGGCGCGCGCCCTGGAAGAGCTGGGCGCCAGTCGCGCGCTGGTGGTGTGGGGCAGGGACGGCATGGACGAGCTTTCGCTGGGCGCCGGCACCCTGGTGGCCGAACTGCGCGACGGCGTGGTGACCGAATACGAGCTGCACCCGGAAGATTTCGGCATCGCCATGTCGGCCAGCCGCAACCTGCGCGTGTCCGATGCGGCCGAGTCGCGGGACATGCTGATGGGCGTGATGGACAACCGGCCCGGACCCGCGCGCGACATCGTGGTGCTGAACACCGCCGCAGCGCTGTACGTCGCAGGACTGGCCGACAGCATCGAGGCCGGCATCGGGCTGTCGCGCGAGGCGATCAACACCGGAGCGGCTGTGGCCAAGCTGCACGAGTTCGTGGCAGGCACCCAGGCCTTGGCGCGTGAGGAATGAACTGATGCCGCTCGAGATCAGTCAATTGCTGCGTGTTGGGAACGGCAACGCCGGCACGGTGTGGAGCCGATGAGCGACATCCTCGACACCATCCTCCAGCGCAAGGTCGAAGAAATCGCGGAGCGATCCAAGCGCGTTCCCATGGCTGAACTGGTGGCGCGCGCTGCCGACGCATCGCCCACCCGCGGGTTCGCCCATGCCATGCACGAGCGCATTGCCATGGGCGATCCGGCCGTGATCGCCGAGATCAAGAAGGCCAGCCCGTCCAAGGGCGTGATCCGCCCGGACTTCCGGCCTGCGGACATCGCGGTGAGCTATGAGTTTGGTGGAGCGGCGTGCTTGTCGGTACTGACCGACGTGGACTTCTTCCAGGGTGCCGATGCCTACCTGCAGCAGGCGCGGGAGGCGTGCACGCTGCCGGTGTTGCGCAAGGATTTCACCATTGATCCATACCAGGTCCACGAGGCGCGGGTCCTTGGCGCCGACTGCATTCTGCTGATCGTCGCTGCGCTGGACGATGCGCAGCTGGTGGACCTGGCCGGTCTGGCGATGGAGCTGGACATGGACGTTCTGGTGGAGGTGCATGACATCGACGAGCTCGAACGCGCCCTGCAGGTGCCGGTACCGCTGGTCGGCATCAACAACCGCAACCTGCGCACCTTCGAGGTGTCGCTGGACACGACGCTGGAGATGAAGGATGCGGTGCCGCGCGATCGGCTGCTGGTCACCGAGAGCGGGATCGTGGTGGCCCAGGACGTCGAGAAAATGCGCGGTGCGGGCGTCCAGGCGTTCCTGGTGGGTGAAACCTTCATGCGGTCCGATGAACCGGGCGAGGCCCTGCGCCAGCTGTTCTTTGCGCATGGATAGC
>JBBSVH010000117.1:0-7883 GCA_038233685.1 Lysobacterales bacterium | reverse complement strand
GCTCCTCCGCCGCTTCATGGGCCTCCAGCTCGATCCTGGTCTGGGTGAGGAGATCGATCCGCTCGCGGCTCCCGGCTTTGCTGCGGAGCAGTTTTCGCAGCAGGGCGCGCTGGATCTCGTGACTTTCACGCAGGGCTTCGTAGAGGGTCTCGGACATCGGTGTTTCCTGATCGGGAAAGGAGGCCAGCACACGGGCAGGCCGGTAGCAGGATCCGAGGATAGCGGCACGCCGTTAAGGAGTTGCACAGAGCTACGGTCAGGTCAGGGCAGAGCAGCTCCTCGCCGTGCCCTGCCATGCCGTCCTCACACACGTTTGCGCCGGGGCCGGCGATAGTGCCGCTCCTCTCTGACGGAGCACGGCATGGATCTGAAAAGCGGCTATCCGTTCTGGGCGGTGCGCAACGGGCTGATGCACGCCTTCCCACGGCTGAAGGCCGATCAGAGGTGTGATGTCGCGGTAGTCGGCGGCGGAATCACCGGGGCACTGATTGCCGATGAGCTCGCCACCCACGGACACCAGGTCGTGGTGCTGGAGCAGCGCGATGTCGGCTGGGGCAGCACCGCGGCTAGCACCGCATTGCTGCAGTATGAAATCGACACGCCCATGGTCGACTTGGCCAAGCAGTACGGCGAGCCTGCGGCGGTACTGGCCTACCAGGCCTGCGCGGACGCGATCCCGATGTTGCAGGCCCGGGCGGCGGAGTTGTACGCCGTTGACTTCGCGTCGATGGAGAGCCTGTATTACGCCAGCAAGCAGCGCCACGTGAGCGCAATGGAGGATGAGTTCGCATTGCGGCTCAAGCACGGTTTCAATGTGGAGTGGCTGGACCGCGACGCGGTGCGGGAACGGTTCGACTTCGACGCGCCAGCGGCGATCCTCAGCGCGCAGGCCGCCAGCGTCGACCCCTACCGCATGGCGTACCGTCTGCTGATGGGCCTGGAGAAGCGCGGCGCAGGCGTGTTCGACCGCACCACGGTCGAACATATCGCCACCACGCCGCGCGGCGTGGAATTGCGCACGCAGGACGGGCATCTGGTCCGGGCCAAGCACGTGGTGCTGGCGGCGGGCTATGCCAGCCAGCAGTGGCTCGATGCCAACGTTGCCCGCAACCGCAGCAGTTACGCCTTCATCACCGACCCGATCGACGTGGCTGCGCTTGGGGCCTTGGCCAAGACCATGCTGTGGGAGAGCGCACGCCCCTACCTGTATATGCGCGCCACCAGCGACCATCGCCTGCTGGTTGGCGGCGAAGATGACGCGATCGATATACCTGCCCGACGCGACGCGAAGGTGGAGAAGAACACGCGCAAGCTGCTGAAGCAGGTGCAAGGGCTGTTTCCCGCCTTGCCGCTGAAACCCGCGTTCTCCTGGGCCGGTACGTTCGCCGAAACGTCCGATGGCCTGCCGTTCTTCGGCCCCCACGACAGCACCGGCCCGCGCGTTCACTTCGCGATGGCCTACGGCGGCAATGGGATCACCTACTCGATGATCGGCGCGGGCTTGCTGCGCGCGTCGATCGAGCGGCGCAAGCATCCACTGGCGCAGCTGTTCTCGTTCAAGAGGATCGAATAGGCAACAAAGTCCCTGTCGCGGCGGCGTTTAGGCGGTCGACCGCTTGCCACCTGCTCCACCAGTCACGGCCCGTTCGAGCAGCGCTTGGCCTGGAGTAAGCTCAACGCTTCAAGAGCGGGGCCAACGACCATGTCCGGTGAGCAGGCAGGGAGCGGGGAATCGCCACGGCCAACCGTGTTCCTGAGCTATTCGCGGACCGACCAGGTCCAGGCGAGGATGCTGGCACAGGGGCTGGAAGCCGCCGGCCTGCAGGTCTGGTGGGACACGTTGATCGAGGGCGGGGCTGCCTTCGCCAAGACCATCGAATCGGCGCTGACGGCCAGTGACGCGGTGATCGTCCTGTGGTCGCGGCACTCGGTCGCCTCGGACTGGGTCCTGGACGAGGCCGCCCGCGGCCGCGACCTGAAAAAGCTGGTGCCGCTGTCGATCGACGGTACCGAACCGCCGCTGGGCTTCCGCCAGTACCAATCGATCGCGCTGATGACCCGTGGTGTTGTCGACGACGCCTCCCTGCAGGCGGTGCTGCGTGCGGTGCTGCCCCTGGCCGGGCGGGAAGCGCTTCCACGCCCGGTCGCGACACCACATCCGACGGTGGATGGATCGCGCCGTGGTGTGCTGATCGGCGCTGGCGCAGCGGTGATCGCTGCAACCACCGCCGGGGCAATCGGCTGGCGGCGCGGCTGGTTCGGCGCCACCGCGACGGTGGACAGCAGCGTGGCGGTGCTGCCGTTCAAGAACCTCAGCGGCGATGCGGAGCAGGTCTACTTCTCCGATGGCCTGTCCGAGGAGGTACGCGCCACCCTGGCCCGCAACCGCAAACTCAAGGTGATGGCGCAAGCCTCGTCGGGCAAGTTCCGCGAAAGTGACGAAGGCGCGGTGGCCATCGCTGCACAGCTTGGCGTGGCCTTTCTGCTGGATGGCAGCGTGCGCTGGTCGCGCGGTAGCGGTGCCACAGCCATCGGCCAGGTCGGCGGCGATGGGCCCGGGTCGGGCGCAACCGTGCGCGTGGCCGCCGACCTGATCGACGGCCACACCGGGTTCAGTCGCTGGACCCAGATCTTCGAGCGCAGCATCGACGATGTATTCGCGGTGCAAAGCGAGATTGCCAGCACCGTGGCGTTGGCGTTGGCGGCGCAGGTGGACCCGGTGAGCGCGCAGGAACAGCGGGCGGCATCAGGCGGCACCAGTGAAGTCAGCGCATTCGATGCCTATCTGCGCGGACGCGCCATGTACGACAAGAGCACGGACGAGGCTTCCGAACGGGCCGCGCTGGCCCGGTTCGACGCGGCCATCGCGCTGGATCCGGCATACGCCGCTGCACACGCGGCGCGCGCGCTGACCCTGACCACGCTGGCCAACCACTACGGCAGCGTCGCCGAACGGACCGCCACCTACGACCAGGCCGTGGCCGCGGCGCGCCGTGCGATTGCGCTGGCGCCAAAATACGCCGCGGCGTATTCGATGCTGGGCTTCGTGCTTTTCCAGGGGCGACTCGACGCGCGTGGGGCGCGCGAGCCCTTCGAGAGATCCAACGTGCTGGGAGCAGGCGAGGCTACGGTCCAGGCGCGCTGGGCGCAGTACTGCGCGCGCACCGGCCGCACGCGCGAGGCGAGCCACGCGATCGGCAAGGCGCTGTCCCGCGACCGCCTCAATGCGCTGATCCACCGTGCCGCCGGCACCGTCGAGTACGCGGCGCGGCGCTTCGCAGCATCCATCGCACCCCATCGCAAAGCGCTTGAGATCAATCCGCGGATGCCCGGCTCACACGCCTGGATTGGCGATGCCCTGGTCAACCTGGGCGATCTGGACCAGGCGCGCAGCGAGTACCTCGCCGAGCCCGTGCCGGACTTCCAGCTCACCGGCCTGGCCATCGTCGAACACCGCCGCGGCGACCACCCGGCTGCACGTGCGGCCATGACGCGCCTGGTCGAAGAACTGGGCGATGTGGTGCTCTACCAGCAGGCGCAGGTGCTGGCGCAATTCGGCGACATCGAGACGGCCCTCGCCCGCCTGCTCAAGGCGCGGACGCTGGGCGACTCCGGCCTGATCTACGCGCGCAACGACCCCTTCCTGGACCCGCTTCGCGGCGATCCGCGCATGCGCGGGCTGCTTGCGGACATGGGTTTCGAGGCCTGAGCAGCATCATTGATGCGACTTCCCCGAAATTTTCAGGGCCAGGTGGCGACCCACGGGCACTGCTTGTAGCGGTGGGATGCCGGTGCAAGAATGAGATGCGCTTCACAAAAAAGCGCCCGCGGCTGCTGCGTGTCCTGCCCTGGAAAGGCCATCACGCAGCTGCGGTGACAAGCGAACAGGGGTCCGGTCCATCACTCTGAAGAGGTAGCAGTCATGAAGAGCACCAAGCTTGCGCTGGTCATCGTCCTGTCGTGCGGCATCCTGTTCGCCTGCAAGCAGGAGCCCGCTCCTGCAGTAGACGCCATGCCGCCACCGGCGATGGACGCACCGGCGGTCACGCCCGAGCCCATGGTTCCGGACATGACGATGCCCGCACCAATCGATCCAGCTGCCGCTGATTCAATGGAAGACGAGGATATGCCGCACTCCGGCGGCGACCGGGTAGGAACCGGGGGAGCGCCAACGCCCGAAAACTGATCGCACGAGCGGCGTTCGCGACAACACGGCTGGTGGTCGGTCGATCGCCAGTCGTTTCGTGGGCTTCCCGCATCGTTGACCTGGCGAGTGCGCGCCCGCGCATCGGGCGACACGCGCCCCGGGGCTGGTGAAGTGTGGCTCAGGGCAGGCTGTTCCTGCCCGCCGGCATGCTCATCGCCTGGTTGATCCACTGCGCGTACTGGTCGATCCTGGTGTACACCCCGGGCCGCCCGTCGCCGGCGCAGCGACGCTTGCCCCAGCTGACGATGCCGACCAGGGTTGGGCTGCCGTTGGTCAGCACTACCGGTCCGCCACTGTCGCCGCGGCAGGTCGACTGCTTGGGATTGGACGCGCAGAACACGGTGCCCTTGATCTTCTGCGGCCCGTAGCCGGGACGTTGCTGGCACACTTCATTGGGCATCATCTGCAGGTCGACCCGCAGCATCACCGCATTGATCGCATCGGCGTTCCCACCGCCGGTCACGCCCCAGCCCGTAGCCGACACGGGAATGCCCGGCCGCAGCGGCTGCCGGTTGACCGGTATCTGCTGGATCCGACCTGACGCCGGCGCCGCGGACTGGGTGTCCGGCACGATGTGGATCAGGGCGATGTCGTTGGCGTACATGTTTGGCGTACGGGTCACATCGTTGCTCTCTGCGCTGTACTGCGAGTGCCTGACGATGCGGTCGATCCGGTAGGTCGTGCCGCCCGGCCTGGAAATGTCCTGCACGCCCAGGCGGACCTTGAAGCCGAGGTCGACCATCTGCTGGTTGATGCAGTGGGCGGCGGTCACCACCCAGTCGGGCGCGATCAGCGCACCGCCGCAATAGTGCTGGCGCTGCCAGGCCGGGCGCGTGTCGTTCGGCTTCGGCGGCGCCCCCGGATACATGATCTGTGCCTGCCACGGCACCGACACCGCCGACACGGGGAGCCCGCCAAACGAATAGAGGGTGTCGTCATCGTCGCCCGGCTGGCGCGGCGCCACGGGTGTACCGGGCGCCTTCGTGGTGGTGCGCACCGAGGGCAGCTGGCCAAGGTCGACCGAATCGTTGTCCCTGTCCTCGTCATCCTCCTCCACGACCTGCCAGACCTCTTCGTCGTCGCCGAAAAACCCGTCGTCGGCCGCGATTGCGTCATCGGCCTCGTTGTCGTCATCCAACGACCATTCGCTGGCCCAGCTGTCGTCGTCGTAGTCGTCGCCTTCAAGCAGGTCGTCGTCGTCGGAGGCGTCTGCATCCCCGAAATTCTCCACTTCGGGATCTTGGTCTTCGGCATCCTCCTCTTCCGCATCCGCAGGGTCCTCGACGAAGTCGTCCGCGGCCTCATCCTCAGCGTCCTGGACACCGGTCATCGCCATCGCGTGAGCCAGCGGCAGCGCGAGCGCGGCCTGTGGCAAACCGAACAGGACGGTGAGGAGCGCGGAGGCGAGTAACCCGGAAGCAGCGTTCTTGGATGGCCTGGTCATGGTGTATTCCCTGGGCAACGTTCCGTGGATTGGGCGCCTGCACGCGGGGTGAGTCAAGCACCATCAAGCGGTGCCAGAACTGGCCACTTTCATGCAGTTTTGCCGTTCCCGACGCGATCAACCGACCACGCTGTCGTGAGCAAGCATGGCCTGCCTGCTGGAGACCGACGACGCTTTAAAGTTCCGAATACCACGCCTGCTGTTCCCGCGAGGCCGACGCAGCGCTCAAACACGCCATTGCGCTGCAGTATGCCTGCGGTCCACCGTCCCAAAAAATCATCCAGCGGCACGTGCGCAACGCGCCGACAGGATCGTCGCGCCCGCCCAGACCTGTCGATATTCCGGAAGGTACACTCGGCATTCGGTCGTCTGGCAAGGATCTCCCATGTGCTGTCCCGAACGTCTTTTTCCGTCGCTGGCGTTGTGCTTGATCGCGCTCAGCGCCGTGGCATGCAGCGGAGGGGCTTCCAACGAACCCGCAGCCGAGGAACCCACTGGCGGTGCGATGGCGGCGAACATGGACCAGCGCCCCGATGCGGCCGGAGCTGCGACAGGAATGCCTGGCGATGACCCGGGCGACCCGTCGCAAGCCGCCACGGGCAACCAGTACCAGTTGCTGGGCATCAAAGACCCGGATTTCGGCATCGTGGCCTTCGCCATGAAGATTCCGCGCGACTGGCCGGCAAAACAGACGTTCCAGCGTCAATGGAACGGCGCGACACCGATGATCCAGTCCTACGTCGTGTTTCGCTCGCCCGACGCCACCCAACAGATCGAATACCTGCCGGCAAGCCAGTACGTCTACAGCGATGGGCCGGGCGCGAACGGTTTGCGCATGCAAAAGCAGGCAGTGGGCATCGATCCGCGCATGGCTGAGAACGAAATGCCCCCCATGACGGCCGTGGACTACCTGGAACGTCACGTGTTGCCGCAGATGGCGCAGAACGGGGTCACGCTGCGCGACCTGGGCAACCCGCGCGAGACCGCGCCGCATCGTCAGGCTACGCCGGGCAGCGACAAGCCGCACATGACTTCGAGCGCTTCAGTGGACGGCGTCCTGCCCAATGGGAACCGGGCGCGGATGGAAGTACACATCGGCTGGAACGAGATGCGCAACAACCAGGACGTCTATTACAGCTGGTGGGCCGCACCGTCGATCATCCAGACGGGCAGTGGAAACCTGGAGAACACCTACGCGCACGCCGAAACGGCGCGGGCGTCGATGGTCTACAACCCGGAGTGGCTGCGGAAAAACCGCGACCTGATGGAGAAAAGCGATCAGGCCGCCACCGAATCCATCCGCCGCAACCACGCCGCATCGATGGAGAACATCGCCCAGTGGGGCCGCATCAACCAGGCCAATGCCGCGGCCAGCATGGCCCGCATCAACAGCAACGCGGCGGCCAGCGCCGAACGCCAGCAGCGGCAATCGGCTGACTTCGATGCGCGCATGGCGAGAAACGACCGAAACAATGAGCTGTTCACCGACGTGGTCATCAACGGCGATGCCAAGTATTCAAACCCGAGTACCGGCGAACGGATCAAGGCGGACAGCCGCTACGACCACACCTACTCGGACAGCGCCGGCAACTACTACCAGAGCAATACGCCGCTGGAATCAAACGACGTCAACTGGCAGGAGATGGAGAAAGTCCCATTCGACGATTACTAGTCTTGGGCACTCACGCCTGCAGGGCTGCAACCGTCTCCTGCACGGAGGAGTCACCTGAAAGCACTTCGAAGTGGGTGCCGATGGTGTTGGGTGCCGCCAACACCTGGATCAGCACCGTGGCGACATCGTCGCGCGGAATTTCGCCGCTTCGCCCGAGGTCTTTCGCCGCCTCGATTCGCTGGGTGCCGCAATCGTCGTTAAGCGCACCGGGTCGGACGATGGTGTAGTCCAGACCGCTGCCGATCAGATGCTGGTCAGCGGCCTGTTTGGCCTTGAGATAGTGCTGCAGCTTATCGGGGCCACTGGCCGGCGCGTCGGCACCCATCGACGACAGCATCACGAACCGCTTCACGCCTGCTTTTTTGGCCGCCTCGACTACTTTGATAGCGCCGTCGCGGTCTATGGCGTCGGTTTTTTCCGGGCCGCCACTGCCACCGGAGCCGGCGACGAACACCACCGCATCACACCCTTCGACCGCGTGGCTGACATCCCCTTCCAGGTCCGCCACCACGGTTTCCGATGCGCCAAGATTCTTCATCTGCGCTTCCTGATCGGTGTCG
>JBBSVH010000116.1:0-7894 GCA_038233685.1 Lysobacterales bacterium | reverse complement strand
TGCAGCCGGTTCGGCCGACGTGGTGCTGACGTTCCGCAACGTGCACAACTGGCGCGGCGCAGGCACCGCCGAAGCAATGTTCCAGGGCTTCTCCAACGTGCTCAGGCCGGGCGGCGTGCTGGGCGTGGTCGAGCATCGGGCCAAGGCCGACGTGCCGGCCGACGACAAGAGCGGGTACGTGGGCCAGGCCCAGGTGATCGCGATGGCAGAGGCAGCGGGCTTCAGGCTGGATGCCAAGAGCGAGGTCAACGCCAACCCGAAGGACACCAAGGACCACCCCAACGGCGTGTGGATGCTGCCGCCGGTCGGCCGCCATGAGCCGGGCGAGGCGTCGAAGTACAACGCGATCGGCGAAAGCGACCGGATGACGCTGCGGTTCGTGAAGCGGTAGTCGGAGGCCTCCCTTCTCCCGTCGGCGACCGCAGGGAGAATGAACAACAGATGCTCATCGCCTTCAACAAGCCGTTCAACGTGCTGTGCCAGTTCACCGACGCCGCACATGGACGTGCAAGGGCCGCGGGCGCAGGACGCGCGGAAGCGGCCAGCGGCACGCCATCGCGTCGGACTCTGTCCGAGTTCGACCTGCCGCCCAACGTCTACGCCGCTGGACGCCTGGACTTCGACAGCGAAGGCCTGCTGTTGCTGACCGACGATGGCGCTCTCGCACATCACCTCACCGATCCGTTGCGCAAGCAGCCCAAGACCTACTGGGTGCAGGTGGAGGGCACGCCCGACGAAGACCAGCTGCAGCGGCTGCGCGATGGGGTCGCGTTGAAGGACGGGCGCACCCGTCGTGCCGCGGTGCGCGTGCTGGAAACGGCCCCGGCCCTGTGGCCGCGCGATCCTCCGGTACGGTTCCGCAAGACCGTGGCCGATGCGTGGATCGAGCTGGTGATTGGTGAAGGCCGCAATCGCCAGGTGCGGCGAATGACCGCTGCGGTGGGCCTGCCCACGCTGCGGCTGGTGCGGGTCGCGATGGGGGACTTCTCCTTGGCTGACCTGCAGCCGGGCCAGTGGAGGCCGCTGCAGACATCGCCTTCGCTAACCCCGCGCCCATTGAAAAAGCCGGGCCAGGCCCGGCTCGGTTGACTGCCGCAGCGCTGGATTACTCCGACGCGGCGGTCGTGGTCGTCTTGCGCGCACGCGGCTTGCGCGCGGCGGTCTTGGTGCCGGTCTTCGCGGCAGTGGATTTGCTGGCGGTGCGCTTGGCCGTGCCGGTCATGCGCTTGGCCTCCACGCGCTTGGAGCGCCCTTCGATCGGCGCGCTGCCGTCCTTGTCGCGCTTGCGCTTGGCCGCATAGGCCATCACGCCAACGCCGACCGCGGCGGCCACGGCGACGACCGGATTGCGGCGCGCCAGTCCCACTGCGATCTTGCTTCCGGTCTTGACCGCGCTCAGCGCGGCACCGGTCTGCAGCAGTTTGGTGGCGCTCGGGCCGACGTGTTTCATGCTGTCGCCGGCCTGGCCGAGAAGTTCAAGGGCGCGCTCGGTGATGATGGTGACTTTGCTCATGGGGTCGTCCAGGTGATGTCAGTAGGCCGACAGTGTGTCCCGCAGGGTGTTCACGACGTGTTAGCGCGTCGACACTGGCCGACCGTTCGCCGAATGCCGCTGCGGCTGCGGCTGCCCCGGGCGATGACCCTGGACGGGCCCGGGGGTGATCGTCATTGGCCCCGCGGCTTGGCCCGGTGGGTCGCCTGGGCGCTCCATGGATCAACCGGCCACGGATGGCGCGGATACCGCCCCTTCATCTCCTTGCGTACTTCCGGATAGGTCCGTTCCCAGAAGCCGCGCAAATCCTGGGTGACCTGCAGCGGCTTGCCGCCCGGCGAGAGCAGGTGCAGCGTCACCGGCACGCGGCCATCGGCCACGCGCGGCGTGTCGGCAAGACCGAACAGCTCCTGCAGCTTCACTGCCAGCACCGGCGCTTCGCCTGCGGCGTAGGTGATAGGCCGGTCGAGGCCGGAGGGCACGCCGATGCGCTGTGGCGCCAGCTGGTCGACGCGCTGTCGCTGCGCCAAGTCGACGCGTGATTTGAGCGCATCGCCGAGTTCGCTTTCGCCCAGCGCATCGAGTCGCGTCTTGCCCTGGAGTGCAGGCTTCAGCCACTCGCCCAGGCTTCCCAGCAGGGCCTCGTCACTCATGTCGGGTAATTCCTGATCCGGCATCCACTCGCGAATGCAGCGCACGCGCTGCAGCCACTGTTGCAGCGCATCGGTCCACGGCAGCGCATCGAGTCCAAGCTCGCGCACCGCATCGGTCAGCGCCACTGCAGCCAGTGCCGGATCGATCCGGCCTGCAGGCCTCGCGTCGAGCACGATGGCATCGAACCGCGACTCCCGACGGGCCACCAGCATCCGTCGCTCGCCGTCCCAGCGCACGCCGTCTTCGGTCACGAAACGATCGGCAAAATCCGTGCGCAGCCGCGCCTCGTCCACGGGCGCGGCGCGCAGGATGAGTCCGTCAGCCCGCGCGCCCGCGCCGCCCCGCGCCGAGCGCAGTTCGCTGGCCACGATCCACGGCTCGCCGACCAGCGCGCTGTCGTCGAACAGCTTCGCGGTGCGGCCGTTGGCCAGCTGGTAGCGGAGCGGTTCGGTCGGATGCTGGTGCGCTATGCGGTCGGGGAAGGCGTGCATCAACAGGTCGCCAAGGCGATGGGCTTCGATCTCGCCCGGTGCTGGCGCTTTCGCCCCGATACGTCTGCGCCACTGCGCGGCCAGCGCATCGATGGCGGCCAGTCCGCCGCGGTGCGCGTCGTCGGGCACGCGGCCGCGGCGGAGTGCGGCCAGCGCACGCCAGCGCGCGGCCAGCGCATCGCCGCCGCTGCGCAGCGGGTCGCGCGCCTCGATCAGCGCGGCCAGGTCGCAGGCCAGGCTGCGTTCCACGTCGTCGCGCGGGGTCAGCAGCATCGCGGCCAGGCGCGGATGCGTGCCCAGCACCAGCATGCGCCGGCCTAGCACGGTGATCGCATGATCCGGGCCCAGTGCGCCAAGCCGCTGCAGCAGTGCGCGCGCGGCGGCCAGTGGACCGGGCGGTGGCGGGTCGACGAAGCGCAGCTCATCGCTGCCCCACGCGGCAAGCTCAAGCGCCAGCGAGGCGAGTTCAACCTGCATCATTTCCGGGCGGCGCTGCGGGTCCAGGCGCTGCGACTGCGGCCACAGCCGGTAGCTCCAACCCGCTGCCACGCGTCCTGCGCGGCCGCTGCGCTGGTCGGCCGAGGCCTGCGAGATGGCCACCACGTCGAGCCGGGTAAAGCCGCTGTTGGGTTCGTAGCGCGGCTCGCGCGCCAGGCCGCTGTCGATCACCACGCGCACCCCCGGCAGGGTGACGCTGGACTCGGCCACGTTGGTGGCCAGCACCACGCGCCGGCGACCATCAGGATCCGGCTGCAGCGCCGCGCTCTGCCGCTCCAGCGGCAGCTCCCCGTGCAGCGGCAGCACCGCCACATCGGCCAATGCCGCGCTGGCCTGGAGTGCGGTTAAGGTGCGCGCGATTTCCTGCTGTCCGGGCAGGAACACCAGCACGTCGCCCGGATGCTGCTGCAGCGCCTGTTCCACCGCGCGCCGGGCCTGGTGTTCCAGGCCTTCGTCGCGCCGCGCCGCGAAATGCGTCATCTCGACCGGATAGCTGCGCCCCGCGCTGGACAGGCGCGGCGCATCCAGTACCGACGCCAGTCGTTCGCCGTCGAGCGTGGCCGACATCACTACGATGCGCAGGTCCTCGCGCACCGATGCCTGCACGTCGAGCGCCAGAGCCAGGCCGAGGTCGCCGGCCAGGTGGCGCTCGTGGAATTCGTCGAACAGCAGCGCGCCGACGCCCTCGAGCATCGGATCGTCCTGCAGCATCCGGGTGAGGATGCCTTCGGTCACGACCTCGATGCGGGTGCGCGCGCTGATGCGGTTTTCGAAGCGGATGCGGTAGCCGACGGTGTCGCCTACCGCCTCTCCAAGTTGCGCCGCCATGAAGCCGGCAGCCGCGCGGGCGGCCACCCGCCGCGGCTCAAGCACGATGATGCGGCGGCCCTGCAGCCATTGCGCGTCGAGCAGCGCCAGCGGCACCTGCGTGGTCTTGCCGGCGCCCGGAGGGGCTTCGAGGACCAGTCGCACATGGGTATTCAGGCTGTCCAGGATGTCTGGCAGCAGAGGGGTGATCGGGAACTCGCGCAACGACATGCGGCAAGGATAAGGCGGGCCGGTGGCAGACCGGCGTTTGTCAGCAGCAGCCTATGCGGGCGCGAGCCGGTGCGATTGGCAAGGTCTCTCGAGGAGCTCGCGCCCATCGGGCGCTCCTGCGGACTGGGCGCTCACAACGCGCGGCTGGCGATCCGCTCATCGTCGCTGCGACTAAAATGCACGCATGGAACTCATCGATATCGGCGCCAACCTTTCCCATGACAGCTTCGACGCTGATCGCGACGCGGTATTGCAGAGGGCGCGCGACGCCGGCGTGGTGCAGATGATCGTCACCGGCGCCAGCCGCGAGCATTCGCCCAAGGCGCTGGCCCTGGCCCAGGCGCATCCGGGCTTCCTGTTCGCCACTGCTGGCGTGCATCCACACCACGCCAGCGAATACACCGCCGAGTGCGACGCGGAAATGCGCGCGCTGCATGCGCACCCCGAGGTGGTGGCGGTAGGCGAATGCGGGCTGGACTATTTTCGCGATTTGGCTCCGCGCCCGGCGCAGCGCCGCGCGTTCGAACTGCAGCTGCGGATTGCCGCCGACCTTGCCGTCGACGGCGTGGGCAAGCCGCTGTTCCTGCACCAGCGTGACGCGCACGTGGACTTCATGGGCGTGATGAAGGAGTTCGACGGCAAGCTGGGCCCGGCGGTGGTGCACTGCTTCACCGGCACCCGCGCCGAACTGTTCGACTACCTCGACCAGGACTGGCACGTCGGCATCACCGGCTGGCTGTGCGACGAGCGCCGCGGCGCCCACCTGCGCGAGCTGGTGCCGCACATCCCCGCACACCGGCTGATGATCGAAACGGACGCACCCTACCTGCTGCCACGCACGGTCAAGCCGCAGCCCTCGCACCGGCGCAACGAACCCATGTACCTGGCGCACATCGTCGAAGAGCTGGCGCGCGACCGTAGCGAAGACGTGTCGCTAACGGCAGCGAACACCACGGCCACGGCGAGAGCGTTCTTCGGCCTGGATTGAACGCCGCGCGGCATCTGCGTGTATTCGAGCTTGCCCGGATCCCGTCGTCCCAGCGTAGATCCGAGCTTGCTCGGATGCCCTGGCCTGATGCAAACAGCATCCGAGCAAGCTCGGATCTACAAAGAGCGAAACGCGGCATCTGCGTGAATCCGAGCTTGCCCGGTTCCGGTCCTTCCGAGTAGATCCAAGCTTGCTCGGATGCCGTTGTCCCAGCGTAGATCCGAGCTCGCTCGGGTGCTCTGGCCCTAGCGTAGATCCGAGCTTGCTCGGATGCTCTGACATGCTGCAGACAGCATCCGAGCAAGCTCGGATCTACGTGGCGTGGCAGCATCGGGGCACGCCTGGATCCAAGCGTCTGCACCTGCGGCAATCGATGCCATCATCTGATCTTCAACGCAGTACCAGACTGCCTTCATAGGCCTGCAGCTGACACCACGAGGCGCTCAGCAGCGGCGCGTGGAGATGTGCAGCCTGCGCGCGATGCAGCATGTCGCCCACGATCTGCAGCGCCTCGACCGGGCGACCCGCCTCCAGGTCGCGAAGCAGCGAGGCCTTGATCGGCGAACCGGCGGCGAGCAGCACCGAGAGCGCGCGTTCCTGTTCGTCCGGCGGCACCGCCTCACCTGAAGCCCTGGCGACGCGCAGGCATTCGTCGTACAGCGCGCGCATGAACGCTTCGCCGCCCTGCGTGGCCGCGATCGCCCCCACCGGCGCGCGCATCAGGCAGGTGCCGGCGGCGAGCGCGGTCAGGAACGAGTACTTGATCCACAGCGCCTGCATGATGCGGAGCGAGCGCTCGTGATCCACGCCAGCCTTGGCCAACAGCGAAGCCAATGCGTCAGTGCGGACGCTGCGTGGCTCGCCGTCGCGCTCGCCGAAGGTGATCGAAGCCGGCGGCGCCAGGTGCAGTACCTCGCCCCCCTCACCCTTGGTCGCGCTGATGAAGCACAGCCCGCCGAGCACGCGTTGGCGTCCGAACCGCTCATCCAGCACCGGGTAATGGCGCAGGCCGTTGAGGATCGGCAGCAGCGTGGTCTGTTCCTGCATTGCCGGCGCAATTGCCTCGATCGAACTGTCCAGGTCGTAGGCCTTGCAGCTGAGTAGCACCAGGTCGAATGGAGCGCGGGCGGCGCGCTCGCGCAAGCCTTCGGCGGTGACGTGCGCGACGGGGATGTCTGCGTCGCCCAGTGGACTGCGGATCTGCAGCCCGCGCTGTTGCAGCTGCGCGGCACGCGGTTTGCGCACGAGAAAAACAACGTCGGCACCGGACTGCGCCAGCCGACCACCGAAATAGCCACCAGTCCCGCCCGCACCCAGTACCAGAATCCGCATGGAAAATTCCCTTGTAGATCCGAGCTTGCCCGGATGCTGTCTGCGCAGAATCAAAAGCATCCGAGCAAGCTCGGATCGACAGGATTTCAGCTGCGCAGCCCGACGCCCTTTTTCAGCAGCCACAGCCCCAGCGCGCCCAGCGCCACCACAAAACCGATCATCAGCACGTAGGCGACCCACAGCGGCACGTCGCTGGTGCCAAGCAGGCCGTAGCGGAACGCGTTGACCATGTAGAAGATCGGGTTGGCGTGGGTGGCGGCCTCGGCCCAGGGCGGCAGCAGCTTGACCGAATAGAACACGCCGCCCAGGTAGGTCAGCGGGGTCAGGATGAAGGTCGGCACGATGGCGATGTCGTCGAACTTCTTCGCATACGCGGCGTTGACGAAGCCGGCCAGCGAGAAGATGGTCGCGCCCAGCAGCACCGTGGTCAGGGTCACGATGGGGTGCGGGATATCGATCGGGGTGAAGAACATCGCAATGGCCAGGACGATCGCGCCGACCAGCAGGCCGCGCAGCACAGCCCCGGAAACGTAGCCCACCAGGATCACCCAGTTGGGCATCGGGCTGACCAGCAGCTCCTCGACATGGCGCCCGAACTTGGCGCCGAAAAAGCTCGATGAAATGTTGCCGTAGCTGTTCTGGATCACGCTCATCATCACCAGCCCCGGGACGATGAACTCCATGTAGGAGTAACCGCCCATGTCGCCGATGCGCGAACCGATCAGGCCGCCGAAGATCAGGAAATACAGGGTCATGGTGATCGCCGGCGGCACCAGGGTCTGGCCCCAGATGCGCAGGATGCGCATGATCTCGCGGCGCACGACGGTGCGCAGCGCCACGAAGTTCTTCTGCGTGGACGTCATCTCGTTCATGCCGCCTGCTCCCGCCGCGCCGCCGCTTCGTCGCCGGTCAGGCGCACGAACAGCTCCTCCAGCCGGTTGCTCTTGGTGCGCATCGAACGCACCCGGATGCCGGCATCGCCCAGCGCGGCGAATACGCGGTTGAGGTCCATCGCGCGCGGCATGTCCAGGTCCAGGGTGTGTTCGTCGGAGGCCACCAGCACCGTGCCCTCGATGTCCGGCAGCCGCGCCGGCAGTGCGCCGTCGATATCGAGCACGAAACCTTCGACGTCCAGCTTGGCCAGCAGCTCGCGCATGGGCCCCTGCTCGACGATCGTGCCGCGGTCGATGATCGCCAGGTTGCGGCACAGGCTTTCGGCTTCCTCCAGATAGTGCGTGGTCAGGATGATGGTGGTGCCGGCCTCGTTGATCTCCTTGAGCGTCTTCCACATGCTGCGGCGGATCTCGATGTCCACGCCGGCGGTTGGCTCGTCCAGGATCAGCAGTCGCGGGCGGGTCATCATGGCCCGGGCGATCATCAGCCGGCGCTTCATGCCGCCGG
>JBBSVH010000115.1:0-7958 GCA_038233685.1 Lysobacterales bacterium | reverse complement strand
TGACCAGATGGCCGTGCACGTCCCGCTGAGCCTGGAGGCACAGCTGGAAGCGCGCGCGCTGATGATGTCGACCAACAACATCCTGAGCCCCGCCAACGGCGAGCCCATCATTGTTCCGTCGCAGGACGTGGTGCTGGGCCTGTACTACATGACCCGCGCCCTGGAAAACAAGAAGGGCGAGGGCATGGCGTTCGCCAACATCGCCGAGGTCAAGCGCGCCTATGACAACCGCGTGGTGGAGCTGCACGCCAAGGTCAAGGTCCGCATCACCGAAGTGACCACCGACGAGGACGGCAACAAGGTCCGCAACAACGCCATCGTGGAGACCACGATCGGTCGTGCGCTGCTGGCCGAGATCCTGCCCGAGGGCCTGCCCTTCGCGCTGGCCAACACCGAGTTGAACAAGAAGGCCATCAGCCGCCTGATCAACTCCAGCTACCGCATGCTGGGGCTGAAGGACACGGTCGTGTTCGCCGACAAGCTGATGTACACCGGCTTCGCCTACGCGACCCGCGCCGGCGTCTCGATCGGCATTGACGACATGCTGATCCCGCTGGAGAAGAAGGGCATCCTGGGCGAGGCCGAGGCCGAAGTCCTGGAGATCCAGGAGCAGTACCAGAGTGGCCTGGTCACCGCTGGCGAGCGCTACAACAAGGTCGTGGACATCTGGTCACGCACCAATGAGCGCATCGCCAAGGCGATGATGGACACCATCGGTACCGACAAGGTGCAGAACGCCAAGGGCGAGACCATCAACGAAAAGTCGATGAACTCGCTGTACATCATGGCCGACTCCGGCGCGCGTGGTTCGCAGGCACAGATCCGCCAGCTGGCCGGCATGCGCGGCCTGATGGCGCGTCCCGATGGCTCCATCATCGAGACGCCGATCAAGGCAAACTTCCGTGAAGGCCTGAACGTGCAGGAGTACTTCAACTCCACCCACGGCGCGCGAAAGGGCCTGGCCGACACCGCGCTGAAGACCGCCAACTCCGGTTACCTGACCCGTCGCCTGGTCGACGTGGCCCAGGACGTGGTGATCACCGAGGTCGACTGCGGCACCAGCGAAGGCCTGATGATGATTCCGATCGTCGAAGGCGGCGATGTGGTCGAGCCACTGCGCGAGCGCGTGCTGGGCCGGATCGTGGCCGAGGACGTGTTCCTGCCGGGCAACGACGAGGATCCGATCGTCACCCGCAACACGCTGCTGGACGAAGCCTGGGTGCAGAAGCTCGAAGATGCCGGCTTGCAGGCGCTCAAGGTGCGTTCCACCATCACCTGTGCCTCGACCTTTGGCGTGTGCTCGCTCTGCTACGGTCGCGACCTGGCGCGAGGCCACACCGTCAACATCGGCGAAGCGGTCGGCGTCATTGCCGCGCAGTCGATCGGCGAGCCCGGGACCCAGCTGACCATGCGTACGTTCCACATCGGCGGCGCGGCATCGCGTGCGGCGGCAGTGGACAACATCACGGTCAAGACCACCGGTTCGATCAAGTTCAACAACCTCAAGTTTGTCGAGCACACCAACGGCCACCTGGTCGCGGTGTCGCGTTCGGGCGAGCTCTCGGTGCTGGACGGTCACGGCCGTGAGCGCGAGCGTTACAAGCTGCCCTACGGCGCGACCATCGCGGTCAAGGACGGCGCGGCGATCAAGGCCGGCCAGTCGGTAGCCAACTGGGACCCCCACAACCACCCGATCGTGTCGGAAGTGGCCGGTTTCGTGCGCTTCGTGGACTTTGTCGACGGCATCACCGTCATTGAAAAGACCGACGAACTGACCGGCCTGGCCTCGCGTGAGATCACCGATCCCAAGCGTCGTGGTTCGATGGGCAAGGACCTGCGGCCGGTCGTGCGCATCCTGGACAAGAACGGCAAGGACCTCAACATCCCGGGTACCGACCTGCCGGCGCAGTACCTGCTGCCGCCGCGCTCCATCGTCAACCTGCAGGACGGCGCCGCCGTCGGCGTGGGTGACGTGGTCACCAAGGTGCCGCAGGAAGCCTCCAAGACCCGCGATATCACCGGTGGCCTCCCACGCGTGGCCGACCTGTTCGAAGCGCGCAAGCCAAAGGATCCCGCGATCCTGGCCGAGCGTTCGGGCCTGATCAGCTTCGGCAAGGACACCAAGGGCAAGCAGCGCCTGATCATCCGCGACACCGACGGCAGCGAACATGAGGAGCTGATTCCCAAGTTCCGCCAGATCATCGTGTTCGAAGGCGAGCACGTGGCCAAGGGCGAAACGGTGGTGGACGGCGAGCCGACTCCGCAGGACATCCTGCGCCTGCTCGGTGTGGAGCCCTTGGCCGCGTACCTGGTCAAGGAAATCCAGGACGTGTACCGGCTGCAGGGCGTCAAGATCAACGACAAGCACATCGAGGTGATCACTCGCCAGATGCTGCGCAAGGTCGAGATCACCGACGCGGGCAACAGCAAGTACCTGCACGGTGAACAGGCCGAGCGTCAGCGCGTGCTGGAAGAGAACGCAAAGCTGCTTGCCAAGAACGAGCTGCCGGCCAAGTACGACCCCGTGCTGCTGGGCATCACCAAGGCCTCGCTGGCGACCGAGTCGTTCATCTCGGCCGCCTCCTTCCAGGAAACCACCCGCGTGCTGACCGAGGCTGCGGTCCGTGGCACCCGCGACAACCTGCGCGGGCTGAAGGAGAACGTCATCGTTGGCCGCCTGATCCCGGCCGGTACCGGCCTGACGTACCACGCCAGCCGCCGCAAGAACGCCTCCGGCCTCACCGCGTCCGAAATGGAGGCCCTGGTTGCAAGCCCGGGTGAAGTCCAGCAGGACGAGCCGGCGCTGGCCGGCGACGCCCCGGCAGCGGGCGAAGAGTAGGCAATAGCGCTCCCGGGCCTGCCCGGGAGCCGTTACACCGGGCGCAGGACGCGCCCGCAGCGGCCCCGGACGGGCCGGGGCAGGGCACCGGTCGGTTGACGCGGATTTGGCCTGCCCGCTATACTTTCCTGTCTCGGCAGGCCGGTCTACGGCCTGCCGTCATTTTCACGCCCAAGGCTGCGGCCTTCATTCGAAAGAATCCATAAAGATGGCAACGATCAATCAGCTCGTCCGCAAGCCGCGGCAGGCCCCCACTTACAAGAGCCAGTCGCCCGCGCTGGACAAGTGCCCGCAGCGTCGCGGCGTGTGCACCCGCGTGTACACCACCACCCCGAAGAAGCCGAACTCGGCGCTTCGCAAGGTGGCCAAGGTGCGCCTGACCAACCAGGAAGAAGTCATCAGCTACATCGGTGGCGAGGGACACAACCTGCAGGAGCACTCCGTGGTGTTGATCCGTGGCGGTCGCGTAAAGGACCTTCCCGGCGTCCGCTACCACACTGTCCGCGGTTCGCTCGATGCTTCTGGCGTGGCCAAGCGCCGCCAGAGCCGCTCCAAGTACGGCACCAAGCGCCCGAAGGCTTGAGGCAGGCTTCGCCTTGGCGAAACGCCAAATCACAGATTTGAACAGGTAAAGCAAACATGTCGCGTAAAGGCTCAACCCCACAGCGTACCGTCCTGCCCGATCCCAAGCACGGCAGCCTGACCATCGCCCGCTTCATCAACATGGTCATGTACAGCGGCAAGAAGTCCGTCGCCGAGAAGATCGTGTACGGCGCCATGGACGTCATTGGCGAGAAGAACCCCAATGCCCTGGAGCTGGTCGAAAAGGCGCTGGACAACATCTCCCCGACGGTGGAAGTCAAATCCCGCCGCGTCGGTGGCGCCACCTACCAGGTGCCGGTCGAAGTACGTTCCTCGCGCCGCCTGGCCCTGGCGATGCGCTGGCTGATCGAGTCGGCGCGCAAGCGTGGCGAGAATTCGATGCCGCGCAAGCTGGCTGCTGAACTGCTGGACGCCTCGGAGAACCGTGGCGGCGCGGTGAAAAAGCGCGAAGAGACCCACCGCATGGCGGAAGCGAACAAGGCGTTCGCGCACTACCGCTGGTAATTTGCCCGGGTCTGCTGGCGCTGCCTCCACGCGGCGTCTTTGCAGGCGGACCCTTCGGCACCTTCAGGGTGCCCTTGCGACACGCTTGTGCCGCAGACGAATCCGAAGGCCGCCTCAGGGCGGCGTTCGGCCATCCGCAAGATTGAAATCATAAAGAGAGACTGTCGTGGCTCGCACCACTCCCATCGAGCGTTACCGCAATTTCGGCATCATGGCCCACATCGACGCGGGCAAGACCACCACGTCGGAGCGCATCCTGTTCTACACCGGCGTCAGCCACAAGATCGGTGAAGTCCACGACGGCGCCGCAACCATGGACTGGATGGAGCATGAGCAGGAGCGTGGTATCACCATCACCTCTGCTGCGACCACTGCGTTCTGGAAGGGCATGGACAAGTCCATGGCCGAACACCGCTTCAACATCATCGACACCCCCGGACACGTCGACTTCACCATCGAGGTCGAGCGCAGCCTGCGCGTGCTCGACGGTGCGGTGTTCGTGCTGTGCGCGGTCGGCGGCGTGCAGCCGCAGTCGGAGACCGTGTGGCGCCAGGCCAACAAGTACTCCGTGCCGCGCATGGCTTTCGTCAACAAGATGGACCGCACCGGCGCCAACTTCGACAAGGTTGTTGAGCAGCTGAAGAGCCGCCTTGGCGCCTACGCCGTGCCGATGCAGGTGCCGATCGGCGCCGAAGACGGCTTCGAGGGCGTGGTCGACTTGATCAAGATGAAGGCGATCCACTGGGACGTCGCCTCGCAGGGCACCACTTTCGAATATCGTGAAGTCCCCGCCGACCTGCTCGAGATGTCGGTGGCGGCGCGCGCATTCATGGTGGAAGCGGCGGCTGAGGCCAGCGAAGTCCTTATGGACAAGTACCTAAACGAAGGCGAATTGACCGAAGAAGAGATCATCAGCGGTCTGCGCGAGCGCACCCTGAAGGTCGAAATCGTGCCGGTATTCTGCGGCAGCGCCTTCAAGAACAAGGGTGTGCAGGCGATGCTGGACGGCGTCGTGCACCTGCTGCCGTCGCCCTCCGATCG
The DNA here is from genome assembly GCA_038233685.1 of Lysobacterales bacterium. Classification (GTDB taxonomy): domain Bacteria; phylum Pseudomonadota; class Gammaproteobacteria; order Xanthomonadales; family Xanthomonadaceae; genus Pseudoxanthomonas_A. The sequence continues at coordinate 2,971 of JBBSVH010000115.1, read as the reverse complement.
TCCGCCGGTCGCGGGTATCGACGACAGCGACAAGGAGGACAGCCGTCCTGCCACTGACGCTGCGCCATTCTCGGCGCTGGCGTTCAAGATCATGACCGACCCGTTCGTGGGTTCGCTGACGTTCTTCCGCGTGTACTCGGGCGTGCTCAACTCTGGCGACGCGGTGTACAACCCGGTCAAATCCAGGAAAGAGCGGGTCGGCCGCATCCTGCAGATGCACTCCAACGAGCGCAGCGAGATCAAGGAAGTGCGTGCGGGCGACATCGCCGCGGCCGTGGGCCTGAAAGATGTGACCACCGGCGACACGCTGTGCGCGCTCGACCACATCATCACCCTGGAGCGCATGATCTTCCCGGAGCCGGTCATCTCGATGGCGGTCGAACCGAAGACCAAGGCCGACCAGGAAAAGATGGGCGTCGCCCTGGGTCGCCTGGCGCAGGAAGATCCTTCCTTCCGCGTCCGCACCGACGAAGAATCCGGCCAGACCATCATCGCCGGCATGGGTGAGCTGCATCTGGACATCCTGGTGGACCGCATGAAGCGGGAGTTCAACGTGGAAGCCAACGTCGGCAAGCCGCAGGTCGCCTACCGCGAGACCATACGCAAGGCAGTCAAGCAGGAAGGCAAGTTCGTGCGCCAGTCCGGCGGTCGCGGCCAGTACGGCCACATCGTCATCGAGATGGAGCCGCAGGAGCGCGGCGTGGGCTTCTCGTTCGAGAACGCCATCGTCGGCGGCGTGGTCCCCAAGGAATACGTTACCGCCTCGGGCAAGGGCATCGAGGAAGTACTGAAGAACGGCGTGCTCGCCGGCTTCCCGATCGTCGACGTGGCGGTGCGTGCAGTCGACGGCTCGTTCCATGACGTCGACTCCAACGAGATGGCCTTCAAGGTGGCCGGCTCGATGGCGTTCAAGGAAGGCTTCAACAAGGCCAATCCGGTCCTGCTGGAGCCGATCATGAAAGTAGAGATCGTGAGCCCGGAGGATTACCTGGGCGACGTGATGGGCGACGTGAGCCGACGTCGCGGCATCCTGCAGGGCCAGGATGACAGCCCCTCGGGAAAGATCATCAACGCGATGATCCCGCTCGGCGAGATGTTTGGTTACGCCACCACCCTGCGCTCCATGTCGCAGGGTCGCGCGACCTTCACGATGGAATTCGACCACTACGCAGAAGCGCCGGCGAACATCGCCGAAGCGGTAATCAAGAAGAACTGACGAATGCCGGCTGCGGCCGGCCCTCCGACTAAACGATCACAAGAACAAGGTAGAGACAGCCATGGCAAAGGGTAAATTCGAGCGCACCAAGCCCCACGTGAACGTGGGCACGATCGGCCACGTGGATCACGGCAAGACGACGCTGACGGCGGCGCTGACCAAGATTGGCGCTGAGATGTTTGGTGGCGAGTTCAAGGGTTACGACCAGATCGACGCGGCGCCGGAAGAGAAGGCGCGCGGCATCACGATCTCGACGGCCCACGTGGAATACGAATCGGCCAACCGCCATTACGCGCACGTTGACTGCCCGGGCCATGCTGACTATGTGAAGAACATGATCACCGGTGCGGCGCAGATGGACGGCGCGATCCTGGTGTGTTCGGCCGCTGACGGCCCGATGCCGCAGACCCGCGAGCACATCCTGCTGTCGCGCCAGGTCGGCGTGCCGCACATCGTGGTGTTCCTGAACAAGGCCGACATGGTGGACGATGCCGAGCTGCTTGAGCTGGTCGAGATGGAAGTGCGCGAGCTGCTGAGCAAGTATGACTTCCCGGGCGATGACACCCCGATCATCCACGGTTCGGCCCGCCTGGCGCTGGAAGGCGACCAGAGCGAGATCGGCGTGCCCTCGATCCTGAAGCTGGTGGAGGCGCTGGACACCTTCATCCCGCTGCCCGAGCGCGACGTGGACAAGCCCTTCCTGATGCCGGTGGAGGACGTGTTCTCGATCTCCGGTCGCGGCACGGTGGTGACCGGTCGTATCGAGCGCGGCATCATCAAGGTGGGCGAGGAAATCGAGATCGTGGGCATCCGCGACACGGTCAAGACCACGGTCACCGGTGTTGAGATGTTCCGCAAGCTGCTGGACCAGGGTCAGGCGGGCGACAACGCCGGCCTGCTGCTGCGCGGCACCAAGCGTGACGACGTGGAGCGCGGCCAGGTGCTGTGCAAGCCGGGCAGCATCAAGCCCCACACCGAGTTCGAGTCCGAGGTGTACGTGCTGAGCAAGGACGAGGGTGGCCGTCACACGCCGTTCTTCAAGGGTTACCGCCCGCAGTTCTACTTCCGCACCACGGACATCACCGGCGCCTGCGAGCTGCCCGAGGGTGTTGAGATGGTGATGCCGGGTGACAACGTGAAGATGGTGGTGACGCTGATCAACCCGGTGGCGATGGACGAAGGCCTGCGCTTCGCGATCCGCGAAGGCGGCCGCACCGTCGGCGCCGGCGTGGTGGCCAAGATCATCAAGTGACGCCCTGACCCAGGCGCATGCGCAGGGCTTTGTCAGGGCGTCATCCCCGCGCAGGCGGGGATCCGGCGACTTGATGAAGCGCGAATGGCGGGCCGAATCCTCGGGCCGCCTTCGCCGTCTCAAGGGTAGGCCAACAAATCAAAACGCGTCAGTAGCTCAACTGGCAGAGCAGCGGTCTCCAAAACCGCAGGTTGTAGGTTCGAGTCCTACCTGGCGCGCCATCTGGAACACGCAGCCGAAATTTTCGCGGTTGTGGCAGCAGTCAAACGAAGAGACGGATGAACAGCAAGGTCGAACATTCCAAAGCCGCCAGCACTTCGGCGGGCGATATTGCCAAGTACGCCCTGGCTGTAGCCCTTGTGCTGGGTGGCCTGGTGGCCTGGTGGTATTTCGAGGGTCAGTGGCAGGGCCCCGTGCGCGCTGCGGCCGTGGTTGCCGGACTTCTGCTCGGCGGGCTGGTGTTCCTGATGACTGCCAAGGGCCGCGAGAGCCGCGAGTTCCTG
>JBBSVH010000114.1:0-8000 GCA_038233685.1 Lysobacterales bacterium | reverse complement strand
TGGTCGCGATCGGCGTAATTGGCCAGCGGCCCCGTCTTGTCGATGATGCGGACCGCGGCTTCCTGGGTCTCCAGCACTATCCGCTCGATCTGGTCGAGCTTCCCGACAACCTGCGGGTGCAGGCTCATCGCGCATTCCACCGCGGTCTGTGCGTGGAATTCGGCCGGGAAGCTGATCTTGAACAGCACGTTCTCCATCACGTAGCTGCCGAAGGGCCGCTCGAACTCGAACGGCTTGCCCTTGAAGGCGATGTCGTAGAAGCCCCACGTCGGCACGCTCAGGGCGCTGGGGTAGCCGACCTCGCCATTGACCGCGTTCAGTGCGTGGGTGACGGCACGTCGGCAGGCGTCACCCGCCGCCCAACTCTTGCGCGGGCCGGTGTTGGGCGCGTGGCGATAAGTCCGCAGGACTCCATTGTCGATCCAGCTGTGCGACACCGCATTGATGATCTGCTCCTTGCCGCCGCCCAGCATCTGGGTGGCAACGGCGGTCGAGGCCAGGCGCACGAGGATCACGTGGTCCAGCCCGACTCGGTTGAAGGAGTTCAAAAGCGCATATCCGCCCTGGATTTCGTGCGCCTTGATGGCTGCGGTGAGCACGTCCCGCACGGTCAGCGGCGCGGCACCTTCGCGGACTGCCTTACGGCTCAGGTAGTCGGCAACGGACAGGATGGCGCCAAGGTTGTCTGACGGGTGTCCCCACTCCGCGGCCAGCCACGTGTCGTTGAAATCCAGCCAGCGCACCTGTGCCCCGATCGCGAACGCGCCCTGCACCGGGTCGAGTTGGTGCGAGGTACCGGGCACCCGCACGCCGCCGTCCATCGTTGCGCCCGGCACGACCGGCCCGAGATGCTTCACGCAATCCGGGAACTTCATCGCCAGCATCGCGCAGGCTAGCGAATCCAGGAGCATGTAGCGCGCCGTGTCATAGGCCTCCTTCGATTCAATCGTGTAGTCGGCGACGTAGTCGGCGATATCTACCATCGGCTGGTCAGGATTCGGTCGGACAGCGGAACGCAGGTCGTGGTGGCTCATTCGCGACTCGTTGGGGAGATAAGCCCTCTATTTTGCCAGATCGGGCAGTGCGCCTGCGTTCCAGCGCTCCTTATGACCGCGATCGAGGCGTCCGCATTGCAGCACGCCCAGGGACGGGAGCCCGGTGGCGTCGCTGGTCCCGGACAACCGAGGGGCCACCGGGTCACAGGTACGCGAGTGCTTTTGGGCCGAGGCACGAAGCCATCAGTGCCAACAGAACTTGCCGCAGCCATGAATTCGCGGCATCGTGGCAAATCCGTACGCAGGCGTATCCGAGCCCATGCAAGTGCAAGCTTCTGCCCCTCTGCCCGCGACCGCCGGCCTGCCCAACCCGCACTACCCGCACCTGTTTGCGCCATTGGACCTGGGCTTTACCCGGATCCGCAATCGCGTGCTCATGGGCTCGATGCATACCGGGCTGGAGGATCGGGCGCGCGACTTCCCGAAGCTGGCGGCCTATTTCGCAGAGCGCGCCGCAGGTGGCGTGGGCCTGATGGTCACCGGCGGATTTTCGCCCAATCTGGTGGGCTGGCTTGCGCCCTTCGGCGGCAAACTCTCCTGGCCCTGGGAAGTCCGGCCGCACCGCTTCGTCACCAGCGCCGTGCACGACAACGGCAGCAAGATCTGCCTGCAGCTGCTGCATGCCGGCCGCTATGCCTATCACCCCCTGTCCGTGGCGCCCTCGGCAATCAAGGCGCCGATCAACCCGTTCAAGCCGCGCGCGCTGTCCTCGCGCGGCGTCGAACGGCAGATCACCGCGTATGCCGATGCCGCCCGACGCGCCCGCGAAGCCGGCTATGACGGCGTCGAAGTCATGGGCTCTGAGGGCTACCTGATCAACGAGTTCATCGCCCCGCGCACCAACAAGCGCAGCGATAGCTGGGGCGGCACGCCCGAGAAGCGCATGCGCTTCGCCGTGGAGATCGTGCGCCGGATCCGCGAGGCCTGCGGGCCGGACTTCATCATCATCTACCGCCTGTCCCTGGTCGACCTGGTCGAGGGTGGCAGCCAATGGGACGAGATCGTGGCCCAGGCCAAGGCGGTCGAAGCGGCGGGCGCGACGCTGATCAATTCCGGGATCGGCTGGCACGAGGCGCGCATCCCGACCATCGTCACCTCGGTCCCACGCGCCGCGTTTGTCGACGTCACCGCCAAGTTGAAGCCTGAGGTTTCGGTGCCGGTCATCGCCACCAACCGCATCAACATGCCCGACGTGGCTGAGCGCATCCTGGCCCAGGGCAAGGCAGACATGGTGTCGCTGGCCCGGCCCTTGCTCGCCGACCCGCAGTGGACCAACAAGGCGCGGAATGGCCGGCCCGAAAGCATCAACACCTGCATCGCCTGCAACCAGGCATGCCTGGACCATGTCTTCGAGAACAAGAAGGCCAGCTGCCTGGTCAATCCGCGGGCCTGCTCGGAAACCGAGCTCAACTACCTGCCCACCCGGGCACCGAAGCGCGTGGCGGTGGTGGGCGCCGGGCCGGCGGGGCTTGCCTGCGCCACCGTCGCGGCCCAACGTGGCCATCAGGTCACGCTGTTCGATGCAGCCTCGGAAATCGGCGGCCAGTTCAACTACGCCAAGCGCATCCCGGGTAAGGAAGAGTTCCACGAGACCCTGCGCTATTTCGCCCAGCAACTCGAGGAAACCGGCACCACGGTGCACCTTTCCACGACGGTGGATGCGGAACGACTCAAGGGCTTCGACGAAATCGTGCTGGCCACCGGCATCACTCCGCGCCAGGTCAGCTTCCCGGGAAGCGACCACCCCAAGGTGGTCAGCTACGTGGACGTGTTGAGCGGCAAGGTGACGATCGGGAAGTCGGCGGCACTGATTGGGGCCGGCGGCATCGGCTTCGACACGGCGGAGTTCCTGGTCCACGAAGGCCACTCTCCAACCCTGGACACGGGCCGCTGGATGGCCGAATGGGGCGTTGATCCCACGTTCGAGGCCCGCGGCAGCCTGGTGCCGCCGCAACCGGAGCCGCCGGCGCGGGAGGTCTGGCTGCTGCAGCGCAGCGCGGGTCGTCCCGGTGCGCGCCTCGGCAAGACCAGCGGCTGGGTCCACCGCTCTGCGCTCAAGGCAAAGCAGGTCACGATGCTGGGCGGCGTAGAGTACGTGGGGGTGAACGATCAGGGGCTGACGATTTCCATCGACGGGGTGGAACAGCTACTACCCGTGGAACACGTGGTGATCTGTGCTGGCCAGGAGCCGCGTCGCGACCTGCACGCGCAACTCTCCGCAGCCGGGGTGTCCTCGCACCTTATTGGAGGCGCCGACGTCGCCTCTGAACTCGACGCCAAGCGCGCCATCGACCAGGGCTGCCGGCTGGCTGCGGCGCTCTGAAGACCGGGCCCCGTTTATGCCGCATCGCAGCATCCATGCGGCTTTTGGCGGCAGTGCCGAGTAAAGACTCCATTTCCAATCAATGACTTAGGCTGAATGTCAAGGTAATTTATTCAGCTGCCGTTATGTCTCTGGCCCTTACCGTGCGGCAACTTTTAGGCCCGCCCACGTTGCAACTGGCGAGCCGCCCGGCCCTGATTCTCACCCCTGGCCGGCCTCGGGCAGCTCGTCTCAGTCAGCTGCCTCCCCATGACGCCCTGCCGTGTCACCCCGCTTCCTTCCATTCCCGGCAGGTAGCGCAGCGGAGCGGCCAAGACGGAGCAAGGAGTTCCAATGAAGCTCGCCTGGATTTTATGGCTTTCGCAGATGTTGCCCCAGCCCGCCGCCGATTCGCTTTGCCTAAGCACCACCGTTTATCTGGAAGCACGCGACCAGACCCTCCGCGGCCAGCAGGCCGTGGCCGAAGTGGCCCTGCGTCGCCTTGACAGCGGCCTGTGGGGTGACTCAATGTGCGACGTGGTCACGGCACGCAAACAATTCGCGCCAGGCATCGTGGCCCCCGGCACCCGCCTGCAGAACCCGCAAGCATGGGCGGCGTCGATCGACGTCGCCCTCGGCGCGGAACGGAACTGGGCACTGCCATCTGGCCAGCGCCGCGAGATTGTCCCCGGTGCCAGCCACTTCATGGCACACGCCATTGCGAGCCCCAGCTGGCGGAACGCCTATCAGGTGGCCACCATCGGCGACCACACCTTCCTGCGCGTGCAGAAGCTGCGGCCACGTACATCCTGACATCTATATAAAGTGGTGCGGCACGCAACGGCCCGGGGCTATCCTCGGGCCGTCTTTCGTTGCTGGAGAAGCACATGAAGCTCTACACCAAGCCCGGGGCTTGCTCGCTGGCCGACCACATCGTGCTGCGCTGGATTGGCGAGCCGTTCGAGGTGCAGGTGATGGACGGCAAGTCGCTCAAGGCGCCGGAATACCTGCGCATCAATCCCTCCGGTAACGTGCCTGCGCTCCAGGAAGGGGACTGGGTGTTGACCCAGAACGCGGCGATCCTCAACTACCTGGCCGAACGCTTTCCCGACGCTGGCCTTGCCGGCGACGGCACGGCCAAGGGACGGGCCGAGACCAACCGCTGGCTCGCCTTTCTCAATGCCGACGTGCACACCACGTTCCATCCGCTGTTCGGCGCAAGCAAGTATCTGGAAGACGAGGCGATGATCGAACGCAGCAAGCAGCATGCCCGCACCAGGCTGCGCGGCATGTTCGAACGCATCGATGGGCAGCTTCAGGGCAAGGACTGGCTCACGGGCTCGCGTTCGGTCGTGGATCCGTACCTGTTCGTGATCCTGCGCTGGGCCAAGGGCACGGCCGTGGACCTGACTGGGCTGGAAAACACCGCGAGCTACTTCAAGCGCATGAGCGCCGATCCTGGCGTAGTCGCGGCCATGGCAGCAGAGGGGCTGCAGTAGGTCCGAGCCTGCGGTTGGCAGGCGCGGCCGGGGGGCTTCCGTCGGGAAGCCGCATTCTCAATCAGCGCTTTCCAAGCGGCACGAATTCCAGGTCTTCCGGTCCGTTGTAGTTGGCGCTGGGGCGGATGATCTTGCCGTCGATGCGCTGCTCGATGACGTGCGCGCTCCAGCCGGCCGTGCGCGCGATCACGAACAGCGGCGTGAACATGGCCGTTGGCACGCCCATCATGTGGTAGCTGACCGCGCTGAACCAGTCCAGGTTCGGGAACATCTTCTTGATGTCCCACATCACCGTCTCCAGCCGCTCGGCGATGTCGTACATCTTGCGGCTGCCCTGCTCGTCCGACAGCTCGCGGGCGACATCCTTGATCACCTGGTTGCGCGGATCGCCGGTGGTGTAAACCGGATGGCCAAAGCCGATCACCACTTCCTTGCGCTCGACGCGCGCCTTGATGTCGGCTTCCGCTTCATCAGGGTTGGCATAGCGCTTCTGGATTTCGAAAGCCACTTCATTGGCCCCGCCATGCTTGGGGCCACGCAGTGCGCCGATGCCGCCGCAGATCGCGCTGTACATGTCGCTACCGGTCCCGGCGATCACGCGTGAGGCGAAGGTCGAGGCGTTGAACTCGTGTTCGGCATACAGGATCAGCGAGGTGTGCATCGCCTGCACCCAGCTCTCCCGCGGCTTGTGCCCGTGCAGCAGGTGCAGGAAGTGCCCGCCGATGCTGTCGTCGTCGGTCTCGATCTCGATGCGCCGACCGTTGTGGGTCCAGTGGTACCAGTACAGCAGCATCGGGCCAAGGCAGGCCATCAGCCGGTCCGCTATGTCGCGCGCGCCGGGATGGTTGTGGTCTTCCTTCTCCGGCGAGATGCAGCCCAGTACCGACACACCGGTGCGCATCACGTCCATCGGATGTGCCGAGGCCGGCAGCTGCTCCAGCGCCGTCTTCACCGCGGCGGGGACACCGCGCAGAGATTTTAGCCTGGCCTTGTAACCGCGCAGTTCGGCCTCGCTGGGCAGCACGCCGTGCACCAGGAGGTAGGCGATTTCTTCGAACTCGGAACTGCGCGCCAGGTCGAGGATGTCGTAACCGCGGTAATGCAAGTCGTTGCCGGTCCGGCCTACGGTGCACAGGGCGGTGTTGCCGGCCGGGGTGCCGGACAGGGCGACGGATTTCTTGGGCTTGAACGGGACGGCTTCGGTCATCGTGTACTCCGGGTCATTTCCTGGCGGCGAACAGCGCGTCAAGCTTCTGTTCGTAGGCGTGGTAGCCGATGCGCTCGTACAGCTCTTCGCGCGTCTGCATGGTGTCGATCACGTTCTTCTGGTGGCCGTCCCGGCGAATCGCTGCGTAGACGGCTTCGGCCGCCTTGTTCATCGCGCGGAACGCCGATAGCGGATACAGCACGATGCCGACGCCGGCGCTGCGCAGCTCATCGACGGTAAACAAGGGCGTCTTGCCGAACTCGGTGATGTTGGCCAGCACGGGCACCTTCACCGCATCGACGAAGCGGCGGTAGGTCGGCAGGTCGTAGGCGGCCTCGGCAAAGATCCCGTCGGCACCGGCCTCCACGCATGCGATGGCGCGCTCGATCGCCGCATCGACGCCGTCCACCTGGATTGCGTCGGTACGCGCGATCAGGAAGAACTCGGCATCGGTTTTTGCGTCTGCCGCCGCCTTCACCCGGTCAGCCATCTCGCCAGTGGTCACGATCTCCTTGCCCGGCCGATGTCCGCAGCGCTTGGCGCCGACCTGGTCCTCGATGTGGCAGGCGCCGGCGCCGGCCTTGATCAGTGACTTGACCGTGCGGGCGATGTTGAAGGCGCTGGGTCCAAAGCCGGTGTCGATGTCAACCAGCAGCGGCAGCTCGCACACGTCGGTGATACGGCGCACATCAATCAGCACGTCTTCCAGGGTATTGATGCCCAGGTCCGGCAGGCCCAATGAGCCGGCCGCCACACCGCCACCGGACAGGTATATGGCGCGGTAGCCGGCGCGTTGCGCGAGCAGCGCATGGTTGGCGTTGATCGCGCCGATCACTTGCAGGGGTTGTTCCTGGGCCAGCGCCGCGCGGAACTGTGCGCCGGCCGAGTACGGTGGGGACATTGCGATCTCCTTTCAGCTGCGCCAATGCGCAACGCCCGCATTTTACCCGTTGCACAAGCTCTGCTGCCGAGGTCGGACTCTTGCGCGATCGCCTGCAGCGAGCGGCGCAGCAAATTCCCCCAACCCGTTCCGGTCAAGGCATTGACTTTGTCCTTGTAGATCCGAGCTTGCTCGGATGCTTCGTTTCGCACAGAAGTCATCCGGGCAAGCTCGGATCAACGCAAGGCGACGCAGGGCTGACAAGGCCAACCCGGCTCGAAATCGATCCCTGCAAAAGAAACGCCGGGCATGCCCGGCGTTCCTGAATGCAACCGCTTTGCAGATCAGCCCAGCAAATGCGCCACGCCGGCGCGCTCCTCTTCCAGCTCGGCCAGGGTCTTGTCCATGGCTGTGCGGCTGAACTCGTCCACCTCCAGGCCTTCGACGCGGCTGTACTCGCCATTGGCGGTGATCACCGGCACGCCGTAGATGATGTCCATGGGAATCCCGTAGCTGCCATCGGACGGCACGCCCATGGTCACCCACTTGCCGTCGCTTCCCAGCACCCAGTCGCGGATGTGGTCGATCGCGGCATTGGCGGCCGAAGCGGCCGAGGACAGGCCGCGCGCTTCGATGATCGCCGCGCCCCGCTTGCCGACCTGCGGAATGAAGGTGTTCGCGTTCCAGGCGTCGTCGTTGATGGCTTCCTTCAGCGACTGCCCATTGGCGGTGGCGAAGCGGTAGTCCGGATACATGGTCGGGCTGTGGTTGCCCCACACGATCAGCTTCTCGATGTCGCCCACCGCGATCTGCGCCTTGTTTGACAGCTGCGACAGGGCGCGGTTGTGGTCCAGCCGCAGCATCGCGGTGAAGTTCTTCGCCGGCAGATCAGGTGCTGACTTCATCGCGATGTAGGCGTTGGTGTTGGCCGGATTGCCCACCACCAGCACCTTGACGTCGCGGCTGGCCACCTTGTTCAGCGCCTCGCCCTGGGGTTTAAAGATGCCGCCATTGGCCGACAGCAAGTCGCCGCGTTCCATGCCAGCCTTGCGGGGCA
>JBBSVH010000113.1:0-8040 GCA_038233685.1 Lysobacterales bacterium | reverse complement strand
GGTGGATCCAAGCGCGTATGCCGATTCCTTGAGCTGACCGGGCACGGTCAGGAACACCTCGCGCATGATCGAAGAAATGAAGGGAATGACCATGATCGCCAGCACCAGGCCGGCCGTCCCCATTCCCAATCCCAGTGGCGGCCCCGAGAACAGACTGCCAAGGAAGGGAATCGCGCCCAGGTTCTCGTCCACCCACGGATAGACATACTCCGCAAGGAACGGGACCAGCACGAACAGCCCCCACATGCCGTAGATGATCGAGGGAATGCCTGCCAACAGTTCGATGGCCGAGCCGACCGGACCGCGAAGCCACTTCGGCGCGATCTCGGTCAGGTACATCGCAATACCGAAGCTGACCGGCACGGCGATGATCATGGCAATCAGTGCCGTGACCAGGGTGCCGTAGATTGGCACCAGTGCGCCAAAGTCCTGCTGCACCGGATCCCAGGCATCGCGCCACAGGAACGAGACTCCGAACTTCTGGAAGGCGGCCCGCCCGCCCCACAGCATTGACAGCGCCGCAGCGCCAAGCGACACCAGGACCAGGACACCGGCTCCGGTGGTCAGCCAGCGGAAACCGCGGTCGGCGCGGGCGTCGGCGACATCACGACCGGGAGCGGTTTTCAACGGGAGCGTCGCTGCATTCATCGGTATATCGCCTGCAATGGCCCAGCCTGCAACCCGGCGCACTGGCTCATGCCGGCACGCTCTCGGACACGCGCATCGGGGCGCGTTGGAGTGTCGCGTCTCGTCGTGTCAGACCTTGATCTCGGCAGCCCAATAGGCCTTGACCTGTTCGACCAGCGGGGCAGGCAGCGGAACGAAATGCAGTTCATCGGCCTGCGCCTGGCCGCTCTGCAGGGCCCACTCGAAGAACTTCAAGGCCTGACGCGAACGCACGGGATCTTTCGGAACCTTGTACATCAGGATGAAGTTGGTGGCCGCGATCGGCCAGGCCTGTGCACCGCCCGAGTTGGTGATGACCAGGCTGAAATCCTCAGCACCGGCCCAGTCTGCCCCCGCGGCGGCGGCCTGGAAAGTTTCGGCGCTGGGCTGCACCCAGTTGCCGGCCGAGTTCTGCATGGCCGTGAACGCCATGCCGGTCTGCGTGGCATACGCCAGCTCGACGTAGCCGATGCTGCCCTTGATCTGTTTCACGTAGGCGGCGACGCCCTCATTGCCTTTGCCGCCCACCCCGACAGGCCAGTTGATCGACGTGCCTTCGCCTACTTTGTCTTTCCACTGCGGGCTGACCTTGGCCAGATAGTTCACAAAGTTGAAGGTCGTGCCCGAACCATCGGAACGGTGCACGACGTTGATCTTCGCGTCGGGCAGGGGCAGGCCGGGGTTGATCGCAGCGATCGCAGGATCGTTCCACTGCGACACCTTGCCCAGGTAAATGTCCGCCAGCAGCGGCCCGGTCAGGCGCAGCTTGCCCGACTCGATGCCTTCGACATGGACCACCGGGACCACGCCGCCAATGGCCGATGGAAACTGCACAAGACCGGCTTCGTCCAGTTCCGCGGACGGAAGCGGCTTGTCGGAGGAGCCGAAATCCACGGTGCCGGCCTTGATCTGGGCGATGCCGCCGCCGGACCCGATCGACTGGTAGTTGATGCGCGCGCCGGTCGCCTGCTGGTAGTCCGCGGACCACCGCGACAGCAGCGGGTAGATGAACGTGGCGCCCGCTCCGGTGATCTGTACGTCGATACGGTCCTGCGCGCCGGCCGCGCCAGGTCCGGAGGCGCCTGCCTCGCCAGCGAGGGGTGGGGTGCCGTCACCACAGCCCGCAACTGCAACCAGCAGGGCCAGGGACAGGGCAGCAACGCGAATATTCTTGAGACTCATCGATGGTTCTCCACGAGAGGCACGCCGGCGAGGCCAGCGGAAGCGCCTATGAAATGATTCTTTTATGACAGGCGTGTGACATGGTAAGTCATGGACCGCCAAAGAGCCGCCACCGCGGCCGCGGCCGCGGCAGGCGCCGGCGGGACAAGAAAAGGCGCGGGCCTTGCGGCCAGCGCCGACGACCCTGAAGGGAGAGAGAGCCCGTAGTCCGGTGCCCGCCCCTGGAAGGGCCGACCCCGTCATTCAAGCGGCGGCCCGTTGCAGCGGGATGTGGCGCCGATGATGTTTTGATGACAATCACATCACCGCGGGAAATCCCCGGAGAGTCCGGATGCGCGCCGTGCAGCCCCAGCCCTGCGCTCGAGGCGACCGCAGACTCTCCTTTGCATCCCACTACGCGCTGGAACAGGGCGCCTTCGACGATGCGCCGAGCCCCGACCGCGCTTCGAGCCTGATCATGGCAGAAAGCCGAAAAAACCGAGCCTCAAGGTGCGGTGCCGTGCAGACCGCGAGGCGTGCCTTTCGCCGGCGTGGGCTACCCGGGCTCTTCCCACCCGGCGCTTTGCAGGGTCTTGGGTTTGAACTGGCACAGGTCCCGGATCACGCATTGCGGGCAGTCGGGCTTACGGGCCTTGCACACGTACCGGCCGTGCAGGATCAGCCAATGGTGCGCATCCTGCTTGAAGCGTTCCGGCACCACCTTGAGCAGCCGCTCCTCAACCTCACGAACGTTCTTTCCAGGCGCAAGTCCAGTGCGGTTGGAGACGCGGAATATATGCGTGTCCACTGCAATAGTCGGCTGGCCGAACGCGGTGTTGAGTACCACGTTGGCGGTCTTGCGGCCGACACCGGGCAGCGCCTCCAGTGCGGCGCGTTCGCGCGGTACTTCGCCGCCATGTCGATCGACCAGCAGCCCGCATGTGGCCATGACATTCCTGGCCTTGGCGTTGTACAGGCCGATGGTGGAGATTTGGCGGCGCAGCGCCTCCTCGCCCAGATCCAGCAGCGCCTGTGGCGTATTGGCCAGGGGGAAGAGGCGACGGGTGGCCTTGTTGACGCCGACGTCCGTGGCCTGGGCGGACAGGATGACCGCGACCAGCAACTCGAACGCAGTGGAATAGACCAGCTCGGTGACGGGTTTTGGATCCATTTCCGCAAGCCTGCCAAAAAGCTCCTCTATTTCTGGTGGCCTGAGGCGCCGCGCCCGCAAACCTCGCGCCGTCATTCGCCATTGCCCGGTTTGCCGCGGGCCTTGGCCCGGGCTCGCGCAAGGGCGGACGCTGCCGCGGAAGGCAGGCCTGCTACTCCCCCTTGCGTGGAACCACGTTCGGCCGCCCGTGTTCTGGCGCGTGCGGCCAATCGCGCATTGCGGCCACGGTGGCGATCGCGCGCCTCCCATGCTTGCCGCAACCGGTGCTGCGCCTCGTAGAGTCTGCGTGACACCTCGGAGCCGCACGTGCTGCAGGGAACGAACTGGATCAGGCCAGCATCGATCGCCGCATCCAGCTGATCGTCGTCCAAACGCTGGCATAGCCATTCCCCCAGCGCACAGGAGTGCGGCAAGGCAGGGCCTGGAGGCGAGAGCGCGGCGGCAGCCATCAGGAGCCGCGGAAGGCGGGTTTGCGACGCTCCAGGAACGCGGCGGTGCCTTCGCGCATGTCGTCGGTGGAAAACATCAGCCCGAACTGTGCCGTCTCGTACTGCAGACCCTCGCCGATGGAGCACTCGCCGCCGACATTCACGGCGTCGAGTATGCCCCGCAGCGCCAGCGGAGCGGCGTCGGAGAGCTGGGTGGCGATCGCCATCGTTTCCGCCTCCAGTTCGCCGGCGGCAACCACCCGGTTGACGACACCCAGCTGAAGTGCGCGCGCAGCATCGATGGGTGCGCCCAGTAGGCACAGTTCGAGGGTGGCGGAGCGTCCAGCCAAGCGGAGCAGTCGCTGCGTTCCGCCGAAACCGGGGATCAGTCCCAGGCCGATCTCAGGCTGTCCAAAGCGCGCGGTATCCGCTGCGATTCGCAGGTGGCAGGCCATGGCGAGTTCCAGCCCACCACCGAGTGCGAAACCGTTCACCATCGCGATCACCGGCTTGTTCATGGTTTCGATGGTGCGCATCAAGCGCTGGCCGTGGAGGGAGAAGTCACGCGCCTGCGTGGGTCGCAGCCCCGCCATTTCGGCGATATCTGCGCCAGCCACGAAGGCCTTCGGGCCAGCACCCGTCAGCACTACCACCTTGATCGCGCTATCACTGGAAGCGTCCTCGAAGGCGCGTCGCAGGGCCTCGAGCGTGGCCGCATCCAGCGCGTTGAGCTTTCCAGGACGGTCCACGGTGATGCGGCGAATGCCCGCCTGGCTGGAGATGCTTACGGAGTTTTCGGTCATGGTCGCTTCAAGGTTGACGGGGGAATATGCGGAACTTGCCTGCACCGGCTGGGTCACACGTAGTGCCGTTAGTAGCGGTTAAGCCCCTGCGCGGCTATCCTATCGCGTCCACAAGGGGCGGCCAGACCGCCCTTTTCCATAACTGGAGTTCCCCCAATATGAAGTTGCGTTTGCTTGCCGCCACGCTCGCGGCCCTGACCCTGTTAGCCGGTTCCGCCTCCGCGCAAACCACCCCCGCCCCCGACAAGAACGCGCTGAGCTATGCGCTCGGGTATGACCTCGGCAGGAATCTGGTCGAAAGTGGTGAAGCCGTCGACGTGAACACGGTGATCAAGGCGCTACAGGACGCCTACGCGAAGAAGGAGCCGACGGTTGCCGTGCCCCAGCTGCGTGCAGCGGTCGAGGCCATGCAGAAGCGCCAAGGCGAAAAGGCCAAGGCCGCATTCGACCAGGCGTCAGTCCAGAACAAGACCAAGAGCGACCAGTTTCTCGCGCTGAACAAGGCCAAGGCAGGGGTGAAGACACTTCCCGGTGGCGTTCAGTACCGCGTGGTCGAGGCGGGCAGCGGAGCCAAGGCGACCCAGGCAAGCGACGTGACCCTGCAGTACAAGGGCTCGCTCTCCGACGGCCGTACGTTCGTCGATACCTTCAGCCCGCCACAGGGTCAGACCGCGCCGCCTCCGCCGATGGCGATCAAGGTCAGCGAGATCCCGCTGGTAGGCCTGCGTGAGGCGTTGATGCAGATGCCCGCAGGCGCCCGGTGGGAAATCGTGCTGCCGGCCGACAAGGCCTACGGCAATACGCCGCAGTCGCCGGTCGGCCCGAACCAGGCCGTGGTTTTCGACGTCAAGCTGGTCAGCGTCAAGTAACGCGCCGGACGCGTCGGCGACGACGCAGCAGGCAGTTCCAGTGCGCCGGCCTTGTGCCGGCGCATTCTTTTGACGGCAGCCCGGACGGGCTGCGACATGTCGAGGACAGCGATCAACATGAAGTCCGCCTTCCGCGCCGTACTGAGTCCCTGCACGGGTGTCTGCACGATGGGTGGAAATGGGTTGTGCGAAGGTTGCCTTCGAACCACGTCCGAAATCGCGCAGTGGTCTCAGATGAACGATGACGAACGCTTGCGACTGATGGATTCGGTGTTGCCGGGCAGGGAGCATGGCCGGGAGGTGGTGCACAGGCTTCCCGAGCATCCGGCGCTCAGCCGGGCGCTGCATCCACTGGGTTCCATTCCGGCGGCCGCCGGTTGGAACCAGGACGAACTTCTGGACCTGCTGCCCCCAGGACCCCAGGTGGAGGCTGCCGTGCTGGTCGGTCTGGTGCCACGCGCCCAGGGCACGCAGGTGCTGCTCACCCGCCGCACCGAAGGCCTGCGTCACCACGGCGGGCAGGTGAGTTTTCCTGGAGGCCGCATCGAGCAGACCGATGCGAGCGTGGTGGCCGCGGCGATCCGCGAGAGCCATGAGGAAATTGCGCTGCTGCCTTCGCAGGTCGCACCGCTGGGATTCCTGGATCCGTTCACCACGATCAGTGGTTTCCGCGTGGTCCCGGTGGTTGCTGCGATACATCCCGACTACGAACCCAAGCCGGATGCGAACGAAGTAGCGGAAGTTTTCGAGGTGCCGCTGGACTACCTGATGGAGCATGCCAACCTGCGACGTCTGGACCTGGAATTCCAGGGCCGCATGCGGGTGGTGTTCGAATACGACTGGCCGGGCCAGCGCATCTGGGGGGCAACAGCGGCGATCCTCTACAACCTGCGCGAACGCCTGTTGGCTTTTCCGTGAGCTGGACGACGCTGGTGCAGGCCGAAGCGCTGGCGACGCAGCTGGATCAGGCGGGCCTTTGCCTGTTCGATGCGCGCTTTTCCCTGGGCGATGCTGCTGCGGGGCGCGTCGCCTATGCATCGGCGCACCTCCCCGGAGCCTTGCACGCGGACTTGCATCGCGACCTCTCTGATCCGTCACTGGAGGGTGTGGGTCGCCACCCGCTACCCGACGAGCATCGCTTTGCGCAGACTCTTGGCCAGTGGGGCGTGACGCCCGCCTCGCAGGTGGTGATCTACGACGCGGCAGATGGCAGCATGGCGGCTGCCAGGCTGTGGTGGTTGCTGAAGCTCTTGGGTCACGAGCGCGTCGCGGTGCTCGACGGTGGCTATGAGCGGTGGCTTGCGCTTGGATTGCCGGTCACCGCCCAGGTGCCCACGCGTGCATTGCAGCGGCCGTATCCCGCGACCTTCGATCACTCCCGCATCGCCAACGCAGACGAGGTCCAGGCTCGTCTCGGGGACGCCAGCGGTTGGCTGCTGGACGCGCGAGCGGCACCGCGCTTCGCCGGAGAAGTCGAACCAATCGATGCGGTGTCCGGTCATGTGCCCGGCGCCGTCAATCGACCCTACTCGGAAAGCCTGCGCGA
This sequence comes from Lysobacterales bacterium, assembly GCA_038233685.1. Lineage (GTDB taxonomy): Bacteria > Pseudomonadota > Gammaproteobacteria > Xanthomonadales > Xanthomonadaceae > Pseudoxanthomonas_A. Next base: position 1,396 of record JBBSVH010000113.1, on the reverse strand, counting down.
CGGCGTCTTCAGGCCCGCCGCCGAACTTCGTGCCGGACTGGAACCACTGCTGCGGGGCAGGCCTCCAGACGAAGTCGTGCTGATGTGCGGCTCCGGGGTGACCGCGTGTCATCTGCTGCTCGCAATGGAACACGCCGGTCTTGCCGGCGCCAGGGTCTACGCCGGATCGTGGAGCGGCTGGATCAACGATCCCGCGCGCCCTGTGGCCATTGGAGCTGACTGAGTCACTTTCCCAGCCGCGCCACCATCGCCTGCAGGGCCGCTTGCGTGTCTGGCGCGTACCAGCCCTCGATGAAGCGGTCCATCTCGATGTTCCTGGCTTCAAGCGCTTCGGCGATGTCGGCCCGCGCAATCGAGCGGGTCATCAGCATTGGCGACTGCGGCAGCTTCAGCAGCTGCTTCAGCCAGGCCACAGAGCGGGACACAACCTCGCTGCCGTCCACGAGTTCGTCCACCAGCCCCATTTCCAGCGCACGCTCTGCGGCCACCAGCTCGCCCGCGACCAGGAGGCGTTCGGCACGGCCTGTGCCCACCGCGCGCCGCAGCAGCCGCTGGATGCCTTCGGGGGCAACCAGTCCCACCTGGGTTTCATTGAGTCCGATCACGTAGGGCTTCGAAGGGTCCACGCTGCGCGCCATGACCCGGTAGTCGCAGCACAGTGCAAGGACGCAACCGCCCGCGGGGGCATGCCCGGTCAGCGCCGCCACCACCGGAACGCGCGACTCGGCCAGGGTGCGGGCCACGCCGAAGAACGCCTGCCAGCTGTCCATCAGCGCGTGCCTGTCTTCGCCGTGCGACAGCAGATGCGGAACGTCCATGCCGGCCGAGAAAATCCTCTCGCGCCCTGACAGCACGATGCCGCCCGCGCCTTCGGCCACGGCGGTTTCGATCGACGCGATCAAGGCCCGGCACAGGTCGGTGCTGAGGGTGTTGACCGGCGGGCGGGCCAGCCGGATTTCGCGGATGTTGCCGTGCTCGAGGATGTCTACCAGGGCGCTCATGCTGCTCTCCGTTTGCGTTGGCCGATATCATAGACGCATGAATACGAACCCGTTTGCGAAATGGCTGCTGGCGCCGTTGCTCGTCCTCGCCGGCTGCACCGGCGAGACGCCGGTCGACTCAAAGGAGTGCCTTCCAGGCTTCGCAGCAGGATGGATCCGCATGGGGCCCACGGCGATGCCGATGATGGGCGGCTTCGGGCGAATCCAGAACAGCTGTGCCGAAGATCTTGCGGTGGTTGCGGCGCGCAGCGGGTCCTTCGCCGATGTGTCCCTGCATCGCACCGTCAGCGAGGACGGGATGAGCCGGATGCGTGCTCGCGATTTCGGGGTAGGGCTGATCGTCGTGCTGGCGATCGCCGGCCTGAGTGGCCTGATGGTCATCGCCGCCGGGGGGC
>JBBSVH010000112.1:0-8148 GCA_038233685.1 Lysobacterales bacterium | reverse complement strand
AGCGACATTCCAGCCGTCTGGGATAGATGCGCCAGCACCCTGCAGAGTGACGACAGCGGGGGCTGCACGGGAGATGGAGGCGATGGCCGCGTACAGCCACGGCTCAGTTTCCCAGCGGACGGTCAGCGAGAACGTCGCGCCGCGCCGGATATTGAGGTCGCGCTGGGTGGTCATGACCCAGACTTTGCCGGGCAGCCCTTTTTATCGCCAACCCGACCGGGGGGCTACATGCGCCCGTTGGTGCTGGAGCTGTTGCTGGCCGATGCGCTCAGCTGCAAGTTGTTCAGGGCGGCAGCCGCTTGGGTGGCTACCATCTTGGCGGCTTCCATCGCGGCGTCGACTTGCAGCTTGGCCGTGGCGATCTTGCCCTGCATTTCACTGTCGCCCACCCGGGCAGACAGCTCGCCGGCCTTTGTCAGCAGCTCGCCCTTGAGGCTGCTGGCGCGAATTTCTGCTTCGAAGTAACGGGCCATCGTCTCCTGCGTGATCCTGAACTGGTCCAATCGCAGGCTTTCCGACTTGCTGAATCCCTCCAGCTGGGCCAAGAACTGCTGGCGACTCACATCTGCCCCTACGCGGTAGACCTCCAGCCCGGTGGTGTTCTGCGCCCGGGCAGATTCAATCGAGACGTCTGCCGTGGTCTTGAAGGTTTCGAGCTGGGTCTGGGCTCCTACCTTGTAGACGTCGGTGGCCACGCCCGCGCGGGTCTTGAACACGTCGGCCTGTGCGCCCACCAGCTTGGCGCGCCCGTCGATCAACGCTCCCAGCCACTGGCCCACGTACTGCGGGCTGACCATCAGCGCCTTCACGTACTCCACCGCTGCGCTCATAGCTTGGGAGCGGATGCTGGCTGCTTGGCCAACGGCAAACCGAGCATTCTCGATGTGCACATCCGTCACCTTGATGGCAATGTCGCGCGACTGTGCAGAGAGCGCATTGGTGAGCCCCGCGCGCACGGTGTTCATGCCGTGCACCAATGCGCCAGGTGGCAGCTGGTAGCCGCGGCCCGCCCATGTGGTCAGGGTTTCATCTTCTGCGCGCGTGGCTTCGGCGGTCAGGCGTGCGCGATCACGTTCCCACATGGCGTTCTCCACCACGATAGGAATGCCGGTGCCCTGCGCGTCCAGCGCGCGTTCCAGCCAGTCGGTGGCCTTCTCGAAATACTGGCCCGGCGGGAAATACTCGTCCATGAACTCCGTGAACGAGGCCTTGAGCGCGGCAAGCATTTCCATGCGGTCGTTTTCGTACAGGCTGCGCAGACTGTCGAATGTGAACTCGTTGCTGTCATCGAACACCGGTGGCGGCCCGTAGTCTCCGAGCGGCGCGATGTTGCCCAGCGATGGAGCGTTGATGCCAACGACGGCAGGCGCAGCGCCAATCGCAGCTGGGACGGGAAGCACCGCCGCCCCACCCAAGGTGCCGACTGCAGGATGCGCAGGGATGGCGATGCCAGTAAGGGCGCTGATGGCCGCTTGTGATCCCGCTTTGTCCAGCGTCACATCCACTCCGGCTGCTTTCGCGGTTGCGGCTTCCAGCTTCGCGTCGGCCAGGTCGTTCTTCTCGTCGATGGTCGCGCTCAGCAGCGCCCAAATCCGCTCCAGCATTTCAATGCTGATGTTGTCGCTATAGGTGGGCACGATTAAATCCTCCGGCTTAGTTCGGTTGCAGCAAATTCGCTGACATCGAGGTCGAAGTCGGCCCCGCCCTCATTCATCAGTTCCAGCGTGAAGTAGTTGGCGCGCAGGCCACGCCCGAAGTCCACCCGCTGCGTCTGCATATCGCCCGAAGCGCGTGCCCGGTAGGTGTAGGTCTGGCCGTTGGCTGTCACGCGCACCACCATGGCGCCGTCGCTCGCCGCGCCCAGGTAGGCATAGGGCATCGTCTTGAGCTTGGGTGTGCCGAAGTTGCGCTGACCCATATTCAAATGTGCGTGGATTGGTTCGCCTGCATCGGTGTCGCCAGCCAGTTCGTATATCCCGTCTGCCGTGGCGCCATAGCTGACCCCGTTGATGACCGCAAAGCTGTTGAACGGGTATTGCTCATAGGCCGTGCTGCCGCCCGTAGCCGCATTGACCGACCAGACCGAAACGGTTTTCCCCGGTTCGCCCATTTCCACGCCGATATGCCCCAGCGCTTCGAGCGCGGCCGTCAGCACTTGCTGGGCGCTCAGCGCCATGGAAAGCTCGCCGGCAGCGTCTAGGCTCGCGTCTGCCGCACGTCCAGCGGTCAGGCCGGCAGCAAACACGCCAGCTGCGGAGAGGTCCGCTGTCACCAGCAGCATGCCAGCCAGTGGCGCGGAGCCGACGCCGGTCGTGATGAATGCAGCGTCAATCAAATTCTGGCCTGTGAAGTTGACGCCCATCGCACCCGAAGTGGCGAAGTTCTCCAGGATGCTCAGCGAGCCCTTGAACTCCACACCCAACTTGCCGAAGGCATCGAGCTTCACGCCGGGAGAAATAGCGCCTTCGAATGCCCCGCCCCCCACCATGCCGCCATACAGACCGCCATGTGGAAAGCTGGCCGTGGACTCCAAAATCTGGAATACGCCTTTGGCTTGGCCGTGGATGCTGGCCGGAATGTCATCCGTGCTGGCGAAGATACCGAGCGCCAAGTAAACCCGGCCACCCGCGTAAGCGGTGTCTGCGCCGAGGGCAACGAACTCTCGCGCAAGGTGGGCCGTACCGGTCATGAAGGTTCCGGTGTAGCCGAAGCCGCCCATCGTAGGCATCGGGATCTTGGCCGTGCCGTACCCGGGCGAGCCATCTGAGCCTTGGGCAAATAGGCGCAGACGCGCGCCGTCAGTGTTCTCGCCGCCGACCGCCACCAAACGCAGACGAACGCCCCCCTCTGAGCGTGCGCTGTCTGCGCCTTGCGCAGTCACCTTGATCTGTAGCGCGCCGCCACCGCTAATCTCCAACGACACAAATGTCGGGTCGACAATGGCGTCGCGGAACGTGTAGAGCGCCGCGCCAGCGTGAAGAGGGAACGTGTACAAGCGCGAGGGCTGCACCGCCATCAGCACGTCGTCGATGTAGTAGCGCACCTTGCTGTCGATCACGTCGATCCGCATCACGCTGGCGGGCGACACGGAAAGCGCAGACGATATTGTTTCCTCGTAGCCCGGCGCGATGGGCACGCCAGAAGCAGGGAATGACTGCACTGTGGCAACGCCATTCTCAATCTTGAAACCATGCGTGAGGTAGCTCTGTTCGGTGCCGGCGGCAGGAGCCATGAAACTGAGACCGGCCCGCGCAGATTGGTCGCTGCGCAGATTGGCGCCCACCTTGAATGTGAAGCGGGCCGGCTGCTCCAGTACCTTGACGGAGAGTGCTGTAGCGTCCCACGCTGCAGGGATCGCCGTCTCTGGGGTGGCAGGCCGACCGGGAACAAGTGTGGTGATGGTTTCTGTAACGGTCGAGTTGTCGTAGCCGTCAATCACCTGCTTGAACCAGTTGGGCGTCGAGCGCGTGATGTAGCCACCTTTGCCCGGGCCTTCGCGGATCAGGATCTTTGTGGCGATGTACGGTGCGTCAATCGAAGAATTGACGATGCTGACCGCTTCGCGCTTGTTGCTGGTAGGCACCAGCTTGTACCGCGGCACTCGCACTGTCTTGGTCACGTAGCGCGTGGTGGTACTGTCCGGCGTGCCTGGGTCGCCCGGCGTGAACTGCTGCGGCTTCTGCAGGGTGCTGGTCATACGGGTTCCTCGAATTCGTCGTATCCCAGGTACACCGCTTCGGGGTACAGGGGGCTTTTGATGTGGCCGGTGTACGGGGCTTCCCAATTCACGGTGCGCTGGAGGGTCGACGGGTCGTTGGGGTCAGACACGCTTTGCAGCCCCTGCACCGGCCCAAGTCCGCCGACTTCCTCCAAGCTACCAACCGGGTCCGCGTCGTCAGTCCCGGCGAACAAAGGAACAGAGCCGTCAATCTCAAATCTCAGCACCGTGGGCAGTGGCGGGGCTTCTGGTGTCGCTGGAAGCCAGTAGCTCAGAGAGAGAAACCGCACCGGGTAGACATCAGGCACGTAGGTGCCGTCTCCCGCGTTGATGCTGTACAGCCCCTTGATGGCCCCCCAGCTGGAGCCATACGGCATGACGACAGGAGAAATTGCGCTCCCTCGCCACGTTGCCCCAGCGTCACGCGTCTGCCAAGCGGTTATCGGGTAGGCAGATGGGTAATCCCCCCAGGTTGTGCTGGCCATGGTTCCGCCTGAGAGATTTACTCCGTACTGGACAGACGTGAACGCAAAATGCCCAGGGCCAAAGGAATAAGCACGGGCGCTACGCAACGTGTCGTGGAATGTCGGGTGCGCGAAGGAGCGCAGGCTTGGCGGATCACCCACAGCGTCTCCCAGGGCCACCAACGGCGCCGCGCCGCGCATGCCGTCCATGGGCCAAGGGACGTTGGCGAAGCCATTCCCGCCAGAGCCGGACACATAGAAGCGCCAGGAGCGCATGGCGGAGTTGTAGTTCCACCATCCGTCGTTTTCATAAGCCGGCGGCGACTGCGGGGCACCGTGCGCCGCAACGGCAACGCGCCCATCACCCATGGGCGAGGCGACAAAGTAACTGTGATCGGGCGCGCGCTGGAGAGTGGCGGGCCAGCCTGCGGGTGCGGGGTCTGAGGTCAGGCCTCCGTTAGCAGTGGGGGGATCGTCGGCCGTTAGGAAAGTGGCCGGCTCAATTACCCATGTCGCGCCGAAATCGCGTGAGCGCAGCAGGGAGGGCGAAGACCCGGCAGGTAATAAATAGGGCTGCACCACGTCGGCGCCATCTGCATCCAACGTGACGCCAAGGCGCTCTTGGCCCACCAGCAAAGCCACCAGATGACCTCGGCCAACGCAGTAGCAGCGAGCGGGCCCGCCGCCCTGAACAGGGGTGTCGTAGACAAAGCTCTCGCGGTGCACGAATTCACAGCCCCACCAGCCAGTTTTGTACTCCAGCACCAACGGCGCATACCGACGAACCACAGGCGCAGGCGAGTCGGGCAAGTTGGGGATGTTGTAAACCTGCGCTGTGAGCGTGCCCGTGTTCCCGACAATGCAGACATAGCGGGACTGCAGTACGGCGCCAGGGCCGTCATCCAGCACGCCGAAGACCGCAAATCCATAGCGATGCGTTTCGTCCATCCAGCCGGTCGCCAGCAAAGAGGGGAACATCCAGCCTCGGCCGTCAGCGCGCATCACGTTCATCAGCGCTGGCACGCCGAAGCGAATTACATCGTCTTCTGGCTCGTCAATGGAGACAAGCACAGGCGCTGCATTGGTTTGCTCCGCGTTCCGCTCCAAGTCCAGATAGAAGCCGTCTCCCACGAACACGCCTTGCCCACTGAGCCGCTTGCGCGCCGGCAGGTCAGCGGCGACTGCGCGGTCCTCCAGTAGAACGTCCGCTTCTGTTCCTTGCCGGATGCTGCGACGGTCGCCATCCAAGAAGTACGAGTGCAGCAGGTAAGGCCAAGGCCCCTCCTTCTTTTCCCGTGTGATCTGTATCCGCCCGTTCACCAGGTGAATGGTGCTGTCGCCGTGCTTGGTGTTACTGAACACGGGCGCGCCGGACTGCGCAAAGAGGTTGCCCTTAATCAGGCCTCCTTGCGCGCCGCCCGAGCGCGACGGAAATTCCATTTAGCTCGCAGCCAGCATCGTGACGGCGTAGTACGTGATGCTCTGCGGAGCCCCACTCACCAGCGCGCCAGCGGAAATGTTCAGGTCTGCGCCCACCACGCCCACGCTCCCCTGCACGCGGGTGTCCGTCGTGGAGGCTGCACCGGTATCGGCAGACTTCACAAGCCGATAGAACGACGGCGTCCCGCTCGCGGCGTTGGTGCCGCCCCAGGTTTCGCCGGCGGGTTTGAGCAGCGTGCCAGGCGTCGTGGTGGCGTCGAACGTCACGCCAGAAGCGCCGTTTTTCACCGTGCACAGCAAGGTCGCAGCGCCGATGCTGGCGTCCGCGCTGTCAGGCACGAGGCCGGCGTACAGGCGGAATTCCGCCGTGTCCATCGTCTCCTTGAAGCCGCCATCGTTGAGTAGAGCCTTCTGCAGGCCGGAGGATACGAAAGTGGTCATGGGGTTCTCCTTATGCGGCCGAGGTCAGTGCCAGCGATGCGGTGACCCGCAGCACGTCGTCGATCTGCAGCGCCTTGGCGGCGGTGAAGCGGGCAGCTGACAAAAGCACGCCAGTGACAGCGCCCTTGGCCTGCGAGGAAACAAGGAACGCGCCGTAGACGGTTTTGGCCGCGGTGAACGTGAACTCCGCGCGGTTGGCGGTGTTGTCCACACTGCCCGCCACCACAGCGCCTTCGTTGAATTCCACGCGCGTCGCGGGCACATAGGACGTGCACTCAGCGGCTGCAGATGGGAAGCCCGCAGCGGTGTCGCCGTCCACTGGTGTGTAGTTCGCCTCGAACAAGCCGATGTACCAAGTGGCGGTTTGCGTTGCCCCCTTAGCCAGCACGGCGACCGCGTGATTGCGACCCTGCTCGGGCATGATGTTGTGGATGGCCTCGGAGTCAATGACGTTTCCGCCACGGATCACTTCGACTAGATAGGTAAAGCCGCAGTCGGCCTTGATGGCGAGCGCGGTATTTGCAGTGTGGTTCACAGTACGGTTCCTTTTCTGATAATTTCGGCGTCGAAGTAGCTGCTGCATGCCGCCACTGTTGCCATGGGGTCGCGTACCGCCGTAATGACGTGCTTGAGCCCCTCCTGTTCGCGCACCAGCGCAGCACCAGCACTCCCGCCTGAGAGCGCTAGGTGTTCTTGTTGGACTGCTATCGCATTGCCGTCCGCTGTTCCCTGGACCAGTCCACGGTCCCCAATCCAAAAAACTGTCTCTGGCTTGTCCGGGTGCTCCGCCGTGCTGCTGTTGGGCACCGCGCCGTAGGGCAGCGCCACGACCATGGCGGCCTGAGTCAGTTCGCCGGGGAACCAGTAGGTCTTGTCGGCCACCACAAACACGCCGGTACCGCAGGGTTCGACCACCGTGACGGGGGCAGAGAAAGGCACATAGTTCTTGCCGGGATTGAATAGTCCAGGCGCGAAAGGCTCGCTGTAGCAGAGCAGATTGCCCACTGCCACCAGAAGGCGAGCATTGCCGAAGCGCACGATTGAGCCGGCTGGCATGGGCGCCAGCAACAGGGTCTGGCAACGCGCGCCCAGCGCAGGCATGGACACCACGTCCAGCAAGCCCGCGATGGGGCCGACTCGGCCCAGCACCTCGCCATCGGTGGACGTCATGTAGACCAGCGCGGTGTATGACGACACAGGCGCGGCGATGCCAATGCCACCCGTGGCCGTCAGCGTGATTTCCTGCGGCAGCGTTGCAGCACTCTCGCCGGCGGGGCCGGTCTGCGTGAAACAGAACTGGTAGCGTCCAGCAGGCAGCGAGCCGGCAATGGCCGTCAGCGAGGGTGTAGCCACCAGCGGCGGGGTGAAGTCCAGCCGCGCACCATTGCGCACCATGCCGAGCAGACCGGAGCCGGTGTAATAGTGAGTACCGCCGGCCTCGCAAAAGGAGAGCGGTTTGCCGGGTATGAGATCGCCGCGTATCTCGGTGAAGCCCATGGAGGGCGTCAGCGTGCGCAGGCTCGGGCCATCGGCGTAAAACGCGGCGGTCTTGTCAGCCCACAGCGAGTGCACATTGGAGCCGGCCAGTGCCAGGGTATATCCTGCGCGGCGGCGCACGCGCCCCTCATCGCTCAGGTCTACGTTGGTCGCGCTGCGCAGCAAGTCCACGGAGCCACGCCCGACCGATTGCGTTAGCGCATGGTCCTGCTTGCGGTTGTCGACACCCAGCGGGAACGGGCCGAGCGTTGGGAGCTTGCTCATGCCAGCACCTCAACAGTGTTGGTAAAGCGGGTCCAGAAAGGTCCTTGCGCGTTCCCGTATCGGGCCTCAATGCGGGTGAAGTCAACGCCCCCTATTATGTTGGTGCTGACACGCATGACATTGGCCAAGCTGGGCACGACGTCTAGCAGGTTAACCGTCTCTCCAGTACGGACAACAGCCCCGTTTATAGATATAGCCGCACTCGCCCCAGCCCACAAGATACCTAAAGTAACAGTGCTCCCAACCGTTACAGGGGGCGTTGCCGCCACCACGCTGTCATAGTAAATCACCGATACAGTCCGCCCATCAAACTCGTAATAACTT
>JBBSVH010000111.1:0-8327 GCA_038233685.1 Lysobacterales bacterium | reverse complement strand
CGGTGGGCGAAGACATCGGCATCGGCGCCTGACGCTGTTCCGGTGCTGGGGCGTACATCGGCGCTGGGGCGTAAGCCTGGGCCGGCGCGTAGTTGCCCTTGGGCACCCGGGCCAGGCGCACGCTCTCCTCGCCTTCCTTGATCTCGATTTCCGCCAGGTTGGATTCTTCCAGCAGGTCGATGAGTTTCTTGATCTTGCGCAGGTCCATGGGGGCCTCTGGGGTGGTGGCCGGCGCCGGTTGGGCGCCAGTCGGGTTTAGGGGTTCAGCCCGCGAGCCGGGTGATCGCGGCATCCATCGCATAGCGGTAGCTGTCGGCGCCGAAGCCGCAGACCACGCCGAGCGCGCAGTCGCTGAAGTAGCTGTGGCGCCTGAAGGCTTCACGGGCATGCGGGTTGGAGAGGTGGATTTCGATGAACGGAATCTCCACCGCGGCCAGCGCGTCTCGCAGGGCCACAGAGGTGTGGGTAAAAGCCGCAGGATTGATCAGGATGAAAGCGGTGCCGTCTGCGCGCGCGGCCTGCACGCGCTCAATCAGCTCGTGCTCGGCATTGGACTGCAGGGTCTCCAGCGCGTGGCCGGCGGCGGTGGCCTGGGCATGCAGCGCCGCGTCGATCTCGGCGAGCGTCGCGCGGCCGTAGATGCCGGGCTCACGAGTGCCGAGCAGGTTGAGATTGGGGCCGTGCAGGACCAGCAGTTGTGGCATCGAGGGACTCCAGCGCAGGGGCGGCAGTCTGCCGGATGAGGCCGATGCTGTCCAGTTCGCCGAAGTTAAGCGCGTTTTAAGCGATTGTTTGATTCTGGCCAAGGCCGGCGCGGCCGCCGTCCTGGTCCTTGGAGCGAGCCTCAGCGGGCGGCCGCCGCCCAGTCATCGATCTCGCCCTCGGAGAAGGGGCCCACCTTCTGCTTCACGATCCGGCCCTGCGCACTGACCAGCACGCTGTAGGGCAGCACGCCTTTGGTGTTCCCCAGCCACACGCTGGCATCGGCCCGGCCGGGCGTGTCGACCACGATCGGGTAGGACACCGGCACCCGGTCCAGGAACCAGCGGATGTTCTCCGGCGTGTCCAGCGCCAGACCGATCACCTGCAGGCCGCCCGGTCCCTGGCTCTGCGCATAGCGGTTGAGCTCGGGCATCTCCTCGATGCAGGGGCCGCACCAGCTGGCCCAGACGTTGATCAGCAAGGGACGGCCGGCGTACTTGGTGCGCAGGTCCTGGGTGTTTCCCTGCAGGTCCGGCAGCGACACAGGCGGCATCGGATCGCCGCGCCTGGCCGGGGTCACCCCTGGCGGCGGTGCCGGTGCGCTCGCTTCCATCACCGCCTGTAGACCGCGCTGGCCGGTTTCGGTACGCAGCCGGGGGCTGCCGCCAAACCAGAGGCTGGCCACGATTCCCAGCACGCCAGCCAGCGCCGCAACCGCCACGATCCGGCCGCTGGTCACCTTCACTGCCTGGCGCGCGCCAGCGCAGCGGCGACGATGTTCTGGGTCAGCACCGTGGGCAGCACTTCGCCCGGCCCGCCCGTGGCCGGGAACACCACGTACAGCGGCACCCCGACCGCTTCGTGTTGCTCCAGGAAAGCGGTGATCTGCGGATCCACGTTGGTCCAGTCGCCGCGCATGAACGCCGCGTCAACCTGCGCCAGCGAATCGCGGAACGCCTTGCCTGAAAGCACGGCGCGGTCGTTGGCCTTGCAGGTCACGCACCAGTCGGCGGTCATCTCCACGAACACCACCCGGCCCTGGCCGCGCAGGGCGGCCAGGCGTTGCGGCGAATAGGCCTCGATGCCCGAGCCGGCAACCACCACCTGCGGCGGCGCCAGGGCCAGTCGCTGGGCCAGCACCAGCGGCACCAGCGCCAGCAGCAGCAGTGCGACCGCCAAGCCGCGGCGCAGGGGCGCGGCCTGGAAGCGCAGCCGCTGGTACCACCACAGACCCAGCGCCAGCGCGACCATGCCGGCCATCGCCAGTCCAAGCGCGTCGACCCCGCGCTGTTTGCCCAGCACCCACAGCAGCCACGCCGCGGTCAGGTACATGGGGAAGGCAAGGAACTGCTTCATCGTCTCCATCCACGGTCCCGGCTGCGGCAGGCGCCGGGCCAGCGACGGCACGAAAGCGATCAGCAGGAACGGCAGCGCCAGCCCCAGGCCGAGCACCGCGAATACCAACAGCGCCACCGGGGTCGAGGAAGTGAAGGCGAATGCCAGCGCCGCGCCCATGAAAGGTGCGGTGCACGGGCTGGCAATCACCACCGCCAGCACGCCGGTGAAAAAATCACCCATCGGACCGGTGCGCCCCATCAGGGCATGGCCGGTCCCGGCAAACCGATGCCCCAGCGCGAACACGCCGGACAGGCTCAGGCCCACCGCGAACATCAGGTAGGCCAGCAGCCCGATCACCAGTGGCTGCTGCAGCTGGAAACCCCAGCCCAACGCCTGGCCAGCAGCCCGCAGGGCGATGGCGACCGCGCCGATCGTGACGAAGCTGACCAGCACGCCGGCGGTGTACCAGAGGGCGCTGGAACGGGCATGCCCGCCGCTGCGGCCACTTTCGGCCAGCGACAGCGCCTTGAGCGACAGTACCGGCAGGACGCAGGGCATTAGGTTGAGGATCAGGCCACCGGCCAGGGCCAGCAGCAGGGCAATGGCCAGGCTGGCCGGCGCCCGTGAGCTGCGCCGAACGACATCCTCCGGGGGCAGGGTGCGCGGGACATCTGCCGGCGCCGACACGGCCGTTGCAGCGCTCGGCGGGGCCGGGGCAGGATCCGAAGCAGCCGCTGGGACGACGCCCTCTTCCGCCGCGCCGGGAGGCGTTGCTTCAACGGTTTCTGAGGCCTGCGAACCCGCTGGCGCCGCGGCGGCCGCCCCCCAGCTGCCCGATGCCGCCGCCGGAATCGACAGAGCCAGGCTGCGGGTCATCGGCGGGTAGCAGATGCCGTCGTTCTGGCAGCCCTGGAAAGTCACCTCCAGGGAGGCCTCGGCCGCGTCGCCGTGGCTGCGCTTGAGCGGTATCGGGACTTCGGCCTGGTCGAAGTAGACCGCCACATCACCGAAGTGGTCGTCCCGATGTGGCGCGGCCTTGGGCCATCGCGGCTTTCCGGCGACGATGCCGGGGGCGCCCTGTAGCCGCATCGTGGTGCGGTCGCGATAGATGTAATAGCCGGGAGCAGGCGTCAGGCGCAGCAGCAGGGTGCTGGAATCGTAGGTGATCGCGTCGAGAGCGAATGCCTGCTCCTGCGGTAGCGGCAGTCCAGCGCCGTTGACGGCACCCGGCGCCTGCTTGCCGAACAGCGGCAGGCCCCTGGCCGCTGCGTTGGCAGTCGCCGGCAGCCCTGCAGCCGGAAGCGCTACGATCAGCTGACGGGTCTGAGGCGGATAGCAGATGCCCGCGTCCGCGCAGCCCTGGTACTTGACCTGCAGCGTCACCCGATTGCTTCCGGGCGCTGCCGCGCCCGGAAGCACCGCAACCAGTTGGCTCCGGTAGGTTTCCACCGCGCCGAAGAACTCGTCGTCGTGCGCCTCGCCCTTGGGCAGTCGCACTGGCTTTGCGGTGAAGCCGGCGCCTGCGGTCACGTCGGTGCGGTGGCGATACAGATAGTAGCCATCGGCAATGCGCCAGCGCACTTCGATGCGCTCGCGCGACACGGCCGAAGCTTCGACCACGAACGCGTCGTCCACCGGCAGCAGGTCCGCTTCGTCTACCGCAAGGGCAGGTAGGCAGGCGCAGGCCAGCGCGAACACGGCCAGCAGGCGCGCCAGCGGGTTCGTCCTCTCAGTCTTGTTCATCGGTCTCAGCGGCGATCCACGCCAGGTAGGCCGGCAGGCCGGCGGCCACTTCGACCGCGATCAACTCCGGCAGTTCATACGGATGCAGCTGGGTGATCCGCAAGGTCATTGCGTCGACCCGCGCAGCGCTGGTCTTGATCAGCAGCAGGAGTTCGTCGGCCTGCTCGACGGCGCCTTCCCAGCGATAGACCGAGCGCATGCCGGGCAGGATGTTGACACACGCCGCGAGGCGCTCTGCGACCAGGGCCTGGGCAATGCGATCGGCGCTGGCGGCGTCTGGACAGCTGCAATAACAGAGGTATGCGCTCAAGGATCCGGGGCACGTGCGGCGGGCCGCATAGACTACCCGGTGCCGTTGGTCGCCAGCGAACCGGCGCCGTTGCGCTGGGTCCGGTTGCGTCCGGTGCGCTGGGACGCCAGCGCTTCCATGACTTCCAGGAGCGACAGGCGGGCACGCAGCGGAGCGTCGCGGAAGGCGTGCAGCAGGCGGAATTCCAGAGGATCCTCGACCAGTAAAGCCTCGGCCGTGGCGATCGAGTCCAACTGCGCGTCCTTGGACAGGCTCATCTCGCCGCGGCCGGTCGCCAGCCATTCGAACTGCAGGCCGGTCACCAGCGCGACCTGGCGCAGGTGCGAGACGCTCGGGTTCTTGCCGTGCGGGGCTTCCCAATGGCTGACCGCGCTGCGCTGGACGCCGACTGCGAGGGCCAGCTGGTTTTGCGAAAGCCCCAGCGTGCGGCGGGCGAGTCTGATCCGTTCCTGTTGCGTCATGACTGCTCCGCGGCAGGGTGATGAGGGTCACACCTTACCCACGAGGAACAGGAAGGTGAAGCCTTTTGCTATCAAAAGTATCCTAGTGAATAACACTAGCAACATGATGGACGCTATTGGTAGCAAATAGTACAGTTATCGCATATCTGCATTGATTAGAACCGATTTGTTGCTAGCAAAAGTAGCTGGCTGGAGCCGTGGTTTCGGGAGGGCATGGCTTCCCAATGTCCCGGATCACGGGTAATCCTGTGGTCGCCAGCAGGATGCAGGCTCGATTAGGACGTCGACCAGGGGGGATAGGCAAAGGGTCGCACTGCCGCGTAAGGACACAAGACAACTCCTGGAGAGAGCGCGCATGCCCCTGTCATGCGCGCTCTTTTTTTGTCTGCAGTGCCTTGAGCCCCCTTGAAAGCCCTGCGACCCTCCCCAATCTGTCGTGCATGCCCGGCTTTGCCGGGTTTCAGCGCCTGCGCGGCTGGCACTCCCAGTAAGGGAGTGCTAAGATCCTCGCCACTTTCCCAATGCAATCAATCACTTAAAAGGATTGAAATGAGCAATTTGAAGCCCCTGTACGACCGCGTCGTGATCAAGCGTACCGAAGAAGAAAAAATGTCCTCCGGCGGTATCGTCATCCCGGATTCGGCCACCGAAAAGCCCATCAAGGGTGAAGTCATCGCCGTCGGCGAAGGCAAGGCCCTGGACAACGGCAGCGTGCGCGCGCCCAAGGTCAAGGTCGGCGACCAGGTCCTGTTCGGCAAGTACAGCGGCACGGAAGTGAAGCTGGACGGCACCGATTTCCTGGTGGTCAAGGAAGACGACATCTTCGCGATCATCGGCTGAGCCTTTCCTTATTCGTAGAGCCGAGCTTTCTCGGCTGCCTGGCTCAAAGCCAAAAGGCATCCGAGCAAGCTCGGATCTACGCGTAGAACAAGACCTGTAACCCATCAATTTTCTGGAGTTCCACACATGTCCGCCAAAGAAATCCGTTTCGGTGAAGACGCACGTTCGCGCATGGTGCGCGGCGTCAATATTCTCGCCAATGCCGTCAAGGCAACGCTCGGTCCGAAGGGCCGCAACGTCGTGCTCGAGAAGAGCTACGGCGCCCCCACTATCACCAAGGACGGCGTGTCCGTCGCCAAGGAAATCGAGCTTGCCGACAAGTTCGAGAACATGGGCGCGCAGATGGTCAAGGAAGTGGCTTCCAAGACCTCCGACAACGCCGGTGACGGCACCACCACCGCCACCGTGCTGGCCCAGGCGCTGATCCGTGAAGGGTCCAAGGCGGTTGCCGCCGGCATGAACCCGATGGACCTCAAGCGCGGCATCGACAAGGCGGTCATCGCCGCCGTGGCCGAGCTGAAGAAGATCAGCAAGCCCACCGCTGACGACAAGGCCATTGCCCAGGTCGGCACCATCTCGGCCAACTCCGACGAGTCAATCGGCAACATCATTGCCGACGCGATGAAGAAGGTCGGCAAGGAAGGCGTCATCACCGTTGAAGAAGGCTCGGGCCTGGACAACGAACTGGACGTGGTCGAGGGCATGCAGTTCGATCGCGGCTACCTGTCGCCGTACTTCGTCAACAACCAGCAGTCGATGTCGGTCGACCTGGATGACCCGTTCATCCTGCTGTACGACAAGAAGATCTCCAACGTGCGCGACCTGCTGCCCGTGCTGGAAGGCGTGGCCAAGTCCGGCAAGCCGCTGCTGATCGTGGCCGAGGAAGTGGAAGGCGAGGCCCTGGCCACGCTGGTGGTCAACACCATCCGCGGCATCGTCAAGGTCTGCGCCGTGAAGGCGCCGGGCTTCGGTGACCGTCGCAAGGCGATGCTGGAAGACATGGCCACCCTGACCGGCGGCGTGGTGATCTCCGAGGAAGTCGGCCTGTCGCTGGAGAAGGCGACCCTGCAGGACCTGGGCCGCGCCAAGAAGATCCAGGTGACCAAGGAAAACACCACGATCATCGACGGTGCCGGCGAGACCGCCAACATCGAAAGCCGCATCAAGCAGATCAAGGCGCAGATCGAAGACACCTCTTCGGACTACGACCGCGAGAAGCTGCAGGAGCGCGTGGCCAAGCTGGCCGGCGGCGTGGCGGTGATCAAGGTCGGCGCATCGACCGAGATCGAGATGAAGGAAAAGAAGGCACGCGTGGAAGACGCCCTGCACGCTACGCGCGCTGCGGTGGAAGAGGGCGTGGTCCCGGGCGGCGGCGTTGCGCTGATCCGCGCGCTGCAGGCACTGGGCGATTTGAAGGGTGCCAACGAAGACCAGAACCACGGCATCAACATCGCCAAGCGCGCCATGGAAGCGCCGCTGCGAGAGATCGTGGCCAACTGCGGTGAAGAGCCGTCGGTGGTGCTGAACAATGTTTCGGCCGGCACCGGCAACTATGGTTACAACGCCCAGACCGGCGAATACGGCGACATGATCGCGTTCGGCATCCTGGACCCGACCAAGGTCACCCGCTCGGCGCTGCAGAACGCAGCCTCGATCGCCGGCCTGATGATCACCACCGAGGCGATGGTTGCCGAGGCGCCGAAGAAGGACGAGCCGGCAGGCGGCGGTGGCGGCATGGGTGGCGGCATGGGCGGCATGGGCGGCATGGATTTCTGATCCGGTCCATCCTGCTTCCTGCTGCACGGAGAACCCCGCCGCGAGGCGGGGTTTTTCTTTATGTCGGGCGTGGCGCGGGATCGCAGCATCCCGGGTCTACTCGAGCGGAAGATCCCCTATCGATGCCACATTGGCCGCGTTGCCTCCATCCTCCCTGAGCTCGATCTGGCCTTGCAACTGTCTCGCGACAGAGCCGCGACCAGAACCTTGTCACAATTCAGCATGCGCCACCCTCCAGCAGGCGGCGATGGCTTGCACAGCCTTGTCCCGCCAGCGTGTGATGGCGCCTTCAAAGAGCGCGCAGAAACGTCACCAGATCGCGCTTCTCGCGAGGGCTCAGCTGCATGTGGAAGCGCGCGTCGTAGAAACCCACGACCTCGTCCAGCGACGCGGCGGAACCGTTGTGGAAATACGGCGGCCGCGCGGCCAGCGCGCGCAGCGTCGGGCCCTTGAACCTGCCGATGTCCTTCCATTTCCCAGTGATCAGTGCCAGCCCGGGATCCGTGGTCTGAATCGAAGCGTGGGTGACTCTGTTGCGCAGCGTATACAGTGGCATGTCCGGAGTGCGTCGCGAGGCATCGGTCAATCCGATGTCCAGGGGCAAAGTGACGGTGTGGTTCCCAACATTGGGGGCGTTGTGGCACGTGGTGCACGTGCCGGAGATGCTGCGCACACCGAGCGCATCGTTGAGGCCGGCAACGCCGGTGATTGTCAGCGACCTTTCGTTGAATACACGTTCGCCACGGGCGATTGCGGCGCGCTCGCGATCCTGCACACCATGGGGTCGCAGGTTCTCCCATGCAGTAAACAGGCCCATCGCCCGGGAATCGAACGGAGTACCGGTGGGGTCTTCGCCGAGCGTGTCGTTGATCCCGACATGGAAGCGCTGGTTGGCCAGTATCCGCGGGCCCCCGGCCGCATCGTCCTCGTTGAGGAACCCGGCGATGTCGTCCAGAATCTGCGCCGTCGTCAGGCCGGTTTCGAAGGCAACGATGTCGTCGGCCTGTTGTCGCGTCGGGTGCAGGCCTTCGGCATGGCCTTCGGTGGCGGTCGCCGCTTGGTTGAACAGGGCACCCAGCAGGGCCGAGTTGCTTTCGCCGGCGTGCATGGGCGGCACAAATGGCGTGATCGTCTCGCGGCCATCCCACATGATGCCG
>JBBSVH010000110.1:0-8606 GCA_038233685.1 Lysobacterales bacterium | reverse complement strand
CTTCTCACGCGTTGCGGTGTCTTTCGCGGTGCCGGTCAGGGTTGCCTTGTCGCCGTCAACCTCGACGCTGATCCCGCTGATGCCAAAGCTGGCAAGATGCGTTTCGATCGCTGTCTCGCGCTTCGCTTCGCCAGGTTTGAAGAGCTTTTCGCCGGCGTTCTTTACGAAATCAATGATGCCCATGGGAGTTCCTTGCTGAGGTGGACCCGCAATCTCGCACAGTGGACGTGAGCTTTGGGACAACAATTGAGATCCGGCAGCATGAACCGCTCCGGATTCTCCAGCCTGGCATTTGGGACCCGGGGAAGTAGGCCAGTCAAAGAACGAAGCACCTTCCTGCAGATTCAAGGCAAGGTGCGCTCTGGTTCGACCGACCTTTGCAACTGGACGGAAGCCAGCAGGTCTTCGACCTCAGCGGGACCGACGGGCTTGGTGAGGTGGAAGTCGAAGCCGGCATCGATGGCACGCGCGCGATCCTCATCGGTTCCCCAGCCGGTCAGTGCCACCAGCAACGTCTGCGCATTCGAGGCATCGGATCTCAGCGCGCGGGCCACTTCGTAACCGTCCATTTGCGGCATTCCGATGTCCAGGAACGCCACGTCCGGCAGCGCCTGGCGAACCAGCATGATCCCGTCCGCTCCGTCGTACGCCACGTGCACCTGGTGACCCATGATCTGCAGCAGGGTCGACAGCGTGTCTGCGCCATCCTGGTTGTCGTCCACAACGACGATCCGCAAGGGTCGCGCCTCAAGGCCTGGCGCCCCGCAGGCGGTCACCGTGACCAGGTCAGTGAGTGCCTTGTGCCCCGACGGGATGCTCACCCGAAACCGCGCGCCAAACCCGATGCCATCACTTTCTGCGATGACCGATCCATCGTGCAGATCCACCAGTTGCTTCACCAGCGCCAGGCCGATGCCAAGCCCGGTCTGCCCTGCGGGCGTTCCGCCGCTGACCTGGGCAAACATCTGGAATACCGTGGCAAGGGCGTCAGCGTGAAGCCCGATCCCGGTGTCCGCTATTTCGACAATCGCCTCGCTGCCTTCAGCGCGGGCAGACAGGGTGATCACACCGCCTTCTGGCGTGTACTTGGCGGCGTTGTTGAGCAGGTTGCTCACCACCTGGGACATGCGAACCGGGTCTGCGTTTACCGGCAGGGCCGTGTCAGGCACGTCGAGCCTCAGCGCATGGCGCCGCTGTTGGATCAGCGGCAGGCTGGTCTCTACCGCCTGCTCGAGGATCTGTTTCAGATCGGTGTCCTGCCGGCGTAGTTCCAGCTTGCCCCCGGTGATACGCGCGATATCGATCAAGTCATCGATCAGGCGGCTCATGACCGCCACCTGCCGGTCAAGCACGTCGCGCATCCGTGCATCCACCGCTACATCGCCGTCAGAACGCCGTATGGCAGCAAGCGCACTTCGGATGGGGGCCAGTGGATTGCGCAGTTCGTGCGCCAGGGTCGCCAGGAACTCCGACTGGCGCCGGTTGGCCTCGGTCAACGCCGCAGCCGATTGCTCCAACTCCTGCTGCAGGGCTTGCTGCGCATTGCGCGCCGCCAGCGCCTCGGTGACGTCCTGCCCTTCGCAGAATATCCCTGCCACCGCCCCGGTATCGTCCACGATCGGTGCGAAAATGAAGTCCAGGTGGCGCACGACCTCCTCGTTACCAGGGCCTGGCCGGTAACGCACCGGCGCTCCATTGAACAGGATTCGCTCACCGGTGCAATAGACCTGGTCGAGCATCTCGAAAAAGCCCTGTCCCTCTATGTCAGGGAAGGCCGTGCGTACCGGCTTGCCCGGCCAGTGATAGCTGCCAAACAGGCGGACATGCGCGTCGTTTACAAATTCGACCACGTGATCAGGGCCACGCATGGTCACGATGAACCCTGGCGCCTGCTGGAACATCTGGTGCTGGCGGCGGAGCTCGGCATCGACGTTCTGCGCCAGGCGAATGGCCGACGTGGTCTCGATTGCCGAGCAGAAAATGCCGCCCACGCGACCGTCGTCATCCAGCAGCGGCGTGTAGGAGAAACTGAAGTAGCTGAGCTCTTCGTCCGCGCGGCCTTTCAAAAGGAAGGGTTCATTCTCCAGCCAGAACGACTCGCCACCAAGCACCGCGACATTCAACGGCAGCAGCTTCTCCCACTCTTCGGCCCACACGTCGGACATGGGTCGTCCAAGCGCGCCCGGGTGCTTGGTGCCACAGATCGGGATGTAGCCGTCGTTGTAGATCGACAACAGGTCAGGTCCCCAGCCGATGTACATCGGTTGGCGAGCGCGCAACAGCAGACTGACCGCGGTCTTCAGCGAGGCAGGCCAATCCTCCACCGGACCAAGCGCGGTGCCCGACCAGTCAAATCGGCGCATGTGCTCGCCCATCTCACCCCCCTCCTGCAGGAAGGCGGGCACGTCTGGCGTAGCCGCGGGCGTCAGCGGATCATCGGGTGGCAACACAGGCAAAGTCACAAGGCATGGCAAGGGTCCCTGTAGAGAAGCTGTGCTAAAGAATAGCCCGTTGGAAGCACGTTCCCAAAGCACGAAGCCGAACTACCGGGTCGGGTTCGCCAGCGATCAGGTCCGGCGCCCGCACCGTAGTGCCATGCTGGACCACATTCTCCCACGATCGGTCCACCCCTCCGCCGCGCGATCAAAGCTGGAGCCGCCGCGGCGGCCCGCAAGAGCCTCCCGACGGAACATGTTCGTTCGACGATCCCGCCTTTCCTGTTTTTTCCGGACTGGACATGTTTAGCTGTAGCCACATGAGGGCATACAAACCCCGAGTACGTCTTGGACAAAAACACCATCATCCTGTGCGTGGACGACGATTCGACAGTGCTGAACGCGCTGCGCAGCATGCTGTCGAGTCATTTCGGGCCGGAGCTGCAGGTTGAATTTGCCGAGAGCGGCGACGAAGCCCTGGAGATTGAATCCGAGCTGCGGGCCCAGGGCAGCGAACTGGGCCTGGTGATTTCGGATTTCATGATGCCGGGCCTGCGCGGGGACGAGTTGCTGGTGCGGCTGCACGAACGATCCCCAAACACGATCAAGATCCTGCTCACCGGCCAGAGCGACATGTCCGGGGTCAAGCGCGCCATCAACGACGCCAACCTGTACCGCTTCCTCGAGAAGCCATTCCTCAACGACGACATCGTGCTCACCGTGCGCGCGGCGATACGCGCGTACTGGCAGGAACGCGATATGGTCCGCCAGAACGAGGAGCTGCGGCGCATGAATGCCGAGCTCGAAGACACCGTGGCCGCGCGCACCGAAGAGCTGCGGGAAAAGAACCGGCAGCTGGAAGTGCTGTCGGTGACCGACAAGCTGACTGGCCTGTACAACCGTCGCAAGCTCGACCAACTGCTCGACCAGGAACTGGTTCTGGCCCGACGTTACAAGGTAGAGATGTCGATCATCATGCTCGACATCGACCACTTCAAACGCGTCAACGACACCCATGGCCATGCCGCTGGTGACGACGTGCTGGTCGGGATGGCGAAGCTGCTGCGCGAGCACACGCGCGAGGCCGATGCGCTGGGACGTCTGGGTGGCGAGGAGTTTGTGGTGGTCTGCCGCCACAGCGACAGCGCGGCCTGCCTGCACGCGGCCATGAAGCTGCGCGAGGCGATAGCGGCACATCATTTCCCCGGCGTGGGCCAGGTCACGGCGAGCTTTGGCATCGCCACCTGCCGGCTCGATGACAGCGCCGCGACCCTGCTGGCGCGCGCCGACGCGGCCCTGTACCGGGCCAAGCATGCAGGCCGCAACCGGGTGGAGATTGAAAATGCCTGAGGACAGCGTCCGCCTGGCCAAGCGCATCGAAAGCCTCGAGATCGAGCTGGCCGAACGCCGTCGCGGCGAGGAGCTGCAGCGCGCGCTGTACGAGATTGCCGCGCTGTCGGCGGCCGACAGCCCGCAGCACGAACACTACGTGCAGCTGCACGAGATCGTTGGCCGGCTGATGTATGCGAAGAACTTCATCATCGCGTCCTACGACGCCGATGAGGGCCTGATCCGCCAGCAATACCTGGTCGACGAGGACCCCAACGAGGTGCTGGAGTGCTTTCCGTATGGCGAGGGCATTTCCTCGCTGGTGATCCGCAGCCGCCTGCCGTGGCTGCTGGATCATCCCCTGTTCGAATCGCTGGTGGCCGCAGGCCAGATTCGTGCGGCGCGTGGCGTGGTGGACTTCAGCAGCTGGATGGGAGCGCCTTTGATCGCGCAGGACAAGGTCTATGGCCTGATCATCGTGCAAAGCTACACCGCTGACATTACCTACACGCAGGCCGACCTGGACCTGTTGAACTACGTCGCCAGCCATGTCGCCGCGATCGTCGCGCGCTGGCAGTCCAATATCGCGCTGAAGCAGGCCAACGACGAACTCGCCGCCTCCGCCGAAACGCTGCGCCTGCTGGGCGACATCGGCAAGGATCTGACCGGCAGCCTGGATGTGCTGGCCATCTGCAAGGCGATGGAGGGGCATGTCGCCGCGCTGTTGCCGATGGATGCCTTCGGGGTGGCGCTGCTGTCGCCCGACGGAAATTCACTGGACTACGTCTATTACATCGAGAACGGCGTTGTGGATCCGGTCAACTCGTACCCGCTGGACCATCCCACGTCGCTGGCCGTACTGACCTTCCGCGAGGACCGCGAACTCACCCTCTTCAATGAGACCCAGCTCGACAGCGCGCCTACGGCCTGGAACCTCGAGGAGTCTGCGCCGATTCTTTCAGCGGTATTCCGCCCGCTGATCGCCAATGGCAGGCGCATCGGTGTGGTTACGGTGCAAAGCCACCAGGCTGATGCCTATCACGAGCGCGACCTGGAAGTGTTCCGCTCGGCGACGTCCTATGCGGCCATCGCCCTGGCCAACGCCGATGCCTATGCCACTGCCGAAGCGGCGCGCCGGCAGGCCGCGCAGTCCCTGCTCGATCTGCACCAGGCCGAAGCGCATCTGGTGCACTCGGAGAAGATGGCGGCACTGGGCCAGCTGATCGCCGGGGTGGCGCACGAAATCAACACGCCCATCGGCGCGATCCGCTCGAGCGGTCAGAACATTTCCGAAGCAATCGACAACGCCCTGCTGGATTTGCCCGCGTTGCTGGATGAACTCGACGCAGCCCATCGCCTGCATTTCAGCGAACTGCTGAAGCGCGCCAGCCAGCCCAGGACGGTGCTGAGCACGCGCGAGGAGCGCGCTATCGTGCGCGAGGTGACCGAGCGGCTCGAGGCACTTGGTTTGGCACAGGCGCGGCACAGCGCAGGCCTGCTGGTGCAGCTGCAGTCGTACACCGACCTGGACGCGGTGCTGCCCCTGCTGCGTCATCCGGCCTCCGATCGCATCCTGGACACGGCCCACGGCATCGCCACCATCACCACCAACGCCGACAACATCAATACCGCCGTCGATCGGGTGGCCAAGATCATCTTTGCGCTCAAGTCCTTCTCGCGCTTCGGCGGGGTGCAGGTGTGGGTCGACTCGGACCTGCGCGAGGGGCTGGAGACGGTGTTGACGATCTACCAGAACCAGATCAAGCACGGCATCGAGCTGGTGCGCCAGTTCGAAGACCTGCCGCCGGTGCGCTGCCTGCCGGACGAGATCAATCAGGTGTGGACCAACCTGGTCCACAACGCCCTGCAGGCGATGGACCACAAGGGGCAGCTGACCCTGGGCCTGCGCCGCGACGGGGCCAATGCCCTGGTGTCAGTGAGTGATACCGGCTGCGGCATGACCGCGGAAGTGCGCGAGCGGATCTTCGAAGCGTTCTTCACCACCAAGCCGGCGGGCGAAGGCACCGGCCTGGGCCTGGACATCGTGCGCAAGATCGTTGAAAAACATGGCGGCCAGATCTTCGTCGAGAGCGAGGTTGGCCGCGGCAGTACCTTCACCGTCAGTTTGCCAATTGCAGGAGTCGGATGATGGAAAAGGGAGTGTTGTTGTGCGTCGACGACGAAATCATCGTGTTGACGGCCTTGAAGGACCAGTTGCGACGCGCGTTCGGGAGCGAGTTCCACATCGACGCGGCTGAGAGTGCGGAAGAGGCGCTGGAGTTGCTGGACGAACTGGCGCTGGATGGCCACACGCTGCTGGTGATCGTGTCCGATTGGCTGATGCCTGGCATGAAGGGTGACGAATTCCTGGTCAAGGCCCACGAACGCTTCCCGGCAGTGGTCAAGATCATGCTGTCGGGCCAGGCCGAAACGGCAGCAGTGGAGCGCGCGAGACGGGAGGCGGGACTGCATGATTTCCTGGCGAAGCCGTGGAATGCGGAGGCGCTGGTGGAATCGATCACCCAGGGCCTGCGCCAGCGCGCAACCTAGTGGGCGCGGGAACGGCCGGGCTACCGTGCCAAAGGAGATCGAGGCGAGCATCGCAGGCGCGTGGTCACCAGCGCGCAAGGGCGGCGAGCGCGTCCCTGTGCGCCGTGATCAAAGCGCGGGTGTGACCTGCCAGACGTTTCCGCAGCGCGGCCCTTGAGCCGTCCTGCAACGAGTCAGTAACCGATCGGGTCCGCCTGCGCGCTCGACCAGAGCCGCCACTGACAGGCTGCGATCACCGGTCGAGCGCAAAGTTTCGCCACGCGTCTTCGCGGGACGATTGAAGCGACCCACGCCTGCCGATTTTTTCCTGTCGATATTGTTTGCTGCAGTGCAGCTACCGCGGCGCGTCGTGACCATACGCCAGCGTTCGGTGATAGTCGCCAATGGCTCCATACCGGGCCGTATCCTGGAGGGGATCATGCGCAAGACGCTTTACGCTGGCGGACTGCTCGCCGTGCTGCTGTGCCTGGGCATCGTCATGCCCGCATCTGCACAGAGCACCTACACCAAAACCAAGTACCCCATTGTGCTGGTGCACGGGCTGCTCGGGTTCGACAAGCTGCTGGGCAGCTACGACTACTGGTTCATGATCCCCCAGGAACTTCGCGCCGGTGGCGCAAAGGTGTACGCGGTCAACGTGTCGGCAGCAAATCTTTCAGCAGTACGCGGCGAACAGGTCATCGCGGAACTGGACACCCTGCGCGCGCTGTACGGCTTCCAGAAATTCAATCTGGTCGGGCACAGCCAGGGCGGGCCGACGGCTCGCTATGTGGCTTCGGTGCGACCGGATCTGGTGGCGTCGGTCACCACGATGGGCGCCCCGCATTTTGGCAGCAAGGTGGCCGACGCGATCGGCAATGCGGCGCCAGACAGCTCGCTGCGCCGCACGATCGTCGCCGGCTTCGTCACCGCGTTGGGCAACGTGATCGAATTCCTGTCCGGCGACAGCGATCCGCAGGACGCGATTGGCGCCCTGGAATCCCTGAGCACTGCCGGTTCGGTGACCTTCAACAACAGGCATCCCCAGGGCAAACCTTCGTATACCTGCGGCAGCGGCGCAGAGGTGGCGAATGGTGTCCGCTATTACTCCATGGGCGGCACGTCGGTGTATACGAACCTGCTCGATCCAATCGACCCCGGCCTCAGCGTCGCGTCCCTGGCCTTTGGCTTCAGCGCCAACGACGGCCTGGTGGCGCGCTGCTCCTCGCACTGGGGCAAGGTGCTACGCGACAACTATCCGTGGAACCATCTGGACGAAGTCAACCAGACGCTTGCCCTGCGAGGTCTCTTCTCACCCAGCCCGCCCAGTGTTTATCGCAGCCACGCCAATCGCCTGAAGAACCTCGGACTCTAGGCCTGTGTGGACGGCACGCCGGCGCCTGACGCTCGGCGTCGGCGCGATTGCGCTGGCGCTGATCATCGGAAGTGCGTTTTGGCGAAGCGGGTCGGCTGGGAATGCTCAACCGCTCCGCGAGCGCGCGCTGGCGGTCGATGCCAATGCGTCATCGTCCTGGCTCGCTGGAAGGGCCTCCACGCCTGCATCGCTGCCTGCATCACAGCAAGGCACCAGCGCCGACGGTGGCGTGCGTTTCGACAGCCAGGGCAATCCCGTCACTGACGCCGAACTTCGAAGGTATTTCGACTGGTATCTCGCCGGCCTGGGTGAGCAGGAGCTGTCCACGCTCCGCGCACGCCTGGCCAGCGACCTGGCCCTGCAGATGACCCCGGCGCAACGCCTGGACGTGCTGGCTTGGTTTGATCGCTACGTGGCATACCAGCAGGCCAGCACGCGTCTGGCCGACATCGGGGATCTACGCGAGCGCCTGGATGCGGTGCATGCGCTGCGCGACCGCATGCTTGGACCGAGCGCGGCCCAAGGATTCTTCGGCGAGGAGGAAACCGAAGCAACGAGGGTCCTCTCCCTGCAGCAGTTGCAGCGCGAAGCAGGCAGCAACCCGGGGCAGCGTGCGTCGGAACAGATCGAACTGGAGGCGCGATCGCCCGGCTACGCTGAAGCGCGAAAAGAGGCAGCGATGCGCCAGCAGGTGTTGGAGCTGGACGGCGACTTCGATCGTCAGCATTCGAGCGCCGCCGAACGTCACGCCGAACGAACGGCACTGTTGGGCGCCGAGGCGGCGGACCGCTTTGCCGATCTCGATCAACAGAGGGCGCAATGGGAGGCTCGACTGCAGGCGTACGCGCGTGCGAATAGTGCACTGCAGGCACGCAGCGGCCTCAGCCAGACGCAGCGCATGAGCCTGGCGCGTGCCCTTTTGGCCGGCTTTACCCCAG
>JBBSVH010000109.1:0-8697 GCA_038233685.1 Lysobacterales bacterium | reverse complement strand
CCCGCCACGCCTTGTCCGAACACCATGCCATCGACGAGCTGATGGCCGACCTGCAGAAGCTGCAGCCCGCCGGCGAGGCCTGGATCGAGACCGCGCGCAAGCTGTCGGAAAAGGTCCACCACCACCTGCGCGAGGAAGAGAAGAAGTTCTTCCAGGTATCGGGGAAGATCCTGAGTGATGCAGAGAAGACCCGATTGGCACGTCAGTACCGCAAGGACTACGAGCGCATGCATCGCAAGCTTGCGGCGGAGTAACCGCGACACGCATCTGGTGTGGAAGCAGGGCCACGTTGGATGGCTGTGCCGTCGGGCAGTCAGCCACGTCTGCTGCACAGACGAAGTGGATCGCAATGCGACGGGACGCTCGCGGGATTTCGGGAAAGCGGGGACGCTGGGACGCGGCGATGCATGGAATGTGCTGCCAGTACGCAACGCAGATGACCGGCCTGGCGTCCCTCGCGGTCAGTCGTCCGAAAAGCGCGCGCCGTTGGAGCGAGCGCGATTGACCTGCAGTTGCAGTACGTCCGGTCGCGAATAATGGCCGAACGGGTCGAAATTCTGGCGCTCTGCGCGCACGTTGGCCAGATCCAGTTCGGCCAGCAGCAGTTGTTCCTTGCCGATGCACGGCGGTAGCACCCAGCTGCCGTCGGGCCCGGCAATGCACGATCCGCCGTCGGCGCAGACTTCGGGCAGTGCCTCGCGAAGCAGGTCGGCATGCGGGATATGGGAGGGGATGTCCTCGCGGCGCAGCAGGCCGCTCACGGACGCCACGTAGCTGCGGCCTTCGCGCGCGATGTGGCGGGTGATGTCCTGGGTGTTGCGTGCGCTGCCGGGCCATGTGGCGATATGCAGATCCTCGCCTTGCGCGTACAGCGCCGAACGGGCCAGCGGCATCCAGTTTTCCCAGCAGTTGAGGCCGCCGACCGTGAAGCCGTCGATGCCGAAGCAGCGCAGGCCGTGCCCGTCGCCGGGCGCCCACGCCAGCCGCTCCTCGTGGGTCGGCATGAGCTTGCGATGCACGTTGCGGACCTCGCCAGTGTCATCAATCAGAACCAGGGAGCAGTACACGCTGTGGCCGCGGTCGCGTGCGCGCTCGATGCAGCCCAGCGCGACCCAGATCCGACCCGCGCGCGCGGCATCGCGCACCGGTGCCAGGTGATCGCGCGACAGATCCACCGCCTGCGCCGCGTAGTGGGCGAACAGGCTCTTTTGCAGGGTAGATTCGAAGCGCGCGCCATCGGTGTGCTCGATCCAGAACGGATAACCCGGCACCAGCGCTTCGCCGAAGGCCACCAGGCGTGCGCCGGAGACCGCGGCCTCACGCACCTGGTGCGCCACCTTGGCTAGCGTCGCCGCGCGGTCGAGCCAGAGGGGAGCGATCTGCGCAATGGCAAGGGTCAGAGTTTCGGACATGGTTAGCTCGCTCACGACTGGTGAACCGTAGCCTACCAACAGGACCAGGTCATCCTGATCCTTTCGTGGTCTAGCCGAATCTGGAAGCACATTCCGAAAAGGCGGCGACGTAGTGGGGGCGTCCGCACTGCGCGGATCTCTCCGCTTGCAGTGCGAGTGAAACAAATGACTGATGGCGGGGGCTTGAGGGGCTGCATTGCCGCCAGGAACGACGGTGCCATAACGCGCGCAGGTTCATCTTGGCGGTCCGCTCTCCCAGACTCAGGATTTCACCATGGCCACGGCCAAGAAGCCTTCCAACACCACGAGTTCAGGCAAGCCCAAGGCGCCGCCCGCAGCCAAGACAGCGGGATCGAAAAGCGCCTCGCCGTCCAGCCAGCGGGGCCACGGCGATGAGCTGCAGCAGATGGTCGAGGGCAAGCACGCCACGCTGACCACCAACCAGGGCACGCCGCTTTCGGACAACCAGAACTCGCTCAAGGCCACGCCGCGCGGGCCGACGCTGCTGGAGGATTTCATCCTGCGCGAGAAGATCACCCACTTCGATCACGAGCGCATTCCCGAGCGCATCGTGCATGCGCGTGGTTCCGCCGCGCACGGCACCTTCCAGCTGACCAGGTCGTTGAAGCAGTACACCACGGCGAAGATCCTCACCGAGGTTGGCGAGAAGACGCCGCTTTTCACGCGTTTCTCCACGGTCGCCGGCGGTGCCGGCTCGGTCGACACGCCGCGCGACGTGCGTGGCTTCTCGGTCAAGTTCTATACGAAGGAAGGCAACTGGGACCTTGTCGGCAACAACATTCCGGTGTTCTTCATCCAGGACGCGATCAAGTTCCCGGACCTGATCCATTCGGTGAAGATGGAGCCCGACCGCGGCTACCCGCAGGCCGGCAGCGCGCACGACACGTTCTGGGACTTCGTCTCGCTGACGCCCGAATCCTTCCACACCGTGCTGTGGGCGATGAGCGACCGCGGCCTGCCGCGCTCGTTGCGGATGATGGAAGGCTTCGGCATCCACAGCTTCCGCCTGCTCAACGACAAAGGCGACAGCACCTTCGTCAAGTTCCACTGGCGGCCAAAACTGGGGCTCCAGTCCACGGTATGGGATGAAGCGGTGAAGCTGCAGTGCGCGGACAACGATTTCCACCGCCGCGACCTGTTCGAGGCCATCCAGGCGGGTGACTTTCCAGAGTGGGAGCTGGCGGTGCAGCTGTTCACCCAGGACCAGGCGGACGGATTTCCGTTTGACCATCTGGACCCGACCAAACTCATCCCCGAGGAGCTCGTGCCGCTGACCGTGATCGGGAAGATGGTGCTGGACCGCTGGCCCGACAATTTCTTCGCCGAAACCGAGCAGGTCGCGTTCTGCCCCTCACACGTGGTGCCCGGCATTGACTTCAGCAATGATCCGCTGCTGCAGGGGCGCCTGCACTCGTACCTGGACACCCAGCTGTCGCGGCTGGGCTCGGCCAACTTCCACCAGATCCCGATCAACGCGCCCAAATGCCCGTTCGCCAACCATCAGCGCGACGGCCACATGCAGATGGGCCAGCCCAAGGGCCGCGTCGCCTACGAGCCGAGCTCGCTGGACCCGAAGTCCGCGCGCGCCACGCCTGCCGGGTTCCGCAGTTTCGCCGAGCGCCTTGCCGTGCAGGACGGTGATGACGCAGCAAAGGGCCGCATCCGACCGGAGAGCTTCGCCGACCACTACAGCCAGGCGCGGCAGTTCTATCGCAGCCAGACGAAATACGAGCAGGCGCACATCGCGTCGGCGCTCGTGTTCGAGCAGTCCAAGGTGGAGACGCCGCACATCCGCGAAGCGGTGGTCGCGCACCTGCGCAACATCGACGCGGATCTTGCGCAGCGCGTAGCGGACGGTCTGGGCATGCTGAAGTTGCCACCGCCTACTGCGCACGCGGTTGCCGCCGAGGATCGACCGGAGTCACCCGCGCTGCAGATCATCGGCAAGATGAAGGACACGCTACAGGGGCGCAGCGTGGGCATCCTGGTGCACGACGGTTCCGATGCCGCCGCGATCAAAGCGCTGCGCAAGGCCGCAGAGTCTGCCGGTGCCAGCGTCAAGATCGTCGCCCCGAAAATTGGCGGGGCCAAGCTCAGCGACGGCAAGATGCTTGCGGCTGATGGCCAGCTTGCAGGCACCCCGTCGATGGTGTTCGATGCTGTCGCCCTGGTGTTGTCGGAAGAAGGCGGCAAGATGCTGGCCAAGGAAGCCGCCGCGGTGGACTGGGTTCGCGACGCCTACGGCCACCTCAAGGCGATCGCCGCCGACAGCGGTGCGCAGGCGGTGCTCAAGGCCGGCGGCATCGGCAAGGATGCAGGCGTGGTCGGTGTCGACGACACCAAGGGATTCATCAAGGCCGCAAAGACACGGCAGTGGGAGCGCGAAAAGAAGGTACGCACGCTGGCGTAAGAGGTCCGATTCGTCATGGCAAAGAAGGCACCGCACTGCGGGGCCTTCACCGTGTGTGGAGACTGACGCTTCCGTGACGACGGCGTGACGGTACACGCCTTTTGAAAGCGGCTTCCAGCCGCGATCCCGTGCGCCAGCGCCGCACTGCCGCCGCCAGCGCAGCGCTGCGCACTGGCGAAGCCACATTGGCAGTACAGTGCCCCGGTGAATCACGTGACGCCCATGATCGATCCCGAAATCGCACGCTCCATCGCTGACGCGAGCGAACTGTCGCGACTGGAGGCATTGCGTGACCTGGGCGTGCTCGACTCTGCGCCTGAAGAGGCGTTCGACGACCTGGCGCAACTGGCGTCGATCATTTGCCAGGTTCCCATTGCCCTGGTCAGCCTGATCGATGCGGACAGGCAGTGGTTCAAGGCGCGCTGTGGGTTGGACGCGCAGGAGACACCGCGCGATGCGGCGTTCTGCGCGTATGCCATCCAGCAGGGCGCGCTGCTCGAAATTCCCGACGCCGCGCTGGATCCTCGATTCGCCGACAATCCTCTGGTCACTGGCGAGCCGCATATTCGTTTCTACGCCGGCGTACCGCTGGTCGGACCGCAGGGCTATCGCTACGGCACCCTGTGCGCCATCGACGTCGAGCCGCGGGTGCTGACCGAAGACCAGAGGGACGGCTTGACCCGGCTCGCGCGCCGGGCCAGTGAAGCGCTGGAGACGGGCCGGTTGCTGCGCCGCGCCGAGTCGCGGGAATCCACCCTGATGCAGCTTCTGGAGGCGATGCCCGACGGCGTGGTGACCTGCAATGCCGCAGGCCTGCTGGGTGAATTCAACCGCACCGCGCGCGAATGGCATGGCGTCGATCCGCGCGCATTGCCGCCCGAACAGTGGGCGCAGCACTTCGATCTCTACCGGCCCGATGGCGATGCGTTACTCCCGACTGATGAAGTGCCGCTGCTGCGCGCCCTGCGGGGAGAGCACGTTCGCGAGGCGGAAATCATCATCCACGCGGCCGGGCAGCCGGTGCGGATCGTGCGCTGCAACGGCGAGCCGTTGCGTGCTGCCGATGGCATGTTGCTCGGGGCAGTCTGCGTGATGTACGACGTGACCCGGCTCAAGGCCGCCGAAGATCTGGCGCGCCTGGAGTCCGAGCGGTTCTCAGAGGCCTTTTCCGCAGCTGCGCAGGGCATGGCGCTGGTATCGCTGGAAGGACGCTGGCTGGAGGCCAACGATGCACTGTGCGAGATGTTCGGCTATTCGCGCGACGAACTGCTGGCGATCGACTTCCAGCGCCTGACCCACCCGGATGACCTGGAGTCCGACCTGCAGCTGCTGGGCGATCTGCTCAACGGCAAGATTCGGCGCTACCAGATGGAGAAGCGCTACTTCCATCGCAGCGGCGCGGTGATCCATGCGCACCTTTCCGTGTCACTGGTGCACGACGCGACGGGCGCGCCGCTGCACTTCGTGTCCCAGCTGCAGGACTTCACCCAGCGCTACCAGGCCGAGCGCCAGCTCCTGGAAAGCGAGCAGAAGTTTCGCAGCGTGTTGGAACATACGCACGATGCATTCGTCGCCTGCGATGAGACCGGCGCCATCACCGATTGGAATCATGCTGCCGAGGTTACGTTCGGCTGGCGGCGCAGCGAGGTCATGGGCAAGCGTTTCGATGACGTCATCGTGCCGCCGCGAATGCGCGCGGCCGATCCTGCCGACGTGGGCGGCTACCTAGATGCGGGGCAAGGCAACCTGCTCAACCAGCGCCGGAAGCAGCCGGCATGGCACCGCGACGGCTACGAATTTCCGGTCGAGATGACGGTATCGAAAGTCCTCATCGGCGATGGGCAGGTGTTCAGCGTGTTCATGCGCGACATCAGCGTGCGCGTGCGGCTCATCGAGGCGCTGGAGGCAACGGCCACCCAGTTGCGCACGATCACCGACAACGTGCCGGCGCTCATCGCGCACGTCGGCGCCGACCTGCGCTACCGCTTC
This sequence comes from Lysobacterales bacterium, assembly GCA_038233685.1. Classification (GTDB taxonomy): domain Bacteria; phylum Pseudomonadota; class Gammaproteobacteria; order Xanthomonadales; family Xanthomonadaceae; genus Pseudoxanthomonas_A. Next base: position 2,865 of record JBBSVH010000109.1, on the reverse strand, counting down.
GTAAACCGTGCGCACGCCGAGTTTTTTGGCCGTGTCGCCAGCGACGTGGTGGGCCAGCACATGCACGAGGTTCTCGGCATCGAGCAGTTCCGGATGGTCGAGCCCATGGTCGCGAGGGTGTTGGCCGGACAGACGGTGTCGTTTGACACCGATGTGCACGATTGTCAGCGCCAGCTACACCATATGCGCGTGACCTACGTCCCCGAGATGGGTCCGCCAGGAATGGACGGCGTGGAGACCGCTCCGCTGGGCTTCCACCTGATGGTCCAGGACCAGACCGCACAGGTTCGTCTTTCCCGAATGCTGAGCGACAAGGTGCTGCGCGACGAACTCACCGGCCTGCCCAATCGTGCCGCATGGAACGAGGAACTGGCCGCTGCTGTCGCCCGCGCGCAGCGCTCGAGCACTCCGATGGCGGTGATGTTCCTCGACCTGGACGACTTCAAGCGGGTCAACGATACCTACGGCCACGCCGCGGGCGACCACGTACTGAAAGAGTTTGCGGCCGCGCTACTGGACACGCTGCGCACCGAGGATGTCGTCGCGCGGCTGGCTGGAGATGAATTCGTGGTGCTGCTCGACTCGGTGGCTGACATCGATGCGGGTCCTCTGAAAATCGCCGCGAAGATCCTTGAACGCGTTGCCGGCGGTACGGCATTCGAAGGTCAGCATCTCCTGATCCGTCCGAGCATCGGCATCGGTATCCAGCGTGGCCCGGATTATGACGCTGCCACACTGATGCGCTGCGCCGATGAGGCGATGTATGCGGCCAAGCGTGCGCATGACCTCACGCCGCAGGTGCGTGAAGGCGCCGCGGCACCGGATGTCGCCGATGGTCAGCCCTTGTCGGGCGGGTAGGGAGCTCGCGACAGCCATGCGAAGGCCGGTTTTCGAATGACGCACGCGGCCCCGCGCCTGATCTCTCCCGTGATGACTGACGCCGTCCATCAGTCGAAGATCCAGCGCCATTGTGTAGCGCACGGCATCACCATTGGAGGTGGCCGCTGAGCTCCGCGCGGCTCCAGCAGGATGCTGCTGCGTGGGGTGTTCGCGGCAGGTCAGGCTGACATGCGCGAAATCCACCCCTCACGTTCCATCGTCTCGGCCGTACAGCGATCCAGATCGAGATCCGAAGGCGGCTCGCTGCCGGCGCGGTAGCCGGACCAGGTGTTGCGGCCAGCGTCCTTGGCGCGGTACAGCGCCTGGTCGGCCAGGCGAATCGCGAGGTCGACGTTGGCGGCCCGGTGCGGCCACATCGTGGCGGGAGCGAACCCGAGAGAAACAGTGACGGGAACGCTGCGCTCCTCGATTTGCGCGGGGTGCTCGGCCAGGGCACGCTGCAAACGTGCGCACAGCTCCGGCGCCTGCGCCTCGGTGGCGCCGCGGCACAGCCAGATGAATTCTTCGCCGCCCCAGCGGATCAGTCGGTCACCCTCGCGCTGGCAGCTGCGCAACACGTCGGCGACATGCTGCAGCACCTTGTCGCCGGCCGGGTGGCCAAACTCGTCGTTGATGCGCTTGAAGTGATCCAGATCGGCGACCACCGCCAGGATCGGGGTGCGGTCGAGGGCGTCGCGGCTTTCCGGATCCAGCAGCGCCTGCAGGTGGCGGCGGTTGTAGAGTCCGGTCAGCGCATCTTCCTGGCTTTGGCGGTGGATTACGGCGTTGAGGTCCTGCAGACGCTCCCGCTGCCCCTCGATCTCTTCGCTCTTGAGCAGCAACGTGCGATGGGCGCGTGCGCGAAGGGCAATGTGGAGCATCAGCAGGCCGAGCATCAAGCCCACCGCCACCAGGGCAGCGATCAGTCCGTTGCGCTGCAGTCGCTCGTTCGCCTCCTGCGCCTCCAACCGGTCGACATCGGCCTGTTTGAGAGCCAACTGCGCCGTCTGCACGGCAAGCTCGGCGTCCTTGCGTTTGAGTTCGGCGTTGGCTTCGAGCTGGGCTATGCGTTCGTTCGACGCCACGCTGTTCATCTCGTCGCTGAGGGTCTTGAACTCGCGCAGCCATTGCAACGCTTCTTTACTGCGGCCCAGCGCTTGCAGGTTGTCGATCAGCACGGGGTACAGCTCGAGGGCTTTGGGCCGGTTGTCGCTTTCGGCATAGTTCGCGCGTGCGCGCTGCAGGTACGTGTCGGCGCGACGTCGATTCCCCAGTGCGATCCAGGCCTCGCCGATATTCTTGTTGGCAACGCCGAGCAGCCCCAGGTCGCCGGTCTGCGTGGCCATCGCCTCGATCTGCTGGAAACGACGCAGGGCCTCTCGGGTCTCGCCCTGCTTGAGCAGCACGAAGGCGAGATTATTGAGCGGGGACAGGCTGGGGGAGCCGATGCGCTCGGACATCGCAAGCGACTCTTCGAAGCGCTTGCGCGCCTCCTCCAGTCGACCCAGGCCAAACAGGGCAGACCCGGAGTTGTTGATGAATTTCGCCCGCAATGTAGATTCGGGTTCGCTGGCGGCAATCGCACGCAGGCTGAGTTGGAGCGCGCGATCCCAGCGCTCCAGGTACAGATACAGGCCGGCCAGATTGCCCAGCAGTTCGGCTGAATCAGGGAGTTTCAGCGCTTTGCGGGTGGACTGCGACGCCAGCATCGCCTCGAGCGCCTGATCGAGTTTGCCCTGCTGTGCGAGCGCGACGCCGAAATCGCGCCGGTAGTCGGCCTGGAGTTCCGTCGCGCCAACACCGTCGTAGGCATCGAGCGCCCGACGGAATGATTGCTCGGCGTCGGGGAATCGTCCACGCGACAACTGCCCACGTCCGACCGCGTGCCAAGGCATCGCCCGTGCATCGCCGGGCGCTGCGGCCTGGCTCAGCGCGTCGGCTTCGGCCTGCAGCGCGGCATCGTCGTCGGGCCACTGCTTGAGCTTG
>JBBSVH010000108.1:0-8829 GCA_038233685.1 Lysobacterales bacterium | reverse complement strand
TCGGCATCCACTAACAGCAATCCGATCGGGTAGTGCCGTCGCCCGGACCTGGCCAGTTCCTCCTCCCATCGGGCCATGAATGCGCGTCTGTTCCTCAACCCAGTCAGCGCGTCGGTATTGGCAAGTTGTTCCATGTGTACGGACGTCTCCGCATGGCGCTTGGCAGCAACGCGTGCATCAGCGGCATCACGCTCGGCGTTTGCGGTCCGGAGTTCCGCTGAGACTCTTTTGCGATCGACGTCAATCTGCTGGTGCACGGCGTCTGCGATGAGTTGCATGCATTCCAACTGCTTGGCGTCCAATTCAGTATTTTCCACGCTTGCGCAACAGAGAGTGCCGATGGGAATGTCGCCTTGCAAGATGGGAACCGTAACCAATGATTTGATACCGAGTTTTGCCGCGCCAGCGGTCAGCGGAAGCATCGAATCGATGGCACCGCTATGCGTCAGTCCCGATAAAGACAGTGCCCGGCACGTCGGTTCGCACCAGTCCAAACTCATGCCCTTGGGGAGATCCAACGCACCCTGGTTTAACGGAAAGCGGATTTTCTGGCGCTGGTTTTGCCAATCGATGGAGGTGATGAACGTTGATTCCATTCCCGTGATGTATTGCGCCAGGCGCAGCAATGGGCGAACAGTATGTTCAAGAGAGGAATCCGTTGTGGCCGTAGTTGCAGTGTTCAAATTAATCCTGGGCTGGAATCTGAGTCTGCGTCGCAGCAGACATACGATTCAGCATGGAGTCCCTGAGCACTACTGAACGCAGTCGATGATGATGATGAATGCGGATCATCGAGACGACGATTGCTTGGGATCTGTGGGATCTGGAAGGCAATCAGGATCTGGAAGGAAACCACAAGACTTACAGGATTAGGGTGAGGGCACTCTTCACAGCGCAGGAGTAGGATCAGGTTGATGATGCATGAGTTCCTTCAGCTGCACCGCCAAGAGTTGATCGACAGATGTCGAGTCAAGGCGAACGCACGTTCAGTGGGACTGCCAGCATGGCCTGGCACCCAGTTCGGCATTCCGGTCTTTCTCGACGAACTGATCCGGACGCTTGAGGCGGAAGAAAGATCTGATTCAATGCTCAGCCGGCAGATTTCAGGGCCTTCCGATGGAGGTTCGGGAGCGGTCTCAGAGATTGATGATTCCGCCAAACAACACGGCAATGAACTGCATCGTCAGGGGCTCACCCTTGACCAAGTGGTTCACGACTACGGCGACCTGTGTCAGGCCATCACCGGCTTGGCCGTTGAACTTGAGGCGCCGATCCCACCGGAAGATTTCCAAACGCTCAACCGCTGCCTCGACAATGCCATGGCCGGGGCTGTGACTGAATTCAGCCTGCAACGCGATGTGCTGGTTGCCGATGGACAGGCCGCAACCCTGAACCAGCAGTTGGGTTTTTTCGGACACGAGGTCCGCAACCACTTGACCAGCGCAATGCTGGCATTGTCCCTGATCCGCAGCGGCAGTGTCGGGATCTCGGGCGCCACCGGCGACGTGCTGGACAGAAGCCTGCTCGGTCTGAAACGCTTGGTCGACCGGACTCTGGCTTCAGTACGCTTAAGTGCTGGCCCTCTATCCAACTCCACGCTGATTTCGGTCCGCGAGCTGATCGCCGACATCAAGATCACCACGTCCATGGAGGCGTCCGCGCGTGGCTGCGCGTTCTTCGTGCCGGAGGTCGATCCCAGCCTTAGCGTCAACGCAGACCATGATCTGTTGGCATCTGCACTGGGCAACCTGCTGCAGAACGCCTTCAAGTTCACGCATCTGCATTCGGAAGTCACGCTCAGCGCCCGTGCTGTCGGAGAGCGCGTGCTGATCGACGTCGAGGATAGCTGCGGAGGGCTTCCTCCTGGTGCCGCAGAGACGATGTTCAACCCTTTCACCCAGGCTGGCGAAGACAGGTCAGGCTTGGGTTTGGGGCTCTCGATCGCGCGGCAGGCGGTTGAGGAAAATGGGGGGACGCTGTCTGTGCGCGATGTGCCCGGCAAGGGCTGCGTCTTCACGATCAGCCTGCCTAAGGTGGTTTATCCACGCTTCGGCGGCGGTGAAGTGGAAGACCCGCAGCGGACGGTGAAGGACAGCGTCGAGTAACCCACCGTTGCGTATTGAAGCGTTGGCGTGACAAAAAACCGAAGTCAAAAAAAAAGGTGCGTAAGCATCCGCAGTCGACTCGAAATGACTCCGGCGCAAAGTGCGCGGACACCAACATCCTGCGCAATGTTGAAAGAGTTTGGACGTTTTCATCGGCGAATGTCTGTAACTGGCCGAAAGCCGCCGCTCATTGATTCCGAGCGTCTTGCCACGCGTTCGCGCGCTAGTTGGCCGGCCCCAGCAAATGCTCCTGCCAGAACAGCATGCTGGCCGCGCCGTAGTAGTCGCTGTTGGACTTCTTTCGGAAGCCGTGGCCTTCGTCGTCGAACATCAGGAACCACACTGGCTGGCCATTGCCGCGCACCGCTTTGACGATCTGCTCGGCTTCGGTATACGGCACGCGCGGATCATTCCTGCCCTGGGCCACGAACAGCGGCGAGGTGATCCGGTCGGCCTGCCCGAGCGGGGCGATTCTTTCGAAAAACGCCGCGATCTCCGGGTTGCGCTCGTCGCCGTATTCGGCACGGCGCAGGTCGCGGCGGTAGCTCTCGGTGTTCTGTAGGAAGGTACGGAAATCCGAGATGCCAACCACATCGATGCCGGCGCGGATGCGCTCGGGATAGCGCACCATCGCGGCCAGCACCATGTAGCCGCCGTAGCTGCCGCCGGCCACGCCCACGCGTGTGGCATCGAGCCCGGGCTGCGTCTCGATCCAGTCCAGCAGCGCGCCGATGTCCTTGACCGAGTCCTCGCGCAGCAGCCCGTTGTCCAGCTGCAGGTAGCTCTTGCCGTAGCCGCTGGAGCCGCGCACGTTGGGCACCAGCACCGCCACGCCCAGTTCGCTGAGCATGAACTGGGTGGAAGGATTGAAGGTCGGCTGGGCCTGTCCCTCGGGGCCGCCATGGATGCTGATCACTACCGGCAGTTTCTGGCCCGGCTTCGCACCGGCCGGGCGGTAGTAGAACGCCGGGATGGTGCGCGGCGTGCCGTCGACGCTGTCGAAGGTGGGATAGCGGATCAGCTCCGGTGCGGCGAAGGTCGATGCATCGAGCCCACCCACTTCACTGCGCGTCCAGGGCTGCAGCTGCGTGGTTGCGAGATCGATCACGTACACATCGCTGGGTGAGGTGGCGCTGTTGAGGGACAGCGCCAGGCGCTTGCCGTCGGGAGAAAATTCCGCATCGCCGAACACGCCGACGGGAATTCTGGGCAGCGTCACCGGCTCCAGGCCGGGCAGGGTCAGCACGCGCAGAATGCTGATGCCGTCTTCGTTGGTGGCGTAGGCGATGTGCTTGCCATCGGGAGCGATGTCGAAGCCGGTCACGTCCCATGGAATCCCCGCGCTGATCACGCGCGGCGCCTTCATGCCTGGACCGTGATGGCGAAGGGTCTGGAACTCCTCTTGCTTCCCGCCGATGTGCTCGTCGGAAACGTAGAAGATGCCGTTGCCATCTGGCGCATAGGCGAACTCGCCGAACGCCGCCTTCCCACCGTCCACGGGAAACAGCTGCAGCTTGCCACTCTGCAGGTCGACTTCACCGGGGTAGGCCTCGTTGATCGACACGTAGCGTGTCACCAGCAACTTGCGTCCGTCGGCCGAGAAATCATGCGGACCCCAGGTCCCGCCCGTGGTCACCACCGCGCGCGCCTGGCGTGTGGCCAGGTCCATCACCCAGATATCGGAGTCGGTGCCGTTGCGCGCGTTGCTGGTCCACGCCAGTTGCGTCCCGTCAGGCGACAGCACCGCGCCTCCGTGGCGCGTGCGCTTGCCGTCGGTCAGCAGGGTGGACTGGCGCGTGTCGAGGTCGAACCAGTACAGCTGGGAAAACTCGTTGCCACCAACGTCCTTGGCGAACACGAATCCGTTGCGCGTCGAACCGGGCGGGGTGGTGCCGGCGATGGTGATCGGTTCCGGGTAGAAGGTCAGCTGCTCGCGCATGCCCATCAGCTGGCACACGCGATGCGCCTGCGAGGTTTCGGCAAAGCGCGTACTGATCAACGCGCAGCCGTCGCTGGTCCAGCCGGCGAAACCGGCGCCGCGCGTGTTCTGAAAGCGGTTGAGGCGTTCGACGAGTTCAGCAGGGATTTCGGGAATGCTCTCGGTGATCCGGTTGCCGATTGTTTTGCGCTGCATTTCCGGTGACGCGGACTGCGCGGATGCGGGAGTTGAAGCGATCAGCACGAACAGCAGATACAGCACCCGGCGGCAAGAACGCATGGGACACTCCTGGAAGACTTGGCAACAGCTTACCTGTGTGGGGTCAGGCATGCGTCATGGACGCGCGGGTCGCTTTGGAACCGGTGCCTTGGGTGTGCCAATGCCCGGGTGAGTGGCGTTGCCGTGAGGATGCGCTGCCTGCCGCAAACCTTCTGCAGGCCTGTGCCCTGCCGATACGGCAGCGGTGGCTGCCGGCCTGTCCCTGGTGGGAACGAGGTGAGTCGCAATAGCGAGGCAATCGAGACATTGCTGTTTCGCGACTGACCTCGCTCCCACAAATAACCGTGCGTTGCTGGCAGAGCCGTGCGGGGGCAGTAGAGGGTTCGGCAGAGTGCTAGCTGCGCACGACCCGGGTCTGCAGCAGGGCGCGCAATTCGTACTTGTCGGCTTCATCCAGACCGAACTCGCGGTTCTTGGCCTGCAGTTCGTCGATGCGCTGCTGCACGGTCTGCTTTTCCAGCTGGACCACGGCATCAAGCAGTTCCGTGCGCCAGATGGCCTCGGTGCCGGGCAGCGTCTGCGAGGCCAGTTTCTGCAGCGCGACCAGTTCATCGCGTTCGGCAAAGTGCTGCAGCAGCGCGCCGGTGCTGATGTCCGGCCGTGCATGCACCAGCGACAACAGCTCCAGCAGCAGATCGACGCCGGGATGCTTGAGCTCGCGGAATGCATACGGTGGCGGCAGCGATATGGCCAGCGACGGCTGCTGCAGCAGTACCGAGATCGCGCTGCGCACCAGGCTGCGCTTCTGCGTCGACGCCGGCGCGCGCGATATGGGTTTTGGCTTGGACAGCTGCGCTGGGGCGCTCTGCACGCCGACGCCGGTGAGTTCGCCCATGCGCTGGCGCATCAGGTCGCCAAATGCGCCGTCGGGAATCTGCGCCAGCAGCGGCTTGGCGCGTTCGGCCAGTCGCGCCCTGCCGTCCAGCGTGCCCAGGTTGATGTCTTTGCCCAGTTCGTCGAAGAAGAACTGCGACAGCGGCGTGGCCTGCTGCAGACGTGAATCGAACCCCTCAGCGCCTTCGCTGCGCACGATGCTGTCGGGGTCTTCGCCGTCGGGCAGGAACAGGAAGAATGCCTGGCGCCCGTCCTTCATCCGCGGCAATACCGACTCCAGCGCGCGCCAGCCGGCGCGCTGGCCGGCGGCGTCGCCATCGAAGCAGAAATACACGTCGGGCGAATTGCGGAACAGCAGCTCGGCGTGGTCCGGCGTGGTCGCCGTCCCTAGCGTGGCGACCGCCTGCGTCACGCCGTACTGGAACAGCGACACCACGTCCATGTAGCCCTCCACGACCACCAGCCGCTCGATCTTCTGGTTGGCCTGGCGCACCTGCCACATGCCGTAAAGCTCGCGGCCCTTGTGGAACAGCGGGGTCTCGGGCGAGTTCAGGTATTTCGGCCCGTCATCCTTGCCCATGACCCGGCCGCCGAAGGCGATGACGCGCCCGCGGCGGTCGTGGATCGGGAACATCACCCGGTCGCGAAACTTGTCGTACACGCGCCCGTTGTCGCTGCGCGAAAACATGCCCGTCTTCTCCAGCAGTTTGGTGCGGCGCTCGTCGGTACCCAGTGCATCCTTCAGCGCCGAGTACCCGTCAGGCGCGTAGCCGATCGAGAACTGCGAGCGGATCGCTTCGTCGACTCCGCGCTGGTCCAGGTAGGCGCGGGTCTTGTCGCTGGAAACAAGCTGGCGCTGGTAGAACGTGGCCGCTGCATCGAGCGCGGCGTACATCTCGCGGCTGTCGTCGTTGTCGTTGCGCTTGACTGCATCCTTGGGCACTTCCATGCCCACGCGTTTAGCCAGCTCGTCGACCGCGTCGAGGAACTCGAGGCGGTCGTAGTTCATCAGGAACGAGATCGCGGTGCCGTGCGCCGCGCAGCCGAAGCAGTGGTAGAACTGCTTGGTCTGGGACACCGTGAACGAGGGCGAGCGTTCGTCATGGAACGGGCAACGCGCCGAGTATTCCTTGCCCTGACGCTTCAGCGGCACGCGCGTGCCGATGACCTCGACGATGTCGGTGCGGGCCAGGAGGTCGTCGATGAAGGCGTCGGGGATGCGGGCCATGGACGACTAGGATGACATGCGTTCGATGCTTGCTGGCCCGTGTCGGGACCGGGTGGCAGGACTTCGCCGGGTCAGGCTGCGGCTGCGGGGTCCTCCTGCGCCCGCACGCGCTGGTGTTCCGCTTTCAACGCCTCGTCACCCAGCCGGTCCCTGCGCACGCTGGCCCGTTCGTCGATCACGGCGGTGATCAGGGCACCGGTGAAGAACACCAGCGTGGCGTAGTAGATCCACACCAGCAGAATGACCAGGGTGCCCATCGAGCCGTAGGCGCTGCCCGGCGCCGCCTCCGCGATATAAAGACCGATGAGATAGCGGCCGCCGCTGAACAGTACGGCGGTGATCACGCCGCCCGTCAACGCCTGGCGCCAGCGCACGCGGCGATCGGGCAGGTAGTGGTAGAGAAATGCGAACGTCAGCACATAGACCAGCAGCGACACCAGGGTACCCAGGATTGGCAGCAGCGATGGAAGCCTGGTGAAAATCACCTGCATCGCGGTCGTCAGGGTCATCGATACCAGCAAGAGGAATCCCAGCGCCAGCACCACGCCGCTGGAGAAGACGCGCTTGCGCAGCCACGCCAGCATCCCCTCGAAGCGCTGCGCGTCGGTGCGGAAGATCAGGTTCAAGGCGGTCTGCAGGCGGGCGAAGACCGCAGTGGCGCCAATGAACAGCAGCACGGTGCTCCACAGTCCGGCGAGGGAGCCGACCCCCGGCTGCCGGCTGGCATTGCCGATGACCGTGTCGGCCACGCTTTCGGCGCTGCTTCCGGCCAATTGACCGACCTGGTCGATCAGCTGCTGCTGCGCCGATGGATACAGCGAGGCGGTGAGCCACAGCAGCAGGACCAGCAGCGGCGCCAGCGACAGCAGCGCGTAAAACGCCAGGGAGGCCGCCTGTGCGAGCAGGTCGGTTTCGACGAAGCGACGTGCCAGCGCTGCGGGGAGGCTGTCGTGCAGCTGCTGCAGGCGGCGTTTCAGTTTTTCGGATGGATTACTGAACATGCTGGCCTGGTTTCTTGGCTTTTCATCATCTGGCCAGCTTGCCAGAGCCGCGCGATCTGGCCGTGATCGTGCGGCTCATGCAGCACCGTCAGCGCCGCTCCGGGCAAGGTCCTGCAGGGCGTCGCCATCCACGCGCTGCACGGTCCAGCCGTCCATGCCGCGTGCGCCGAGGCTGCGGTAGAAGCGGATGGCGGCCTCGTTCCAGTCAAGCACCGACCATTCGAAACGTCCGCAGCCGCGAGCCTGCGCTATGCCCGCCAGGTGGACCATCAGTGCACGGCCCACGCCGCCGCCGCGAAACGCAGGGCGCACGAATAGATCCTCCAGGTACAGCCCCCGGCGGCCCAGGAACGTGGAGAAGCTGTGGAAAAACAGGGCGAAGCCGGCAGGCGCCCCGTCTACTTCGGCCATCACCACTTCGGCTCCCGGGTGCGGGCCAAACAGCTGTTCGCGCAGCAGCTCTTCAGTGGCCACGACTTCATGCGCCAGCGCTTCGAATTCGGCCAGTTCGGCAATGAAGGCGAGGATCTGCGGTACGTCCTCGACGGTGGCCGCGCGCAGATTGAGTTTCGGTTGAGTCGTGGAGGACGACGTCATGGGGCACCTGGCGTGAAGCGGGGAGGACATTGTCCCGCAGTCGCGGGAGCCGCGGCCAGATCATCGTCCAGGGCCGCGTTTCACGCGGCGTGCTGGCCTGCCATTGGTGGGGCGGAGGGCCCGTGTGGAGAACGCGCGGAGGGCGCGAGAGCGCAGCGCGACACCCGCCGTTAGCTTTGTCTCCCGGCTGTCGGCTCAGCCGGCGAAGCGCTTCTTCACCAGAGCCGAGACCAGGCCCATGTCGGCCTGGCCGGCCAGGCGTGGCTTCAGCGCGCCCATCAGCTTGCCCATGTCGGCCGGGCCGGTGGCGCCGGTCTGCGCGATGGCCTCGTCGATGGCGATCTGGATCTCGGTCTCGCCCAGCTTGGCCGGCAGGTATTTGTCGATGACCACGATTTCCGCACGCTCGACAGCGGCCAGGTCCTCACGATTGGCGGCTTCGAACTGGCTGACCGAATCCTTGCGCTGCTTGACCATCTTTTCCATGGCCGCGATCACCGCGGCGTCGTCCAGCTCGATGCGCTCGTCCACCTCGCGCTGCTTGATGGCCGCGTTGATCAGCCGCACCACGCCCAGGGTGTGCTTGTCGCCACCCTTCATCGCGGCCTTCATGTCTTCCACCAGCTGCTGCTTCAGGGTCATGTCGATCTCTTGGTTGTCGGTTGAGGCCGCGGGCCGCGGTGCGCGTTATCTTGCCTTGTCGCCAAGGGAAATTCCTCCGGGACGTAGAACCCACCTTGCTCGCAAGGATTTGGTAGAAATGACGGGGGAAACCATCAACCTCGGCACTACAAGCCCCCACCTCCGGCAACCGGGCACGCTTGGCTTTATAATCGACGCCCAGTT
>JBBSVH010000107.1:0-8883 GCA_038233685.1 Lysobacterales bacterium | reverse complement strand
GGAAGTCCCACACGCCTTCCAGCAGCATCGTCCGCGTCACCACCCGGTCGGCGTGGCGCAGCAGGAACTCCAGCAGGCGGAACTCGCGCGGTTGTAGCTCAATTTGTTCGCCTCCGCGGGTGGCGGTGCGGCGCAGCAGATCGAGCGTTAAGTCGGCGATGGCAAGGGTGGTGGGAACGTCAGACAAGGGCGGGCGCCGGGCCAGCGCATTAAGGCGGGCAAGCAGCTCGGCAAACGCGAACGGCTTGACGAGATAGTCGTCTCCACCCGCTTCCAGCCCCTGCACGCGGTCGCCGACGCCGCGCAGGGCGGTCAGGAACAACACCGGCATTTTCACGCCCGCGCCGCGCAAGGTGCGGACCAGCCCGATCCCGTCGATGCCGGGTAGCATTCGGTCCACCACCATCACGTCGTAGCCGCCACCCCCCGCCATCAGCAGGCCATCGCGCCCATCCGGTGCGTGGTCCACGAGGTGGCCATGCTCGTGCAGGCCGCGCGTGATGTAGGCCGCGGTTTCTGCATCGTCCTCGATCACCAGCACCTTCATGGCCTCGCCTTGCTTACGGTTGCGAACGAGCGGTGGGGCGGCGCCCTCGCAGGCGCCGCCCCAAGGCGCCGATCAGTCGTTGTCCTCGTGATCCTGGCCACCATTATGGGTGGCGGTGACCTTGCCTGACTGAGCATCGATCAGCACGGTCTTTACGCCACTCTGCCCGGCAACCTCGACGGCGATGCTGGTCGCGCCGTTCTCTTGCACCACATCGGCGCCCACGGCCTTGCCGCCAGCCTGCTGCTCGGCCGTTGCTATCGCCTGGGGCAAGGTCACCTTCATGCTGGCGAGGGCTGCGACATCGGCTTGGTCCTGGTTCCGCTCGGCCGCTCGGGCAATGCTGCCAACGGCACCAAACGCGAGCAGGCCGGCGAGGGCGAGGGGAATAGCGTGAATGGTCTTCATGGTCTTATCTCCTGGCTGTAGTCTGCGGCGGCACTGGCCATCCGCTGGAAGAGAATTAGGCCTGCGTGGGTTGGCCAGCCTGGGACGGGGCATTACGATTCCCCAACCCGCGTTATTCGGCGGGTATGGAAGCCTGGTCGGCGCGGCCACGGGTCAGCATCACAACCAGCCCGGCGATGACGGCGAAGAACAAGGCGCTGGTCACGGTCGTACCCAGACCCATTCCGCCGTTGCTCAACGGCTGTGATAGGAGGTCGCCTAACGAGGCGCCAAGTGGCCGAGTGAGGATATAGGCGGCCCAGAACGCCAACACGGCGTTCAATCCGAGCCCGTAGTACGCAGCCGTGACAGTCGCGATCATGCCACCGAACATGACTGCCGACAGGCCGTAGCCAAACTGGAGTTGCTCGCCCGCCAGATCCCCCGCCGCGGTGCCCAAAGCGAAGGTGAACAAGATGGCCGCCCAGTAGAACAGCTCCCGCTTCCTCGTCGTGATCGAGTCAATCGATAGTGTCCGCTCGCTGGCGTACCAGGCGGCGAAGGTTACTGCCAATGCGGCGGAGAATGCGGCGGTGCTGGCGAACAAACTGACGCCGAGATTGTCGGTCAGGTTGTCGGTGATCAGTGTACCCACGATGCTGACGAGTACGACCAGCACCCAATAGAGCCAGGGGATGTAGCGCCGGGCGCGGAGCTGGGCGAAAAGGGTGACCGCCAGCAGCGCGGTCATGACAACCGACGTGCCGCCGAGGCCGAAGTTGAGCTTGACGTTAAGGAAGTCGGCCCCGGTCTCGCCGACCGTGGTTGCCATGATCTTGATAATCCAGAAGACGAGAGTTGCTTCCGGGACTTTGTTGAGCATGGTCATGGGTCCGGGCGAAGATGTCGTAGGCAATGCAACTGCGTGAGAGTTAGGCATGGGAGCGGCCTTCCGCTTATGACGTGCGTGCAGCAACCTGCGCCCGGCCAGGTTGGGCCTCAGTGACTAGACGATTGAGAAATCCCAATGTGGAGACCATGGACGCGGCCACGCTCCAGTCCCTGAGAAGCGACCATCGCACCGACTACCGCGACGACTTGCTGATCGCCCTGTTCGCGGCATGCAGCCGACGTGTGCGGTCGATGCCGCTGCGGAGAAGGAGCCAAACGAAGCCGCCACCTTACGGCTGATTGGAGCCGTGCTTCTGGAAGCCAACAATGAGTAGCAACTGTAACACGGCTATATACAGATGGAGGCGATGGCCGAACTAAACACCTCTGCTGCTCGATGCCGTGCTCAGCCAGATTTTCCACCGCCGCAGCATGATCGATATGGCAGCGTCAGCTACACCACAATTTCCTTTACGTTGACGGACACGACCCACGCGGGCGATCTCCTCCAGGGGAACTCGAAGCGGTGGCGTGATCGCTCGAGCACGGCCTTGTCTGGCTGCTTGCCCTCATCGTGTTGGTCCTGTGATTGCGCACTGGCCAAATATATTTGGCGCGGATGAGTCGCCGAATTGCTAAGGATGGGACAGTGATCTATCTTCCCGTCATGTTCGCGCTGCTCCACGGTCGGTTTTGGCGTGCCCTGGCCGGGCTGGCCATTTTGTTCGCGACGATGATCCCGGCGTTGACCTCCTCTAATGTCCAGGCCTCCGTCATGGCGCCCTGCGCGGCGGAGCAGACCCTGCCTGGACCAAACTCGGGCTGTGACGATCATCCGGCCAAGGCGCTGACGTGTGGGCTTGCGATGTGCGCCTCGATGACGATCGTGACCGCCAGTCCGGTGCTATGTGATGAGCCGGCCAAGCGGGCTATTATCTTCCCCCCGGCCTACTCCAAACCGATCGTAGGCGCGACGCTGCCGCCCGACCCGTTCCCGCCGAGAATGCTCAACTCCGCATAGCGGCCATCTGCTCAGGCAGATGGCCGGTAGGAAACGGTTGCTCGGGAGCATGACCTCCCGGGCTGGCCGGAGCGCCATTTGCAAAACGATCGGGCAGAGCATGACCACGATTCATAGATTATCCGTGCCGGCGATCGGCCGCCGGAAGTTCGCCATGCTGGGAGGCGCCGCAGCGTTGCCCTTCCTGGTCCATCAGCCAGCGCTAGCTATTGCGGCCAGGCCGGACGATACGAGCCGGCTCCACATCCAACCGGCGCAAGTGCCGCTTGCCGGCGTTGGACATCCCGACACTCTCATGTGGACCTATGACGGCACGGTTCCTGGCCCCATCCGGCGGGTGCGCCAGGGCGTGCCGTTCCAGGTCTTGGTCGAAAACGGCCTCGACGAGGACACGACGGTGCACTGGCATGGCATGCGCCTGCCGAACGCAATGGACGGGGTGCCGGGCCTGACCCAGCCACCGATCCCCCCGGGTGGACACTTCACCTATGCCTTCACGCCACAGGATGCCGGCACGTTCTGGTATCACCCGCACGCCAACGGTTTGGAGCAGATCGGCCGCGGCCTTGCCGGCGTCTTGATCGTTGAGGAAGCCGAGCCGATGCCGTTCGATCGCGAGCTGGTCTGGGCGCTCTCGGATTGGCAGTTGACCGAAGACGCTCAGGTCGTCCCGGGCTTCGGCAACCGCATGAGCGCGATGATGGCCGGGCGGATCGGCAACGTGGTCACTATCAACGGCCGCATCCCGGACGGTGTGGCAGTCCGCGCCGGCGAGCGGGTCCGGTTGCGGCTCGCCAACATGAGTGTCGCCCGCACCATGGCGCTGCGGTTCGAAGGGCACCGGCCTGTGGTCGTGGCCTATGACGGCCAACCCTGCGACCCCCACGAGCCAACGGATGGCCGCATCCTGTTGGGGGCCGCGATGCGCGCCGACATCGTTCTCGACATGCAGGGCGATCCCGGACGGCGCTATCGCGTCACCGACGATTTCTATGGCGATCGGATGGCCTACACGCTGGTCGAGCTGGCCTACGATCCCGCTGCGCCAGCACGGAAGCATCCAAGAGATGCTCCAGTCCGCCTTCCGCGAAATCCGCTGGCCGAGCCTGACCTGGTCACCGCCGAGCGCCATGAAATGGCGCTGCAAGGCGGTGGGATGAGCGGCATGGGCATGAGGGGTGGCGGTATGATGGGGAGTGGCATGATGGGCGGCATGGGGATGGGCCGGCGTAGCGCGCTCTGGGCCATCAATGGCGCCTCCATGACCGGTGATAGCCCGGAGGGCATGCCGCCGATGCTGACCTTGACCCGAGGCCGGGCAACCAGGCTCGTCTTCCGCAACGAAACCGTCTGGTGGCACCCGATGCACCTGCATGGGCATAGTTTCAAGGTCCTTACCCGCAACGGCGCGCCGGTGCCGCATCAAGTTTGGGGCGACACGGTACTCGTGGCGCCGCGCGAGGTCGTGGAGGTCGCCTTCGTCGCCGACAACCCCGGCGACTGGATGCTGCACTGCCATGTCATGGACCACCAGACGGCCGGATTGATGACCGTGCTGCGTGTTGCCTGAGCCCCACCACCTTATTGGAGATTGACCATGAGCCGTTTCACTCGCCGCCACCTTGGCGCCGTCCTCGCCGCGATGACACTCCCAGTACCTGCGCTTGCCGCCGGCACGCGGGCCGTGCTGTTCAAGAATCCGCAATGCAGTTGCTGCGAAGGGCATGCCGAATATCTTCGGCAGGAGGGGTTCGATGTCGAAGTGAAGCCGACCAATGACCTCGACCAGATGAGCCGGCGCGCCGGGGTGCCGAATGAGTTGCAGGGCTGCCACCTGATCCAGGTCGACGGCTACGTGGTCGAAGGCCACGTCCAGGCGTCCACGATCCGCAAACTGCTGCGCGAGCGGCCGGACGTGGCCGCCATCACCCTGCCGGGCATGCCCTCCGGCACCCCCGGCATGCCGGGCCCGAAGTCCGGTCCGCTGCAGATCTTTGCGATCAGCAGGACGGGCGCCACGCCGACCGTCTACGACGTGCAGTAGCGGGGCCTGTGCGATGACAACAGCCTCCGTTCCGGCCCAGGAATTGCTCGGATGGCAAAACCCTGTACCCGGCTGGTTACGCGCCCGTCCACGGCTTGTGTTCGGCGGCCTCGCGGTCACCCTGCTCCTGGCGGCCAGCGCCTTCGGCCGACCTTGGCTTGAGACGCTTGGCGTCGGGTCCGCCGTCCTGAGTCTGTTGCCCTGCGCGGCGATGTGTGCCGCCGGGCTTTGCATGAAAGGAGGCGGAAACTGCGCGAAGCTGCGCGGCACAGAAGGGAGTGTCGCAGCGGAAGTTTCGCCTGCTCCACGCAACTCGACATCGACCTGACGGGAGCACGAGATGATCCGGGCTCTTCGTTGCTTCTCCTGTCTCGTAGCCCTCGTCGTCGGCCTCGCCCTCGCGGGCGGGGTCGCACCGGCGCGCGCGCATCCACCTGCTGAACTCGATCAGCGGCTCGATGCGCGGGAGAATTACTTTCAAGCGATCGACCGTGCGGCGCCGAAGTTCGACCTTCAGGATGCCGATGGACATGGCGCGTCGCTGGACGGACTCTCGGGCAAGGTGATCGTACTCAACTTCATCTACACGCACTGCCCGGATGTCTGCCCACTGCATGCGGAAAAGATCGCCGCGGTGCAGAGCCTCGTGAACCGGACCGCGATGCGCAACCGTGTGCGCTTCGTGACCATCACCACCGATCCGGTGCGCGACACCCCGGATGTGCTGCGCGCATACGGCTCGCTTCACGGTCTGGACCCGGCTAACTGGGTGTTCCTGACCAGCGGCCAAGACCGGCCGCATGCGACCCGTCGCCTTGCCGAGGCATTCGGGCACCGTTTCGTTGAAACGTCCGACGGCTTGCAGATGCATGGGGTGGTGACCCACGTCATCGACCGGAGCGGGCGGCTAAGCGCCAACTTCCACGGCCTCGATTTCGACGACGCCAACCTCGTCCTGTTCGTCACTGCCCTGGCTGGCCACGAACACGCCTCGGCAGGGTCCGAACAAAACACCGTTCCGGCCACAGCTTCTTATTGGGCCAAGCTTCGTGTCGCGGTGCTGGGATGGTGATCGTGCCTGACACGGCAGGGACATTGGGCAGAGCGTCCAGTGCCCTTTGGCCGCGCGTTCTGCTGCGATATTTGACGGCGGTTGGGGTGGGCAACTTGGTTTGGGAGTTTATGCAATTGCCGCTCTACACAATCTGGCAGACAGCGGGCGGAGGTTGGATCGCCTATGCAGCTGTACATTGCTGGGTTGGTGACCTCCTGATCGCGACGTCATGCCTCGGCGTCGCCGTTTTGATCTTCGACAGGAACTGGCCAACCCGCCGCTACGGGAGGACGGCGGTCGTCGCGACGGCTCTCGGCGTGGTTTCTACGATCGTGTTGGAATGGCTGAACGTGGATCTGTTGGAGAATTGGGCATATGCGCCGTCAATGCCTGTGCTCCCGTTGCTTGGCACGGGTTTGTCGCCATTGCTGCAATGGGTGGTCCTTCCGCCAGTGGCGTTTGCATGGGCGCGGCCGCGTGAAGCGGAGCTCGTCTGATGGCTTCAAACTTTGTGCGACTTGCCTGTGTGCCCTGCGTCTTCGTGACATACGGGTTCGCCCTCTTCCTCGCCATTTTCGCTCCAATCAACGCCTGGGCTGCAGCGACGCCCTGGGCCGGCGACGCGCGTGGGTCGGCGCGATTGATCACCGCCGTGGAGGCGACCGGCTCAAGCGTTAGGCTCGATGCTGCGCTTGAACTGCGGCTCGCCCCGGGCTGGCACACCTACTGGCGCACGCCGGGTGACGCTGGTTTTCCGGCCGCCATCGACTGGACCGGGTCAGAGAACCTGGCGGGCGCGGACATGTCCTGGCCCGCGCCACGCCGCCTCACCATCGAGGGGCTGGAGAACATCGTCTATCTCGACCACGTCGTGCTGCCCATCGCGCTCACGGTCGTCGATCCCGGCAAGCCCGTGCGCCTGCGGGCCGAAATAGATTATGCGAGTTGCGACCAAGTCTGCATCCCATATCACGCGAGCCTCAGCCTAAACCTGCCGGCGGGACTCGCGGTGCCAGGTCCGGAGGCACCGCTGATCGCCGGAGCAGCGGCGAAGGTGCCGGGCTCCTTGTCCGCGGCTGGCCTGCGCCTGCTGTCGGCGACCGTGAGCGATCCGGACGGAGCAATGCCGTCGCTTGCCGTGATCCTGGCGAGCGATGCAGGCCCGCTAATGACGCCGGATCTGTTCGTCGAAGGCACTCCACAAGCAACGCCGCCGAAACCGGCTATTCTCCACACTTCCGGCGAAGGAGGTGCGGCGCTGATCGTGAAGCTGCCGGTCGAGATCGCCCAGGCAGCCCTACGCCAGAAACTGACCTTTACGGTCGTGGATGGTGGCCGGTCGGCAGAGTTCACCGCAAGGCCCATACTTGGGCCGTCGCCTACAAACGCCGACTCGAGCGGGATCAGGGCGATCCTCGGTGCCGCACTGCTAGGCGGCTTGATCCTGAACGTTATGCCGTGCGTTCTCCCCGTGCTCTCGCTGAAGCTGCTGGGTCTCGCAGGCTACGCGGGAGCCGAACGGCGTCGCGTGCGGTTCGGCCTGCTGGCGACCGCGGCCGGGGTGGTCGGCAGCTTTCTTGCCATTGCCGCGGCGTTGGTCGGCCTCAAGCTCGCCGGCGCGGCGGTCGGCTGGGGCATCCAATTTCAGCAGCCATGGTTCCTGGCCGGCATGGCGGCCGTGACCGCCCTATTCGCGGCCAGCCTGTGGGGATTGCTGCCGATCGGCATGCCCGGTTTCGCCGCCGCCGCCGCAGGCAGACGCCCGCGCAATCCCACGCTGGACGCCTTCGTAGCGGGCGCTTTTGCGACCTTGATGGCCACATCCTGCTCCGCCCCATTCGTTGGCACGGCGGTGGGGTTCGCACTGGCGCGCGGCCCGGCGGAGATCGTGCTGATCTTCACTGCCCTCGGCCTCGGCATGGCCGCGCCGCTGCTGGCCGTCGCCGCGGAACCCGGCTTGGTGCGGTTCCTGCCGCGGCCGGGCGCCTGGATGGTCTGGGTGCGCAGGGCGCTCGGGGTGGCGCTCGGGGGGACGGCCTTGTGGCTGCTGTTGGTGCTGGCTCAGGTGGCCGGCTCCATGGCCGCAATGATCACCGGCCTCGCGCTTGCTGCACTGGTCGCGGCGCTCGCAGTGCAGGACCATTGCGCTAGCAGGTGGCGGCGTGTTGCCCAAGGAGCCACGATGGTTCTGGTGGCAGTGGCCGTGCTGATTCCCGCTCTAGCCACCCCGCCCGCGCCGAGGCTCGCATCGAACGGCGGCGAGGCGATCCAATGGCAGGGTTTCGATCCTGCCAGGATCGGACGCGAAGTGGCCGTAGGCAAGCTCGTCTTCGTGGACGTGACCGCCGCTTGGTGTCTCACCTGCAAAGTCAACGAGGCGGCCGTGCTCGATCGCGCCCCGGTTGCAGGCCGGTTGGGGAATCCTGGCGTGGTCGCGATGCGCGCCGACTGGACCCGGCCGGAACCCCGGATCACGGCTTACCTGCAGAGCTTTGGGCGCTATGGCGTGCCGCTCGATGTTGTTTATGGCCCCGCGCAACCGGATGGTGAGGCGCTGCCGGAGCTACTCTCGACTTCGGCGGTTTTGGCCGCGATGGAACGAGCCATGGCCCCCCCGAAGAGGCTGACTGAGCGATAAATGGGGTTCTATGCCCGCCATATTCTGCCCTGTCTGTTGTACGCGACGAGCGGCAGAAGGCCACACCTGCATCACCGAAAATGCGGCGAACCAGAGCATTGGCATCGGCTAGCGCATGAAGCCGACCGAAGAGGCTTTTGCGACCAACGTACATCGCGCCAAATGGGCACGACGTGCCGCTGGTCGTCAATGTGGACGAAGTCGAGGCTCCAGCGCTGGTTGGGTAGCCCGCCACCTGTTTGTACGCTGCTGCTCAGCCCAATTATGGGGGTTAACCGATAGAGAGGGTTCGGGCCGTCAG
>JBBSVH010000106.1:0-8947 GCA_038233685.1 Lysobacterales bacterium | reverse complement strand
CCCTTTGTCGTTCAACTGGTTATAGCGTCTCCCTGCCCTCTCCTCGGCGCTGGCCGTCAGGAAAACCTTGTGCGCGGCGTCCTGGAAGATGACCGTCCCCATATCGCGTCCATCCGCCACCAGGCCCGGCAGCTTGCGGAAAGCGCGCTGGCGCTCCTTCAAGGCGGACCGGACCTCCGGGAACGCGGCAATCGCGGACGCCACCGCGCCGGTGGTTTCAAGCCGGATCTCGTCGGTGGCGTCGCTGCCGTTGATCAGGACCCGCAGGCCCCGCTCACCAGCCTCCACGAAGTCCACCTTGGTGTCGAAGGTGCAGCGCACCAGCGCCGCCGGGTCCGACACGTCCAGGTTGGCCCAGCTGGCGGCCACCCCTACCGCCCGGTACAGGGCGCCCGAATCCAGGTAGTGCCAGCCCAGTCGCGTGGCGGCGAGCCGGCTTACGGTCCCTTTACCGGCGCCCGACGGGCCGTCGATCGTGAGGACAGGTACGGTATCGGGCATGCACGGATCCGATCAGTTGGCGGGAGCATCCCATTATGACCGTCCGGGCGCCGGTCTCGAACCGGTTGTGAAGAACGCCCATGGCCGCCGCACTTGAACCTTGGACCAAAACCCCGCTAGAATGCGCGGCTTGATTTCTGCTTCTGCCCATATTTCCGAGGTGTGTCATGAAAGTCCTGTCCTCTCTCAAGTCGGCGAAGACCCGTCATCGCGACTGCAAGGTGGTCCGTCGTCGCGGCAAGGTCTTCGTGATCTGCAAGTCGAACCCGCGATTCAAGGCCCGCCAGCGCTGATCTACCAGCGCCGGATCGCCCATCAAACCGCCTACGGGCGGTTTTTTGTTGCCTGTGCTTTGCTATAAATACCGCGACATTTTCCTCGGACTACAGCAGATGGCTCCTCTCCGCGCACTGGCGATATCCGTCCTGTTCTGCTTCAACAGCCCGGCCGCGGCCGAAACGCTGCTCATCGAGCGGACGCGTCTTGAGCAGATCCCAATGCCGGCAAGGGGCCTCGGCATTGCATCTGTCGAGTCCAGCTTCGGCGCTCCGGCGGAAAAGCTGGAACCGCGTGGTGGGCAACGCAGACAGTGGCCGCGCATCAGCCGCTGGGTGTACCCCGATTTCATCGTCTATTTCGAGCAAGGCCGCGTCATCGATGTGGTTGCAAAGCGATCCAGCCCCGATGAGATCCGCTCCAAGCTCCCAATACGGTGACCTCCATGCCCGATATCTACCGCCTCCCGGCCGAATGGGAGCCGCAGTCCGCAATCCTCCTCGCGTGGCCCCACGCCGACACCGACTGGGCCGAGCGCCTGGGTGCGGTGGAGAACACCTACGTTGAACTGATCGCGGCAATCACACGCTTCCAGCCGGTCGTGATCTGCGCCGGGGACGACGACCTGCAGACTTACGCCGAGGCGCGACTGCGGTCGGCACGCGTGGACATGGGCCGCGTACGCTTTGTTCCAGCCGAATATGACGACACGTGGCTGCGCGACACCGGACCGATCTCGCTGCGCGGCGAGCATGGATTCAAATTGCTTGATTTCCGCTTCACCGGCTGGGGCGGCAAGTTCCAGGCGGCTCGCGACGACCGTCTGGTCGGCGAGCTCTCAGGGATGCAGCTGTTTCATAACTATTTCGTGCAATCCATTGATTTTGCTATGGAGGGTGGCGCAGTAGAGACCGACGGCGCGGGAACGCTGCTGACCACTTGGCGCTGCTTTCACGAACGTCACCCGGACGCCACCCGCGCTCAACTTGAGACCAGGCTGCGCGAGTGGCTTGGGCAGGATCGGGTGTTGTGGCTGGATCACGGCTATCTGGAGGGCGACGACACCGACGCGCACATCGATACGCTCGCCCGCTTCGCGCCCGGCGATGCCATCGTATTCCAGGCCTGCGACGATCCTCAGGATTCGCATCACGCCGAGCTGCAGGCGATGGCGGGCGAACTCGCCGCCCTGCGCACCGTCGGCGGTTCACCGTACCGGCTGTTCCCGCTGCCCTGGCCGCAACAGATCGTGGATGAAGGCCGGCGCTTGGCCGCCTCGTATGCCAACTTCCTGATCGTCAACGGCGCGGTGCTGATGCCCGCCTATGAAGACCCCGCCGACACGGAAGCGGCGCGTGTGCTCGCGGAGGCATTTCCAGACCACGAGATCGTTCAAGTGCCGTGCCGGTCGCTGATCTGGCAGAACGGGAGCCTGCACTGCCTGACCATGCAGTTGCCTGCAGGGTTATTGCCCTGAATCGCGCACCACTGTCGCCAACCCGGGGACTTTCTGGAGCGCTGGTGGCAACCCCCGCTTCGACCACAGCGGCCGGAGGGGGAAATGACAGCTGCAGTCCTCATGCACCGCGGCGCCTGTCGATCCAGGTCCAGCATGCACACTGCCCGGACGTGCCTTGGTTCTTCCAACGCTGGCGCGACACGTGATGCCGTACCGGAGACGGCCCAGATTCCAGCGAGGATCGCAGGAGACAAACCGATGGTGATCGGCCGCGGCACTGTATCGATCTTGGACGCTACGGGGACAACGCCGCTGCGCCGGGTTTCAACGTGCAAGCTCGCACCGCGCGGGGTGGGGTTAACCGGAAGCGCGATACCATGCGCGCCTTCCGCTGATTCCGAATCCCCACGCTGATGAAACGCACTCCCCTTCCAGTCGCGCTCATACAGGAGCGCAACCATGGCGATTCCGAGGCCAACCTGGCGGTCATCGAAGAACGCGTGGCCCAGGCTGCCAAAGGTGGCGCGCGGCTGGTCGTGCTGCAGGAGCTGCACAACGGCGCCTACTTCTGCCAACACGAATGCGTAGACGAATTCGACCTGGCCGAGACGATTCCGGGGCCCAGCACCGATCGCCTTGGTGCGCTCGCCAAGCAGCACGGGGTGGTGCTGGTGGCCTCGTTGTTCGAGCGACGCGCTGCCGGGCTTTACCACAACACCGCGGTGGTCTTCGAGAACGACGGCCGCATGCTGGGCAAGTACCGCAAGATGCACATTCCGGACGATCCGGGCTTTCACGAGAAATTCTATTTCACTCCCGGCGACCTGGGCTTCCAGCCGATCCAGACGTCGGTCGGCAAGCTTGGCGTGCTGGTGTGCTGGGACCAGTGGTATCCGGAGGCCGCGCGCCTCATGGCGCTGGCCGGGGCCGAGCTGCTGCTCTATCCCACAGCGATCGGGTGGGATCCGGACGACGCGCAGGATGAAAAAAAGCGCCAGCGCGACGCCTGGGTACTTAGCCATCGGGGTCACGCGGTGGCCAATGGTCTGCCGGTGCTGAGCTGCAACCGCGTCGGTCACGAGCCCTCGCCGGTCGGCGCCTCAGGCATCCAGTTCTGGGGCAACAGCCACGTATTGGGGCCGCAGGGGGAGTTCCTCGCCGAAGCCGGATCCGAGCCGCAGATATTGACCGCCGAAATCGACCTCGGCCGCAGTGAGAATGTCCGCCGGATCTGGCCGTTCCTGCGCGACCGTCGCATCGACGCCTACGGCGATCTGCTCAAACGGTATATCGATTGATTCTTTGCGCCGGCCACGCGGCAACGCGCGTCCGTGAAGCGTGCACTGCTCCTGCCAACGGCGCGAGGGCTGAGCAACTCGCTCGCCAGCGCCCGGCTCTGGCTCCTGACTTGGGCCTGCGCGTCAAGGGCGATTGCCTGCCCCCTCATCGTGAGTAAATTGTTGATGGATTCCAGCATCCCTGATTCGCCCGAAGCCGATGGCCTCGCAGGTCAGCCGCACCGTATCGTCGAGCGCGACGGCGTGCGTTACACCTTGCTGGGCACGGCACACGTCTCGCGGGCCAGCGTCGATGCGGTACTGGCGGCCATCGGGACCGGGGCCTACGACGAGGTCGCCGTCGAACTCGATGCACAGCGCCTGCAAGCGTTGAACGATCCGGACGCCCTGGCCCGCCTGGACCTGGTCAAGGTGATCCGCGAGCGCAAGGTGGCGCTTTTCGCAGCCAACCTGGGGCTCGCCACCTATCAGCGTCGGCTGGCCGAACAGTTGGGGATCGAGCCTGGTGCGGAACTCAAGGCCGCCGCCAACGCGGCAGTCGAACGCGGGCTACCGCTGCACCTCATCGACAGGGACGTGGGCCTGACCTTCAAACGCATCGCTGCCGGTCTTGGCTTTTTTGGCCGCATCAAACTGGGTACTGGCCTGGCGATGAGCCTCTTCGCCTCCGACGAGGTGGATGAGGAAGAGATCGAGAACCTCAAGCATGGCGACATGCTCGAGTCGAGCTTTCGCGAGTTCGCGCAGCAGAGCCCGGCGCTGTTCACCGCGCTGATCGATGAGCGTGACCAGTACATGGCGGCGCGTCTGCGTCAGATTGCGTTGCCGGCTGCGGACGGCGCGAATGCGGCGTCGCCGCGAGAGGTGCTTGCGGTCGTGGGCGCCGGACATCTGCAGGGGCTGGCGAACTACCTTGCCGACGACCCGCGCGATCCGGCGCAGCTTTGCGAATCTCTGGTGCAAGTCAAAGAGAGGCGCCGGGTGCCATGGTTCACGCTGGCTTTCACCACGCTGGTCGTTTGCGGAATTGCATGGGGCTTCTGGAATGGGGGCATGGCGCTTGGTGCCGACCTGCTGAAGCAATGGATCCTGTTCACCGCCGGCTTCGCTGCGGTCGGTGCCGCAGCGGCCGGCGCGCACCCGCTCAGTATCCTGGCCGGCGCCGCAGCGGCACCGCTCAAGCCGTTCCGGCCGGGCATTCCGTCCGGAATGTTCAGCGCGCTGGTGGAAGTCCAGCTGCGCAAACCGGTGTACGGCGACTTCCTGGCCCTGCGCGACGACGCGCAAACCCTGCGCGGCTGGTACCGCAACCGGGTCTCACGCACCGTGCTGGTTTTCATCCTTACCAACCTGGGCTCGGCCACGGGCACCTGGATCGCCGGCGCAAGGATCTTCGGCCGACTGGTCACCTGAGCTGCGCCCAGGCGCCCAAGCGGATGCCTGAAGTCCTGCCGCACCGGGCATCTGTCAGTCGCCGGTTGCGATTGCCCCTGCTGACGCCAGAGCCGCGGGCGCGCGGTGCGCACGTGCTCGCGCAAACAGGCGCGACGTTCCGTTGCGCATATCGTCCAGGATTGCGTAGATCGTCGGCAGGAACAGCAGGCTGACCACGGTCGAGAACGCGAGCCCGCCGGCCACAGCGCGGGCCATCGGCGAGTACTCGAGGCCGCCCAGGATTACGGTGTCGCTCAACGAGATCGGAACCATCGCCAGCACCGCCGTGCCCATGGTCATCAGGATCGGGCGCAGGCGTTCGCGACTCCCTTCCACCAGCGCATCGGTGCGCGACAGGCCGCGGCGGCGCAGGTTGTTGATGTGTTCCACCATGATGATGCCGTTGTTCACCACCACGCCCATCAACACCAGGATGCCGATGAAGGCCATGATCGTGAACGAACTGCCGGTCAACCAGAACAGCCAGAACACGCCGAGTACTGAAAACACCACGCAGCTCATGATCGCCGAGGGAAACAGCAGCGACTCGAACACTGCGGCCATCAGCACGTAGATCATCACCAGGGCCAGCACCAGGTTGAACAGCATCTGCTTCATCGCCTCGTCGTCGTTCTGGAAACTGGATCCGTCGAAGGTGTAGCCATAGCCCGGCGGAAACTGCACCGTCTCCAACCCGGCCTCCATGGCCTTGCGCGCATCCGGAATGGTGGTCTTGTCGGTGAGGTTGGCCTGGATGGTCACTGTGGTCTGGCGATTGTTGCGGTTGATCTGCGTGTCTGCCGGCAGGATGGAAATATCCACCATGCTCAGCAGCGGCACGCTGCGACCGTCTGGCGAACGCAGGGTGAAGCCGGCGATGTCTTCCATTGCGTAGCTTTCGGCGCCGGCAAAGCGGACCCACACCGGCACCTCCGTCTGGCCCCGCTTGAAGTCGCGCAGTTGCGCACCGCGCAGGGCCAGTCCGATGAAGCTGGACACCTGCTGGGCACTGAAACCGAAGGCGGCGGCGCGCTCGCGGTCCACGCGAACGTTGAGCTCGCTGTTCTTGTCGCCCGCCTCGACGCGCACGTCGCGAAGCTCCTTGCGAGCCGCCAGTACCGGGATGACATCCTTGGCCAGCGCCGTGAGCATCTCGGTGGAGTCGCCGACCAGCTGAACCTGGACGTTCTGACCACCTGCCCCACCGCCGTCGTCGCCCTGCCCCTGGATGCCGAACTTGGCGCGGGCCGACTTGGGCAGCTCTTCGCTGATGATGTCGGTCAGTGGCTTGGTGTCGCTGACGCTGTCGGCGAAGGTGATGATGGTGTTGGCCCCACCCTGCTCCCCATACCAGGAATACAGCTGGGTGATGTCGAAGCGCTCGCGGTTCCTGTCGAGGTAATCCTCCACCCGCACCACTTCCTCCAGCATCTGGTTCTTCGAGTAGCTGCCCTGCCACTCGTAGTAGATCTGCGCCTCGTTGCCGCCACCGCCGCCGAACATGTCGAACTTGGTCCTGGTCATGGGGACCACGCTCACCGCCACGATCAGCACGATGCCGATGACGCTCCAGCCGCGATGTTCCAAGGTCCAGCGCAGCACCCGGCCGTACCTTTCCTGCAGCCGCGGGATCACTCCTGTACTACTGCGCATGGCCGGCGGTGTCTTCATCCGGGCCGACAACATCGGGATCAGGCTTACCGCAACCAGCCACGAGGCAAGAAGCGAGACGGTGATGGTGATTGCGATCTGCGCCAGGAAGATGCTCACGTTGTTGGTCTCACCCAGCAGATTGGGCAAGAACACGATGCAGTGGGACAACGTACCTGCGGATAGTGCGATAGCCACATTGCGCGTCCCCAGCAGGGAGGCAAGCCGCGGCTTGCCAGGCATGCGCTCCCGCTCCTGGTAGATGCTTTCCACCACCACCACGGCGTTGTCGACGAGCATGCCGATAGCCAGCAGCAGCCCCATCAGGGTGAGGATGTTGAGGGTGACGCCTGCGAAGTACATGAACCCAAGGGTCACGATGAAGCAGATCGGGATTGCCAGCGTCACCATTAGCGTGGACGGCCAGTGGCGCAGGAAAAAAAACAGCACCACGATCGAAAGCAGCAGGCCAATGGCGCCGGCTTCGGCCAGTTCGAGCAGCGAGCTGGTGACCTCCTCGCCCTGGTTCTGGATGACCTTGACTTCAATGCCCTTGAGGCTGGGCTCCTTCTGGATCGCCTCGACCTCGGCCAGCACCGCCGAAGACACCTCGACCAGGTTGGCGTTGCGCTCTTTGAAGATATCCAGGCCGACCGCCGCGCGACCATCCAGCCGCCGGCCGTAATCCATTCGCGATGGCTTGAGCCGGACGTCGGCGATATCGCCAAGCCGAAGACCCTTGTCGTCCAGTACCAGATCCCGCAGTTGCTGCAGGTCGTCCAGCTCACCGATCGGCTGCAGGCGCAGGCGCTGGCCCGCGTCCTCGATCTGTCCGGCCGAGACCGAAAAGTTGATCGCACGCAGGCGCGCGTTGAGATCGTTGAGGTCCAGGTCGTGTGCGGTCAGGCGACTCGGATCGATCGCGATCTCCACCTCGCTTGGCGGCGCGCCACTCACCTCCACCTTGGCCACCCCTGGAATGCGCTCGAGACGCCGCTTCATCTCGCGGTCGATCAGGTCGTAGGCGCCGGTCAGGTCGGTGTCGCCAGCGAGGCGCACACGCAGCATTGCTTCGTCGGCCGTGGACCACTTGAAAACGAAGTATCGCTGGAAGTCTTCGGGCAGCTCGTCGCGGATCGCGTCCATGCGTTCACGCGCCTCGGAGGCGGCAATCGAGATATCGCGATCCCAATCGGAAAACTGGATGAACAGGCTGGCGCCATCGGCACGGGCATTGCCGCGCATCTGCTTGATGCCGGTCATGGTCGCCAAGGCTTCCTCGGCAGGTCGCAGTACCGTGCGCTCAACTTCCTCAGGCGTCGAGGCCGTGTACGGCAGCTGCACGAACAAGAACGGTGGCGAGACGTCCGGCAATGCTTCCAGAGGAAGGCGGAAGGAGGCGATCAGGCCTACTGCCACCAGCGACACGAAGCACATGATCGTGGTGATAGGCCGCTTGATGCTGAACTCCGCGATGCTCATGCGTTCTCCGGCCCCGCCTGGTCGAGGCCGGCGTCCAGGTCGATGTCACCGCCGTCACCCGCCTCGGCCCTGGCCATGGCGCGGCGCCCGCGCTCCAGGTAGTACGCATCGCCGCGCCGGTCCAGCAGGTCGTACACCACCGGGATCACGAACAGCGTCAACAGCGTCGACACCAGCAGGCCGCCGATCACCGTGATCGCCATGGGCGAGCGCACCTCCGCGCCTTCGCCAAAGGCCAGCGCCAGCGGCAGGAATCCGAACAGCGTGCACAGCGTGGTCATGGCGATCGGGCGAAGGCGCGAACGCGCGCCGTCGATCAGCGCCTGGCTCTTGGCTACACCCGCTTCGCGCAACTGGTTGACCTTGTCGATCAGGATGATCGCGTTCTTGGTCACCAGCCCGACCATCAGGATCAAACCGATGAACACCACCACCGAAATCGTGTTGCCGGTGATCAACAGGGCCAGCACTGCGCCGACCAGGGCCAGCGGAATGGTGAAAAGGATCACGAACGGATGCAGCAGCGACTCGAACTGCGACGCCATGACCAGGTACACCAGGAAGATCGCCAGCGAGAACGCAAAGATCAGCGAGCGGACCGAACTGGCGAGCTCCTCGCCCTGTCCACCGATGTGGAGCCGAACGCCTGCGGCCAATGGCTGCTCGGCGACCATCTGTTGCACTTCCTGGACCGCGGTGCCCAGGTCGATGTCGTGCAGGTTCGCCGACACCACGGCGACGCGGACCTGATCGGCGCGATGGATTTCGCTGGGGCCGGTGGTAGCCACAACTTCGGCAACCGACTCCAGGCGCACCGAACGCGCGCTTCCCGGGTTGACGATCAACT
>JBBSVH010000105.1:0-9038 GCA_038233685.1 Lysobacterales bacterium | reverse complement strand
GCAGCATCCTGTCGCGGATCTCGCGCTGGAATCCGCTCATCACCGACAGTGTGGTGATGAGCACGGTCACGCCGAGGGCGATGCCGAGGATGGATGCAAGGGAAATGAAGGAGATAAAGCCATTTCGACGCTTGGCGCGAAGGTAGCGCAAGCCGATGGCGACAGGGATGGGTTTGAACATAGGCCGCTATGGTGCCATCACGACCGGGGTAGCGCAGCCCCGCAGCCGCTTGCGGCCAGACGCAGTTCACGTCTGCTTCGCACTGGAAGCGTGTCGGGCCACCAAGCAAGCCGCCGAACCTTCCCCGCGCGCACCCGCCACTTCGCGAAAGCCAGCGGTCCGCGCCACTCGATGCACATGGCCTCCACCGCCTGACCATCAACGGTTGCAGGCAGCCCATTCCCGGGAAAGACCAGCGCTACCACTGGTCGTTTCCATTCCCCGCGCGCCTTGTGCCATCCAGCCCCTGCGGCGCATAGCGCCAACGGACACGCCACCCATCGCGGCATCCCCGACATCAACAGCGAGAGCACCGCCAGCACCGTGATCGTGGCCAGCGCTCCTAGGAGAATCCGCGAAGGGCGCCAGTCAATGCGGCAGCTGGCTGATGCGCTGGACAAGCGATGCGACTTCGTCATCGGGGCACGCTTCCTGCGCGGTGAACCAGCGCCAGAGCTTATCGTCCTCCGAATCGACCAGCCGTAGGAAAGTCCCGCGCTCGATTTCGGAAGCACGCGCCCACTCGTGGTCGATGTAGCGGCCGAACAGCTGGTCCAGCTCGCGCATCCCGCGCCGGCAGCGCCAGCGCAGGCGGCGAACCACCGCCTCGTCGTCCATCAGCCGGTCAGGCCCCAGGCCAGCCGCACCCAAAACACGGAAAGCACCAGCGTACTGGCCAGGAAGACTCCGAAACGGTGCATGACCTTGTTGTAGCTGCAGTGGATGGCGGAATGCGCCACGCGCAACGCCACGTAGGTCCACGCCAGCCCGGTGACCATTGGGCTTCCCTGTGCGGTCATGAATGCAACCAGCACCGCCACGTAAAACAGCACCGGGAGTTCGAACAGGTTGCACAGGTTGTCTGCGCAGCGGGTGTCGGTCAGGCGCGCCGCCATCTGCGCTGACGTGGACACCGATTGCGGGTGGATCCGGTCGCGTCGAAACTGCCCGACGCGTTCGCGCAGGGTCAGGAGCACGACGGTCAGGGTCAGTGCGGCCATGGCCACGAGTGGCCAGAAGATCGAAGCCGATGCCATGCACGTCTCCTGCTTGGTGGATCAAAGGTACCGGCCCGGCGTTCCGGGCGGTGGCGGCTTCACTCAGGCGCGACGCGCCAGCATCAGCTTCTTGATCTCGGCGATCGCCAGCGCTGGATTCAGGCCCTTGGGGCACGTGCGCGTGCAGTTCATGATCGTGTGGCAGCGATAGAGCTTGAATGGATCTTCCAGCTCGTCCAGGCGCTCGCCGGTGTCTTCGTCGCGCGAGTCGACGATCCAGCGGTAGGCCTGCAGCAGAATCGCCGGACCCAGGTAGCGCTCGCCGTTCCACCAGTAACTGGGGCACGAGGTCGAGCAACATGCACACAGGATGCATTCGTAGAGGCCGTCGAGGTGCTTGCGGTCCTCAGGAGACTGCAGGCGCTCCCGGTCCATCGGTGCCGGAGTCTGCGTGCGCAGCCACGGCTTGATCGAGGCGTATTGTGCGTAGAAGTGGGTCAGGTCGGGAACCAGGTCCTTGACCACTTCCATGTGCGGCAGTGGATAGATCGGCACCTCGGCTTTCTGGCAATCCTCGATGGCCTTGGTGCACGCCAACGTGTTGGTGCCGTCGATATTCATCGCGCACGAGCCACAGATGCCCTCGCGACAGGAGCGCCGGAAGGTCAGCGTCGGGTCGATCTCATTCTTGATCTTGATCAGGGCGTCAAGCACCATCGGCCCGCATGAATCCAGGTCGACCTCATAGGTGTCGGTGCGCGGATTCGCCTCGTCATCGGGATTCCAGCGGTACACCTTGAACGTGCGTGCGTTGTTCACGCCGGGCGCCGGGAAATGCTTGCCCTTCTGGATCCTGGAGTTCTTCGGGAGGGTGAATTCAGCCATGTCTTATGTCCATAAAGCGGGAAGCGGGAACGTGGAACGGAGAGTCGATGTCAATGGACGGGGTCGAAAGAATCACAACTTCATTTGCCCTTCCCATAGCGCTGTTCCCGCTCCTGCTTTCTAGTAAACGCGCGGCTTCGGCGGTACCACGTCAACGTCGTTGGTTAACGTGTACATGTGTACCGGGCGGTAATCGAAGCTGCACTGGCCCTTCTCGTCGACGTTGACCAGCGTGTGCTTCTGCCAGTTCTCGTCATCGCGATTGGGGAAATCCTCGTGGGCGTGCGCGCCGCGGCTTTCCTTGCGCTGCTCTGCAGAGGCCATCGTCGCCACCGAATTGAGCAGCAGGTTGTGCAGCTCATAGGTCTCCAGCAGGTCTGAGTTCCAGATGAGCGAGCGGTCTGTGACCTTGACGTCTTCGAACGAGTTGAAGATCTGCGCCATCTTTTCGCAGCCCTCCTTCAAGGTCTCGGAGGTGCGGAAGACCGCAGCGTCGTTCTGCATCGTGCGCTGCATCTTGTCGCGGATCACTGCGCTCGGCGTGCTTCCGTTCGCGTGGCGGACCTTGTCCAGCTGGGCCAGTGCCTTGTCGCAGGCGTCACCGGGAAGGCTCTTGTGCGGCGCATTGCGCTTGATGGTTTCCGAGCAACGGTTGGCCACCGCGCGACCGAATACCACCAGGTCGAGCAGCGAATTGGAGCCGAGGCGGTTGGCGCCATGCACAGACACGCAGGCCGCCTCGCCGATCGAATACAGGCCCGGCACGACGGAATCTGGATCGTCGCCGACCTTGCGCACCACTTCGCCGTGGTGGTTGGTCGGGATGCCACCCATGTTGTAGTGCACGGTTGGCAGTACCGGGATTGGCTGCTTGGTCACGTCGACGTTGGCGAATACGCGCGCGCTTTCCGCGATGCCGGGCAGCTTCTCGTTGATGACCTCGGGCCCAAGGTGGGTCAGGTCGAGCAGGATGTGGTCCTTGTCCTTGCCTACGCCGCGACCCTCACGGATCTCGATGGTCATCGAACGCGACACCACGTCGCGCGACGCCAGGTCCTTGGAATGCGGCGCATAGCGCTCCATGAACCGCTCGCCATCGCTGTTGCGCAGGATGCCGCCTTCGCCGCGCACGCCTTCGGTGATCAGGCAGCCTGCGCCGTAGATGCCGGTCGGGTGGAACTGTACGAATTCCATGTCCTGCAGCGGCAGGCCGGCACGCAGCGCCAGTCCGCCTCCGTCACCGGTGCAGGTGTGGGCCGAGGTCGCGCTGAAATACGCGCGCCCGTAGCCGCCGGTGGCCAGCACCACGCCATGCGCACGGAACAGATGCAGGGTTCCCTCGGCCATGTCCAGCGCCAGGACGCCGCGGCACACACCCTCCTCGTCGAAGATGAGGTCCAGGGCGAAGTACTCGATCATGAAGCGCGCGTCATGCTTCAGGGACTGCTGGTAAAGCGTGTGCAGCATCGCATGGCCGGTGCGGTCGGCGGCCGCGCAGGTGCGCTGCGCGGGCGGGCCCTCGCCGTAATTGGTGGTCATGCCACCGAACGGGCGCTGATAGATTTTCCCTTCCTCGGTGCGGCTGAAGGGGACGCCGTAGTGTTCGAGTTCGATGATTGCCGGGATCGCTTCCCGACACATGTACTCGATAGCGTCCTGGTCGCCGAGCCAGTCCGAACCCTTGATCGTGTCGTAGAAGTGATAGCGCCAGTCATCCTCGCCCATGTTGCCCAGCGCCGCTGAAATACCGCCCTGCGCGGCCACGGTGTGCGAACGCGTCGGAAACACCTTGGTCAGGCACACCGTGGTGAGGCCCTTGGCCGCAAGACCCAGGGTTGCACGCAGTCCGGCGCCGCCAGCGCCCACCACGACCATGTCATAGGTGTGTTCGGTGATCTTGTAAGCAGGATTCATGTACTGGGATTCCTTGAGGGGCGCCCGATGGATCAGGCACCGCCTAGCGCGATACGCACCACGGCGAACACGCTTGCCAGCGCGCCCAGGATGCAAATGAAATAGACCGCCAGTTGGCTGGCGAGCGCGAGTCCGGCGTGGTGCACGTAGTCCTCGATGACCACCTGCAGGCCCTGCTGCGTGTGCCAGAACGTGGCCAACAGGAAGGTGATCAGCATGATCGCGTTCCATGGACGGGCGACCGCGTCGGTGGCCGTCAGGTAGTCGGCCTGCAACAGGCTGACGACGAAGAACAGGAACCAGAGACCCAGCGGGATCAGTGCCAGCGAGGTCAGGCGTATCCAGAAGAAGTGCCCGGTTCCGTGCTTGGCCGAGCCCAGGCCGCGTGCATTCTTGAGGGGCGTGCGGTAGCGGCTCACAGCAGGCCTCCACGCATCGCGCCGTAGCCAAAGATCGCAAGCGTCAATACGATGCTGCCGATGACCGCGACCCAGCTGGTCATCACGAAAGCGGGGATCTCGCAGGCCCAGCCCACGTCCTGCACCAGGTGGCGGATGCCGTTCAAAAGATGGAACGCAAATGCCCATACCCACGCGAACAGGAACACGAGGCCGGGAATGGACGACGCGATATCACCTGTCAACGCCCAGGCCTCGGGCCCTGCCAGTAGTGCCAGAACGGCCGCTGCAATCAGCAGCGCACCGAACGAAAGCACAATGCCGGTGGCGCGATGCAGGATCGAGGTGACCATCTGTACCTGCCAGCGGTAGACCTGGAGGTGCGGCGAAAGTGGACGCTGGCGACTGGCCATGGTGGCAGGATCTCTATGCTGGGCAGGACAGCCTTGTCAGGGCCACGTGTTGTATACGGACGCAGGTCAGAAATCGATGCAGCGACCGTTCTTTTCCCAATCACCGTAGCGTGTTGGATCCGGGCCATCACGGCCACCGATTTCTTTCGGCAGCGCCCGGCTCTCCTCCTGGAGCGGCGGCTCAGGAGGCTTGGTCGGCGCCTCGTCTTCGAGGCTCGTTGGGGTTTGGCTTATCATGATCATCTCGCAACCCGCAAATTTTAGTCCTCGCCCTCTTGCCTGACAACCTGCCCTTGCCGGAAACGACCTTCGCCGCGCTGCCGGACCATGCAGTGGTGTCCTTGAAGGGCCCGGACGCTAGCGGTTTTGCACAGGCGCAGTTTGCCAACGACGTGATGGCGGTCGCCGACGGCCACTGGCAGTGGAACACCTGGCTGACGCCGAAAGGCCGGGTTATTGCGGTATTCGCATTGATCAGACTCGCCATTGACGACTTGATTCTGATAGTGCCCGACTATGCGGGCGATAACCTGGGCACATCGCTTGGCCGATTTGTCTTTAGGCGCAAGGTAGTCATTGCCGATCAGCCGATGTTGCAGGTCGCTGCAGCCTTGGAGTCGCCGGCCAGCGCCTGTAATGCGCGAATCGCCCGCAAGCTGGACACGCTGGAGCTCGACTACAGCGGCGACGGGGGTGCGCGCACGCTGCGGATCGGCAGCGGGTGGCCGCCCGCCAGCAATGAGCTGGTCACGACCTGGCGCAACCTGGACCTTCGCCACGGCCTGGCCAGGCTGGTTGAAGGGCAGCGCGAACAGTGGACCCCGCAGCACCTTTCCCTGGATCGGCTGCAGGCCTTCAGCGTGCGCAAGGGCTGCTATCCCGGGCAGGAAATCGTGGCGCGCACGCATTTTCTCGGTAAGGCCAAGCGTGCGCTCGCACTGCTGGACCTTCGACAATCCGCTCAGCCGGGCGATGAGGTCTTCGCGGACGATCGCCCGGTGGGCAGCGTTGTCAGTACCTCCGGGTCGTTGGCATTGGCGATAGTGCCAATCGAACGCAGCGCGCATGCGCTGCAGGTCAATGGGCAAGCTGTCGTCGAGCTGCCGCTGGCGGGCGGGTTGGGCCGTGCGATAGGGGAAAACTGACAAGATAGCGCGCCAGACGAGGGCCCAGCCTCAGGCGCGAATCTGCGAGATCCACTCCACGTAGCGGTCAACGAACTTTTGCAGGAATCTGCGCGTGTCGTCTATCTGGACGGTTCCGTCGTCGCAGATCAGGCCGTCGGTGTACTTCAGGTACACCTCGGGCTGGGCCAGCAACGCCACGTCCAGGTACGCCAGTACGTTGCGCAGGTGCTGCTGCGCCATTGCTGTTCCCGCAGCGCCCGGCGATGCACCTAGCATCGCCCCAGGCTTGCCTGCGAACGAATTCTGTCCCCAGGGCCGGGAACCGATATCCAGAGCGTTCTTCAGCAGACCGGGGACCGAACGGTTGTATTCGGGAGTGACGAATAGCAGCGCGTCGGCTGCCTCCACTTCGTCTTTCAAGCGTCGACAGGCCTGCGGGTAGTCACTGTCGAATTCCTGCGTGTACTGCGGCAGATCCCCAATGCGGACATGTTCGAAGCTGAAGTGTGCCGGCGCGAGCTTCTCCACCGCCCTGGCGAGCTTCAGGTTGATCGATTCCTTGCGCAGGCTGCCCACCAGCACCGCGATCCTGATCTTCTCCATGGTCATCCTCCAGATTCCGGAGGATCACTATGCGGCACTCGCAGTCACCGCCACGTAAAACGACGCCGAAGCACGGGCCGCTCAGGCCAGCCGATCGGCCGCCGCCACGACATCGTCGTCACCCGGCAGCACCAGCAGCGCGGCGCCAGCCAGGGGAGTGAAGGTGTCAACGCCCACCACCCGCTGGAAAGGACGTGCGCCAAACCCAGCCTCGGCAATGGCGGTGATCACCCCCTCGCCGACGCCGGCCGAATGCCTGCCCTCATCAACCACCAGGATGCGCCGTGCAGTGCGCGCCTGTTCGGCGATGAATCCTGCATTCAGCGGGACCAGCCATCGCAAGTCCACAACGCGGACTTTCCAGCCGTGTCGTGCCTCGATACGCCGAGCAGCGCGCAAGCTCATCGGCACACCGTTGCCGTAGCTGAAGATCACAAGATCGTCGGCGTGTTGGTCATAAACCCGACCTTCTCCCACCGCCATGGCGACATCCGGCGGGGGGTACGGGAACAGCCACTGGCCGTCGCCGGCCTGGTGCAGATCCTTGGTCATGTACAGGGCGATCGGCTCAAGGAAAATGCTGACCCTGCCGTCTACCTTGGCCAGCGCGGTCAGCGTGCGCAGCATCGTGGCGGCGTCGTCACCCCGCGACGGACAGCCGACCACGAGGCCCGGAATATCCCGCAGCGCGGTAATTGAATTGTCGTTGTGGAAATGACCACCGAAGCCGCGCTGATACCCCAGGCCGGCGATGCGCACCACCATCGGATTGCGGAACTGGTCATTGGAGAAGAACTGCAGCGAAGCCGCTTCGCCGCGGATCTGGTCACAGGCGTTGTGGAAATACGCCAGGTACTGGATTTCCGGGATCGGCAACATGCCGAGGTTGGCGTAGCCCTGCGCCAATCCCAGGATCATGGTCTCGTCCAGAAGCGTATTAAACACGCGACTGTTCCTGAAAGCCTTGTGCAGACCTTTGGTCACCGTGTAAACGCCGCCCTTCTGAGCCACGTCTTCTCCAAACAGCAGCGCCTCGGGGTACTTGCAGAACAGGTCATGCAGGGCGTTGTTGATCTGGATCGCCAAGTGGCGCGGGGGCTGATTCTCCGGCAGCCTGTCTTCGCTGCCGAAGACCGCCAGACGCCGCTCCTGATCGGCAGTTCGAGCCGCTTCAGCGGCAACGGCCTGCGGTGAGTACGGCGCCAAAGGCGCCAGCACGTCCTCCAGCCGCGTGATCTTGGGCGTGCGATCCGCCGCTTCGGCCGCTGCGAAGCAACGCCTGCGAATTTTTTCGTAAAGCGCCAGGACTTCCGGCGGCGACATCAATCCAGCCTCCAGTGCGATCGAGGCACTGCGCAGCAGCGGATCGCCGGCCTCCACCGCCACCAGCTCCGCTACCGGCCGCCACTCGATCTCGAAGTCGGTACCGGCGTGACCCATGATCCGCGTGGTGCGCAGGTGCAGGAAGGTGGGACGTCGCGTGCGGCGACAGTGGTCAACGGCGGCCTTGACCTGTCCATACCCTGCCGCCAGGTCGAGCCCATCTGCCTGGAAATAGTCCAGGTCGGCGCGCTGCGAAAAATTGCGCTCGATCCAGCCGCCGGGCGTTTTTACCGAAATGCCGATGCCGTTGTCCTCGCACACGAACAGCACCGGCGCCGGAAGCTTCTGGTACGCGGTCCATGCCGCGGCATTGAACGCGGTCTGCGCGGTGGCGTGATTGCTGGAGGCATCACCGAAGGAGCAGATGGCGATGCTGTCGGCCGGGATCGGCAGCGCGTGGCCGATCCGTCGCGCCTGCTCGACCGCCAGCGCCGTGCCCAGCGCCTTGGGCAGGTGCGAGGCTATGGTCGAGGTCTGCGGCAGCACCCACAGCGGCTTGCTGCCCCAGACCTTGTGGCGCCCCCCGGATGCCGGATCGTGGGAACTGGCCGCAAAGGAAAGTGCCGAATCCATGACCGGGTCACGGGGCTCCCCATTGCCGTCGGGAAGCTTGCGGAAGCGTTCGGCCATGAAGGCGCCGGATCGATAGTGCAGGAAGGCCGGATCCGTGTGCCGCGTGAGCCGCGCCACCATCGCGTTGCCTTCGTGCCCCGAGCTGCCAATGGTGTAGAACACCTTGTTCTGCACGCGCAGCACACGCGCCATCAGGTCCAGATGACGCGAGATCAGCTGCGATTCGAGCAGCTCGCGGAAGCCGCGCGCATCGAGCGCGCTGCCCGGCAACACCGCCGCAACGTCAGCCGGCGCGGCGTGCGCCTCGCCCTGCCACTGCTGCACGAACTCGGTGAAGTTCTGGTCGACGATTTCAGCGCGATTGAAGCCCTTGTGGCGGGCGGCGATGACGGATGGGTTGGACATGGGCATGGTTTCGACAATGAAAAGGTCAAGTGTAGGAGCGAGCTCGCTCGCGATGCTCTTCGCTCGATGGTGGTTGCATTAAAGCCAAGGCATCGCGAGCAAGCTCGCTCCTACAAGGT
>JBBSVH010000104.1:0-9126 GCA_038233685.1 Lysobacterales bacterium | reverse complement strand
TTACCCCAGCCGAGCAAAGACGCATTGCGGGTCTTGAAGAGGCTGGACTGCTGCGCTGAGGCGTTGCGCCAGGCCAGCGTGGTCATCGCATTGAGCCGAAGCCGCCCCCAACGCGAGGACTCCCTGCCCGGCAGCAGCTTCGCCGAATTCACCTGACAGCGGAACACGCGCGCATCGTCGAGCATATTCGCTGCGACAGGCGCGCCCGTTTCGAACGTGTCCGGTGTCCAAGCCAGTCAGCTATCGTCATCCCAAGCGCACTGATCCCCACGCCTGTCGAATGCACAAAAAAATGCAGCCGCAACAAGTGCGGCTGCATCGGTAAGGTCACGGCGTCCGGTCAGGACGCCGGTGCCTGGCACGGGAAACCCGTTCGGAAATGCCTGGGCGCGTGCGCGTGAAGGCTCAGTTGGAAACGATGAGGCCGGTGTGAACCACACCCTTCACGTCTGCGGTACCGCGGGCTGCGGCTACCGCCTGGTCATGCAGCTCCTGCGTGGCGACCTTGCCGTTGAGGTAGACAGTGCCTTCCTCGACGCGAACGGTAATGCCGGCGGCATTGCTGCCAAGCGACGCGTCCAAGGAAGCCTGCACGCGGTTGGTCAACGTCAGGTCCATGGTCGCCGGCACCGGAACTTGCACGACGGTCTTGCCCGGTCCGGGAGTATTGACTACAACGGGCTTGGTGGTGCACGCGGCCAGCGAGGCAGCGGTGGCAAGTGCAAGAGCAGCGGTGAGGATCTTGTTGTGCATTGGTGATTCCTTGGGTTGAAGTACCCGCCGACTGTAGGCCGCCACGTGGTTAACCTCGGGTGAGTGGTGACCGATCTCGGCCAGTGGCGTTCAGCTGGGCGCGCCCCGCTCGAAGTGTGCTGTCCGAGGTGGGGACCAGTCAGCGTGGGCATCCAGATCCAAGTGAACGGCATGCCGGCGCGAGGGTGGGAAGCGAGATATGCCATACGTTTTGATCCAACTGCTGTTGAAGAATTGATGCGGTGCTGGCCCACAGCAGACGGAAACGACCCGGCCTTAACGATCCATCGGCGCATATGGTGAGCTCAAGACCTTGGGAGCACGCCATGAACGACTCGAACCGCGGCATCGCATTGCTGCTGGCCCTCAGCGCCCTATTGCTCGCCGGCTGCGTCAGCCCGGGTGGCTATGGCAGCCCGGGCGGATATGGCGGCAACACCGGCGGCTACGGACAGCCCTCGACCGGGTACCCGTCGCAATACGGCAGCCAGCTGCAGGGAACCGTCGAAGCTGTCGATCCCAGCTACAACCGCATCGTCCTGCTCGTCGACGACCCGCGTACCGGTCGCTCACAGCGTGTGGATGTGCGCTATGACCAGCGCACCCGTCTGGTCTATCAGGGACAACAGCAACAGGTCGAAGGACTTGAGCGTGGCGACGTGATCCGCATCGATGCCGCGCAATCGGGGCGTGACCTGCTGGCGCGCTCGATCGAGGTCGTGCGCAATGTCCGCGACCGCGGCGGTTACGGCGACGGTTACGGTTACGGCAACGACCTGCGAGGGTCAGTGGCCTTTGTCGATACGCGGGCACGGCTGATCCGCCTGGACGGCGCCGGCTACGGCAACGACCAGCAGGTAAGTTACGACGCGCGCACCACGGTCCAGTACCAGGGCCGCAACTACCGTCCCGAGAACCTGCAGCGCGGCGACCTCGTGCGCATCCAGGCGCGCCAAGTTGGCAATAACCAATGGCTGGCAGAGACCATCCTGGTTGAGCGCTCGGTAGGACGCTAGATCGCAGTGATCCAGCTCACGCTGGCGTTCGGAAGCAAGCGGGTTTGAAAAACCCGTCTGCTTCGAGGCCCCCCTCGCGTGTGATCGCGGCAGCAAGGTATGCAATGCGCGACTCGCCGTTACCGCTTCTTGTGCCTGAACCCGTCGCGCTGCTTTCTAGTGACGAGCTGGTGGCCTGCAGATGACCAAGCGCGCCTGGCCGGACCGGGTTGGACAGTATCTGCGCGAGCTCGCGGTCGATGCCGACGACCTGCTTGAAGCAGCCCATCGACGCTTCGATGCCCGCTTCGGCCACGCAAGGCCGCAACACATCGCCACTTATCGCGTCGCGGCCGACGCGACGGGCGTGGAACTTGCCGGCCGTGTGCTGTCCAGGCCACCCATGGGCGGCCCCCAGGACGATGACCGGTGGTGGGACAACCTGCTCAATACCTATCGGCGCTTCGATGCGGAGGACTCTCCTGGCGTCGCGCTTCACGCGCGCTTTCGCAACGCCAGCGCGCGGACCGTGACAGACCACGAAGGGTTCTACCGTGTCCGCCTGGAGACGGAAGGGGCAACCAGCGACGCGCTCTGGGACAACGCCAGCGTCTGCCTGGACGACGGCAGCCTGCTCACGCCGCAGCCGGTGCTTCAAGTCGACGCCCGTGCACAATACGGGGTGATCTCCGACATCGACGACACTGTCCTGCACAGCAGCATTCTGGACTGGAAGACTGCCGCGCAACTGGCGTTCCTGCACAACGCCCGGACCCGAAAGCCACTGCTCGGGGTGGCGGCGCTGTACCAGGCACTGCAACGCGGCACGCGCGGCAAGGGCGCGAATCCCTTCTTCTACGTGTCCAATTCACCCTGGAACCTCTACGACCTGCTGGAGGATTTTCTCGAACTCAATGGCATTCCGTACGGCCCGATCTCACTGCGGCGCCTGGGGCTGGACGAGCACGAGACAATGGGCCCCGGAGATGGGCAGAAATTCGAGCGGGTGCGCGACCTGATGCAGCGCTACCCCACCCTGCGCTGGGTGCTGCTGGGCGATTCCGGCCAGGCCGACGCGGAGGTCTACAGCCGCATCGTGGAGGAGTTTGGCAATCGCGTGATCGCGATTTACATCCGTGATGTCGATCTGGAAACAAACACCTCCCGCGATATGTTCGTAGAGCGTTTCGTCGAAAAGCTGAGCGCGACGAAAGTACCGATGCTGCTGGTGGCCGACAGCCTGGCTATTGCGCGGCACGCGCTGGGCGCTGGACTCATCCCCGCCGATACCATTGACGGCATTGCGAGGGAGGTGGATCGCGATCAGCAGCGAGCAACCCAGGGCGAAGCGTCACTTGACGCGATCAAAGGTGAAGTGAAGGATTCGGTCGCCGGTAAACAGTAACCTAGGCACGCAAACGCGTTAACAAGACGTCGGCGCTACGATCCCTGAGGTTCCACATCGCCTCTCGCTCGCTCCAGTCAGCCCCTGACCTGGCCCTGGCCGTGGACGACGTACTTGGAGGTCGTCAGTTGCGCTGCGCCAACCGGCCCGCGTGCGTGCAGGCGACCGGTGGCGATGCCGATCTCGCCGCCGTAGCCGAACTCGCCACCATCGGAGAATGCCGAGGATGCGTTGTGCATGATCACCGCAGAATCGATCGCATCGAGCATCTCGCTTGCGGTCGTGGCGTCCTCGGTGACGATCACCTCGGTATGGCCGGAGCCGTAGCGGGCGATGTGGTCGAGCGCCGCACGCGGGCCGTCGACGACGCGCACCGACAGGATGGCATCAAGGTACTCGGTCTCCCAGTCCGCGTCCGTCGCGGCCTTCATGCCAGGCACGATCCTGCGGGCGCGCTCATCGCCGCGAAGTTCGCAACCACTTGCGATCAGCGCCTCTGCGATTGGTGGAAGCAGGGTTTCTGCGGCACCCGCGTCCACCAGCAAAGTCTCGGCGGCATTGCACACGCCGGTGCGCCGCATCTTCGAGTCGAGCACGATGTCACGGGCCTTGACCGGGTCGGCCAGCCGATCGACATAGACGTGGCAAATGCCGTCCAGGTGGCTGAGCACCGGCACGCGTGCGTGTTCACGGACGTGCGCGATCAGCGGCTTGCCACCGCGCGGAATGACCAGGTCTGCGCCGCCTTCGCTGAGCGACAGCAGCGCGGTGACCCAGTCGCGCTTGGCGTCTGGCGGCGTCTGCACGATACCTTCCGGCAGGCCGGCGGCCCGCAGGCCCGCACGCACCGCGCCGACGATTGCTGCAACGGTGCCGGCCGCTTCGCTACCGCCGCGCAGGATCACGCCGTTGCCCGCGCGAACGCACAGCGCGGCGGCATCGGCGGCGACGTTCGGGCGGCTCTCGAAGATCACTCCGATCACCCCGAGCGACACGCTGACCTCGACGATTTCCAGGCCATTGGGACGGCTCCAGCGCCGGCGCTCGACGCCGACCGGGTCCCCCTGCCCGGCGATTGCCACGATCCCGTCGGCAATCGCATCCAGGCGTTCCTGATCCAGCCGCAGGCGGTCGACGAACGCCTCATCGGCGCCTTTGCTGCGCGCGGCCTCCACTTCGACGGCATTGGCCGCCAGGATGTCCTTGCCGGCACCGCGCACGGCCTCGGCGATCGCCTGCAGCGCGCGGGTACGGCCGGCCGCACCGGCGGCCTGGAGCGCAGCGGCCCCGGCGCGGGCTTCGGCGCACATCGCACCCATTGCTGTCATGTAATTCATTCGGAGTGTTCTCCCTTGAAGTGAGTCGTGAAGCGCGGTTGCCATCGGCATGACCGCTGGGGACGCGGGTCCACAGCATGGGTGCTGTCGCTGCCGTTTTGAACTTGCCGACCCACTCGGGCGTTCCGGCGAGAACGCATCCTGTTCAGTCGAGCACCAGGTCGGTGGCATGGACCAGCGCAGCGCCACGCTTGTAGCCGAGTGCCTCCTCCATTTCGTCGGACTGCCTGCCAGCGATCAGGCGGCACTCATGGCTGTCGTAGGACGCCAGCGCGGTGGCGAAAGCCAATCCATCGTGGTTGACAAGCCGGATCGCGCGGCCACGGTCGAATCGACCTTCCACCTTGGTGATGCCGGCCGGGAGCAGGCTGTGGCCCGTCCTCACGGCCTTGGTCGCGCCCTTGTCCAGATGCAGCCGGCCGCTCGGCGCAATCGACCCGGCGATCCAGACACGCTTCGCGCTTTCCGGAGAGACCGAAGCCCGGAACCACGTTGCACGCGCGCCTTCGAGCAGCACCGATATCGGTCGCTCGCCGTCACCTCGGGCGATCACCGCCGAGCAGCCCGCCGCCATGGCCATTTCCGCAGCCGCAATCTTGGTGGCCATGCCGCCGGTGCCTACACTTGAGCGCGACGGACCGGCCAATGCCATGATTTCTGGCGTGATCGCAACTACGCTAGGGATGTGTTTCGCATCCGGGTTTTTCGACGGATCGGAATCGTAAAGGCCGTCGACGTCGGACAGGATAATTAGCAGGTCGGCCGAGACGAGCTGCGCCACACGTGCGGCCAACCGGTCGTTGTCGCCGTAGCGCAGCTTCTCCGTGGCCACGGTGTCGTTCTCGTTGACCACCGGAACCGCGCCCAGCTGCAACAGCGTTTCCAGCGTCGTGCGCGCGTTCAACCAGCGTCGGCGGTTTTCGGTATCGCTGGGCGACAGCAGCGCCTGCGCGGCATGGAACCCGTGCTTGGTGAACTCCTGGTCCCAGGTCTGGATCATCACTGTCTGGCCGACGGCCGCAGCGGCCTGTTTTTCGTCCAGTCGCAGCTTTTTGTCGGTCGGAAGGTTCAGCCGCGGCCGACCCAGCGCGACCGAGCCCGAGGACACGAGCACCACGTCGACACCACGCTGGCGCAGCGCGGCGATCTCGCAACCGA
The DNA here is from genome assembly GCA_038233685.1 of Lysobacterales bacterium. Classification (GTDB taxonomy): domain Bacteria; phylum Pseudomonadota; class Gammaproteobacteria; order Xanthomonadales; family Xanthomonadaceae; genus Pseudoxanthomonas_A. The sequence continues at coordinate 3,478 of JBBSVH010000104.1, read as the reverse complement.
GCGCGTAAAAGCGGCCCATGTGGGCCTGGCCGGTGCGCCAGTCGATCAGTTGCGCCGAGCCGATCTTGATGACGATGCGGCGGGCCTTGCCAAGGATTTTGTTGGGGTTGGTCATGTGTTTCAGGGAGGACTCCGGTGTTGCATGAAAGTGCCGGCGCCAATTGCGGATCGCTATCCACGCCGTTCCGGCAAGTGTCGAGCCTGAGGGTCCGGGATGACAGGAGCTGGAGTTGACCGGCGTTTTGGCCAGCAGGCGCGTCGGCCGGTGGCGCCTGGATCGCAGAAGGGGCTCGCGCTACGGGGCCCAGTGCGATCGGATTTTCGACAGGCGCCGGGTCATGGATCGGTTAATTGGCGACGATGATCTGCAGGCCATACTACACCGTACGGTTTGTTCCTGCAGGTCCGCTCGCGCGCAAGAAGGACGTCAACGGCCCTTAAGGCGTCACTTTTACCGCAGCTAATGCCGTGGGAGTACGGACGTGCAGCGCTGCCCAGTGGGGCTTTCAACGATTTTATCTGCCAATCGGACAAGGCCGACGCCGGGGGGGGCTCCATTCCTCGCGAGGCAGGACTACGTTCCGCCATCGCCAGCCGGATCGAAGCACCTCACAGACGAAGCGCGATTCAACCAACGCCTCTCCAGTCGGCGTCGCTCACAACCCGGCCTAGAGTCGAAAAGATTTCGCGGCAGGGGCGTCAGAGCGCACGCGTTTCCAACAGCAATCCGCTCCGAGGATCTTTGCTTGCAATTCGAGCCTCAGCGTCCGCGCATCGCGCCCGCGCCGATCTTGAGCAGGTCGCCAAGCCCAAGCTGCCCGTCGCCATCCTGGTCCAGTACGGCGCCAAGCAGGCCGCCTCCGAGGCCGCCCTGCTCCTGCACGCGCTGCCGCTCCTGTCCCAGCATGTCACCAAGCGCCTGCGGCGAAGCCTGCTGCTGGCCACCGCTGAACGTGCGCTTGGCCAGGTAGCTCATAACGATGGGCGCCAGGATCTTGAGCAGCATCTGCGCTTTCTGGCCGCCCAGTCCCGTGGCCTGCGCCAGGCCCGCTTCGGCACGTGGCTGCTGGCTGCCGAAGATATGGCCAATCTGGCCGAGGCCATCGGTCTGCCGAGATTGCTGGCCGCCTAGCACCGCACCCAGCAGGTCGCCAAACCCGCCTCCGGAATTGTGGTCGCGCCCCAACGCACCGAACAGCGACTGCGCGCCCTGCGGCTCGCTGGCGTTGCGGCCCATCGCGCCCAGCAGCAGCGGCAGCGCCGCCGCCACGGCACCGGCCGTTTGCGCGTTGCCAGCGCCCAACTGCTGGCTGATCTGCTGGAGGCCACCGCCAGAGAGCTGGGAAAAGATTTCGTCGGTCAGGCTCATGGGAGTTTCCGGGGAAGGAGGAGTGAGTCGCAAGGCTAGGGCGCCGGGTGTTAGTGCGATGTATGCCAGAGCATGCATCGCAATCGTTCTTCCCCTGACTTACTGCGGGTTTCACTGCGGACATGCTTGCATTGCCTCATCCACTTCCAACTTCATGGACTCGACATGGCGAACATGCACGCGATCCAGATCACCCGGCCCGGACCTGCGTCCGTCCTGCAGCTGACCGAAACCACGATGCCTCAACCGGGGCCGGGAGAGGTGCTGATCAGGGTGGCGGCGGCCGGCGTCAATCGCCCCGATGTGTTCCAGCGCCAGGGCAACTACGCGCCGCCGCCGGGCGCTTCGGACCTGCCGGGGCTGGAGGTTGCCGGTGAACTGGTCGAAGGTGATTTCAGCGGCGACAACCCGTTCGGCCTCAAACAGGGCGACGCCGTCTGCGCGTTGCTCGCCGGTGGCGGATATGCCGAATACGCCGTGGCGCCCCTGCCCCAATGCCTGCCGGTGCCCAAGGCGCTTACCGTGATCGAAGCCGCGGCGCTGCCCGAGAACTACTTCACCGTATGGAGCAACGTGTTCGATCGCGGAAGGCTGGGCACCGATGCTGGTGACGCGCGTGAGTCGCTATTGGTCCAGGGCGGCTCCAGCGGCATCGGGGTCACCGCCATCCAGCTGGCGCGCGCGTTCGGCCACCGGGTGTTCGCGACGGCGGGCACGGCGGAAAAATGCGCGGCTTGCGAGCGGCTGGGCGCGCACGCCATCAACTACCGCGAGCAGGACTTCGTCGAGGAAGTTAAGAAGCTTACCGACGGGCGCGGCGTGGACGTGATCCTGGACATGGTCGCCGGCGACTACGTCCCGCGCGAACTGGAGCTGCTGGCCGAAGACGGGCGGCTGGTGTTCATAGCCACTCTGGGGGGCAAGCATGCGGACATCGATGCATCACTGGTCATGCGGCGGCGGCTGACCCTCACCGGATCCACGCTGCGCGCGCGGCCCGTTGCGTTCAAGGCTGCGCTGGCCAGGAAGCTTCATGAGCACGTCTGGCCGCTGCTGGAATCCGGCAGGGTCAAGCCGGTGATCCATCAGGTGTTCCCGGCACGCGAGGCAGCCAAGGCCCATGAACTGATGGAAAGCAGCGAACACATCGGGAAGATCATGCTGGAGTGGTAGGCCCGAATCAGGCAGCGCGCGGCTGTGGTTGTTCACTCTGACGCGGCATGAAAAGAAGTCGCGCGGCGGCCAGCCAAGGCGGCGGGAGCAGGCGTAAAAGCGAAGCGAACGCCGCTGTACTAGCCGTAACGTTCGCGATGCGCTTGGAGCGTATCCGCTACTTTTTCGAGTGCCGCGCCAACCTCCGGCGCAAACCCGCCTGCAGGCAGATGGCGGACCGCCGAATGCGCCGCGCACACGATTCGCGTGTCAGCCCACCCTTTCGCGAGAGCTAGGGCCCACGCCGCATAAGCATCTGCCGCGCCGGCGCGCTTCTGCAGCGCCTGCTTCAACATCGGATGCATGCGCAACGATGAAACCGGAAACACGCCACGCAGGATCCCCGGCGCGGCGATGACGTTGAAAGTGTCGTCCACGTGGACGATTTGGGTCTGCCGATGCCGCACCAGCACCGACGCTACATGTACGCGGTCGTCGGAAGACACGAAATCAACGCCCGCGGGAACCGAAAGGTCGAACAGGTCGGCCAGGGGATGGTCTGCTTGCCAGCTCTCTACCGGCTGTGGACTCCACGGCAATGACGGAGCCTTCTCGTGATGACGGGCCGTTCCGTACAGCGTCGCGTCCGGAAACAGCCGATGGGTGGACTCCACGTGAAGCGTGTGGAACGGGTGCACATGCACCACGGCGGCCACCCGCTCCCCGTTACCGGTAAGCGCCATGAGCGATTTCCGCTGCGACTGGTCCACGTCGATGCCGTCTATCACCACGAAACGGCCGCCATCCCGCTGGACCAGCGACATCTGCGTGCCAATGTCCAGCACCCCGCCAACCCGATGCACCCCGCGGATGTTCCAGAACGTGTCAGCTAGCTTTTGCATCGTTACAGGATAGAGCAATGGTGTGACGGTCGGCATGCGCGGAACGCCTGGGGTT
>JBBSVH010000103.1:0-9230 GCA_038233685.1 Lysobacterales bacterium | reverse complement strand
TGGCAACGGCATCCGGGCGAGCTCGGATCTACGGGCGTTGCGAGGCTCTTTGCGGGAGCGTTCTGGTGGAATCTGCCGGCGGGAAGCCTTCAGTCGGACAGCGGATTGCGGTCCAGGAACCCACGGATCGCCGGCACCAGTTCGGCCTGCTTGTCTTCGAGCACGTAGTGGCCCGCATCCTCGAAGGCCAGCACTTCGGCGTTCGGCAGCGCGCTACGGAAGCCTTCGAGGAAGTGCCGGTCGAACACGAAATCCTTCAATCCCCAGCCCAGGAACGCAGGCCGATCCGCGAACTCGGGCAGGCGGCGGCCGGCTTCCTGCACCAGTGCCCAGGCCGGGTCGCCTTCGCGCAGGGGAATGTCCTGCATGAAACGCACGGTGCTGATGCGGTTGGCCCAGCTGTCGTAAGGCGATACATAGGCGCCGCGCACGTCGGCCGGCATCTTCTTTTCCACACCGGTGAACGACGCGCCGCCGGAAAACGCATTGAACGCACGGATGATGAAAGCCCCGAACTTCGAATCGCGCCCCAGCGACAGCTGCCACGGCATTTTCTTCGCGGCCGGCAATGGGAACGCGGCGGTATTGGTGATCACCAGCCGCTTGACCTGATGCGCGTGCGACAGCGCCCAGCCGAAGCCGATCATCCCGCCCCAGTCGTGAACCGCCAGGGTCACCGGGCCGCGGATGTCCAGGTGCTCCAGCAGCGCGGCCACGTCGTCCACGCGCGACTGCAGCGTGTAGTCGTAGCGCGGCGAGGCGCTGGGCGCATCGTCGGGTTTATCCGAAAACCCCATGCCGATGTGGTCCGGCACGATGCAGCGGTAGGCTTTTCCAGACGACGAATCCGAAAGCCCCGACACCAGGTTGCGCCAGTAGTAACTCCAGGACGGATTGCCGTGCAGCATCACCACCACCTCGCCATCGCGCGGGCCTTCGTCGAGATAGCTCATCGACAGGCCGGGGCGGACTTCGAAAGTCTTCGGGGTGAACGGATAGCCGGGTAGGTTCATCGGGTGCCGCCGCAGTCAAGAAAAAGGCCGGCGAACCGGCCTGTGGAAATTCGTGGAATGCAATTCCGTGCCGCTGCGCCTACCAGACCACCTCGGCCATCGAGCAGTTCAAACCCGAACCAATCCCCAGCAGGGCGATGCGGTCGCCCTTCTTCAGGCGTCCCAGCTCCTTGAGCTTGCTCAGCACGATCGGCACGCTGGCCGGCCCGATGTTCCCGTACTCGCCGAAGATCGTGAGCACCTTGTCCGGGTCGATACCGAAGGCCTTGATGAAGGCCTGGGTATGGACCAGGCTGACCTGGTGGATGACGAACTGGTCCAGCTCGTCCACCGCCCAGCCCAGCGCCAGCTTGGCCGCGGCGAAGGTCTTCTGGGCCAGCTTCAGGCCCTCGATCAGCAGCATGCGGGTGTCGGTGACCATGCGGTCCAGGTTGCCGCGGCACAGGTTGTTCCACTGCGTAGCGGCCTTGGTCACGCCGCCCTTGTAGCGGGGCGCGTCGGGAGTGAGTTCGCTGCGCGACATCACCATCGCGGCAGCGCCGCAGCCCAGGGTCAGGGTGGCCAGTTCGTTGCGGAACTGTTCTTCGGTGACGTCCGGCGCCTTCATGCGCTCCAGGGTCATCTTGTAGGCGAGGTTGGCGGTCTCTCCGTCGACCACCAGGGCGTAATCGATCTCGCCGCGCTCGATCATGCGCGCCGCGATATCCATGCCGTTGATGAAGGCCAGGCAAGCGTTGGCGACGTCGAAATTCTGGCAGTCCTCTCCCAGGCCAAGGTTGCCCGAGACGATGCTGGCGGTGGACGGCTCCAGGTAGTCGCGGCTGACCGACGTATTGACCAGCAGGCCGACCTGGCTGCCGTCGATGCCGGCGTCGAGCAGGGCCTTTCGCGCGGCCAGCGTGGCGACGTCGGATGAAAGGGTGTCGTCATCCCACAGGCGGCGCGCATGGATGCCGGCGATGTCGCCCAGCACGTCCGTACGGATACCCAGCCGCTGCAGCGTGGGCTGCAGCTGCTCGTTGATGTCCTTGGAGGTCAGCGTATGCGGCGCATCGATATGCGCCAGTCCCGCGATGGAGACGTTCTGGAAAAGCATCGAATGCGCGCCGGCTGGCCGAAGGGGCGACAAGGGTACCGGCTTCCGGGTCCCCCCGCATCTTCCCGGAGCGCGCCCGGATGCGCGTGTTCAGCGATGGCGGCTCGTTCGGCGTCCGCCAGGCTTCAGCGAGGCGGGCAGCGGAACGCAGCGAAGCGTTGATCGCCCTCGAGCGGCTCCCCCAGCGGCTGGATGGTATTGGCCTGGAGGCTCTGCGCCTCGTTCCTCGCCATCGTCTCCAGCTCGTCACGCACGCGCAGCGCGTTGCGCTCGTAGAAGGCGATGTTGTCCTTGACCGACACCGCCACTTCGCCGCGCTTGTCGCAGTCCGATGGAGCAGCGCCGGCGGCGAGCACGCGCACGCTGCCAGCACCCGGGTCCATCGGCACCCAGGTGCATCCCGATACAAGGACGAGTACGGCGGCAGTCAGTGCAATGCGCATGGTCGAACCCCGAAACATGGAAGGTCCGGGAGTATGGCTGCGGTCTCGTGAACTCCGTACCAAACGCAGATGTTGTCTGCGGTACGCCATCCAGCCCCCTCCCGCACCCGCGGGAGGGGTCCAGGCTTTCCTACTTGCTTGCTACCGGCTTGCCGTCGCTGTCCAGCACCATCACTGGCCCCAGGTCCAGTGCACGCACCGGCGCTTCGATCTTGGACAGGTCGCCCACCACCACGTAGGTCAGCGCCTGCGGGTTGATCAATGCGGCAGCGGTCTGCACGTCCTTGGAGGTCATCGCTTCGTTGCGCGCCTTGTAGCGCACGATGTAGTCGTCCGGGCGGCCGTAGCGCTGGTTGCTGGCGATCTGGCCGAGCACCGCGTTGGCGGTCTCGTAGGCGCCCGGCAATTCCAGCGTGTTGGCCGCGCGGATCTTGGCGACCTCTCCAGCGGTTGCCGGCGTCTTGCCCTGGGCAAAGCTGGTGATCTCCGATTTCAGCTCGGCGATCGATTCGGCGGTCTTGTCGCTCTGCACGGCGGCCGAGGCGAACCACGGACGCTGGCCCAGGGTATTGGTCGCGTTGCTGTAGGAGCCGTACGCCCAATGCTTGTCCTCGCGCAGGTTCATGTTGAGGCGCGAGCTGAACTGCCCACCGAGTACGCCATTGGCAAAGTCGAAATCAATGGTGCCGTCGGTGCGGGTCGACGGGACCAGCTGGCCCACGTAGATGTTGGACTGGATCGCGCCAGGCTGGTCGATCAGGTAGACGCGCGGCTGGCTGGGCAGCGCCACCTTCTGTACTTCAGGGACGGTCGGCGCATCGGCCGGGCTTTTCCAGTTGCCGAAGCGCGATTCCAGCAGCGGCAGCAGTTCGCCCATCGTGGTATCGCCCACGACCACGATGCGGGCCTTGCCCGGCTGCAGCCAGTCGCCGTGGAAACGCACCAGGTCTTCGCGTGTGATCGAGGCGATCGAGGCCTCGGTGCCGCTGCCGGTGAAGGGGATGGCATAGGGGTGGCCCTGCCCGTACAGCAGCGGCGGCATCACCCGCAGCGCTGCGGTCTGGGGACGCGCCTTCTCCTGCTTGATGCCCGCAATCCAGGTGGCGCGGACGCGCTCCAGCTCGTCGGCGTCGAAGCGTGGGCGACGCAGCACGTCGGCATACACGTCCAGCGATTCGGGCAGCTTGTCCGCCAGCGCCGACAGCGACACCGACGCGTAGTCGAGGCCGGCGTTGACCGCGATCTGCGCACCCAGGTCTTCTTCGCGCGCCGCCAGCTCCAGCGCACCGTACTGGCCGGCGCCGTCATCGAGCATCTGCATGGTGAAGTTGGCCAGGCCCAGCTTGCCGCCGGCATCGACCGTGTAGCCGCCCGGGAACTCCATGCTCATCTGCACCACTGGTGCTTCGTGGCGCTCGGCCAGCAGCACCTGCATGCCGTTGGAGAGGTTGGCGCGCTGCACGTCCGGGAACGACAGCTTCGGGAACGAGGTGGTCTTCGGCACGCCCGCGCTTCGATCGACATCGCTGGGCACGGTCTTGAACCTGGGGTCCACCGCGGGCATCGCGGCCGGCGTGGTCGCCGGAGCTGCGGCCACGGTTTCGGGCAGCGCCGAGGCCGGGGTATCGCCCGGCACCACGACCAGCGTGTGCGAACCGATACCCAGCCACTGCTTTGCCGCCGCCTGCACGCTGGCCGGGGTGGCGGCCGCGATCGTGGCCAACTCATCCTTGTAGCAATCGGGCTTGCCGGCGTAGATCGCGCACGAGGCGAGCACGTCGGACTTGCCGCCGAAGCCGCCGATGCGCTCGATGCCGCGCACGAAGCCGGCGCGTGCTGAGACCTTTGCACGCTCCAGCTCCTCGGCCGTGGGGCCTTCGTCGATCAGGCGCTGGAGTTCTTCATCCATGGCCTTCTCCACCTTGGCCGCGTCCACGCCGTCCTTGACCGTGGCCATCAGGAAGAAGGTGCCGGCGATCTCGCTGCTCCAGGAATAGGCGCTGGCGTTGTCGGCGATCTTGTCGCCGTGGACCAGGCGGGTGTCGAAGCGCGACGCGGCGCTGCCGCCCAGCACCTGGGCAAAGAGGTCAAGCAGGGTGGCGTCGGTGGAGCCCATCTCGGCAACCGGCCAGGCCCGGTACACCCGGTACTGCGGCACGCGGTCGGGCACGGTCTCGCGGGTGTCCTTGCTGCGCTTGGGGATGCTGGTCGGCATGTCGGCCAGCGTGGCGCTGGCCGGGATATCGCCGAAGTAGCGCGTCACCTTGTCCTTGGCGGTGGCCAGGTCGATGTCGCCGGCCAGCACCAGCACCGCGTTGTTGGGGCCGTACCAGCTCTTGAACCAGGTCTTGACATCGTCCAGCGTGGCCGCGTCCAGGTCGGCCATCGAGCCGATGACCTGCCAGTTGTAGGGGTGGCCCGCCGGGTACAGGGCCTCGAACATTTTCGCGGTGATGCGGCGGCCATAGGGCTGGTTCTCGCCCTGGCGCTTCTCGTTCTGGACCACGCCGCGCTGCTCGTCCAGGCTCTTCTGATCGATCGCACCCAGCAGGTGGCCCATGCGGTCGGATTCCATCCACAGCGCCATGTCGAGCGCCGTGGTCGGGACGTTCTGGAAGTAGTTGGTCCGGTCCTGGTTGGTGGTGCCGTTCTGGTCGGTCACCCCGACCAGCTCGTAGGGCGCGAAGTACTCACCGGGCTGGTTTTCCGAACCCTGGAACATCAGGTGCTCGAACAGGTGGGCGAAGCCGGTCCGGCCCGGCATCTCGTTCTTGCTGCCCACGTGGTACCAGAGGTTGACCGCCACGATGGGCGCCTTGCGGTCGGTGTGCACGATCACGCGCAGCCCGTTCGGCAGGGTGAAGGTGTCATAGGCGATGTCGACGACCGGGGTATCGGCCGCCATCGCGACCGGCGTGCAGACACCTGCGGCAAGCGCGGTGGCCAAGGCCAACGCCAGGGCAGCGGGACGGAACAGATGCATGAGCAACTCCAGGTTGTGACGACGCGACCTTTAATATTAACCTCAGCGGCATGACGGCACATGTGCCGGAAGCCACCTGGAGCACACATGCAACGTCGTTGCCTGATCTCAGGCGCCAACCGCGGGCTTGGGCTCGCGTTCACCCAGCAGCTGCTGGAACGCGGTGACCACGTCATCGCCAGCTGCAGGCACCCCGGCAAGGCGACCGCGTTGAATACGCTGGCCGGTGAATTCCCGGGCCGCCTGCATGTATTGCCGCTGGATGTTGCCAATCAAAAATCGCGCGCGGAGTTCGTCCGTGAACTGCCACTGGTTCTGGGTGACGAGTCCGACGCAACGGTCCGCATCGACATGGTCGTCAACAATGCCGGCGTGCTGCACTCCGGCGAGCGTTTCGGCCACATTGATGCGGCGATGCTCGAAGACAGCTTCCGCGTCAATGCGATCGGGCCGTTCATGCTTGCCCAGGCGCTTGCGCCCTTGCTGGCCGATGGCGCGCGCATCGCCAACCTGAGCTCGGAAATGGGCTCGATCGAGAGCCGCAACGAGTTCCGATCGCCCAGCTACTGCAGCAGCAAGGCCGCGCAGAACATGCTGACCGTGCAGCTGGCGCATGCGCTGCGCGCGCGCGATATCGTCGTGCTTGCGCTGCATCCGGGCTGGGTGCAAACCGACATGGGTGGAGATGCCGCCACGGTCGCTGTCGACGATTCCGCGCGTGGCTTGCTGCAGGTCATCGATGCCGCGACACTCGACGATTCAGGCCATTTCCTCGACTTCCGCGGCCAGCCGTTGCCGTGGTGAGTCCGCTTGTCTCCTCCCCTTGCTCAGAGCGCAGGGGGAGGCCGTGAGGGGGTGCTTCTGGCAGAAATGCACCCCTCCCCAACCCTCCCCTTCGCTGCGCGAAAGGGAGGGAGTAGACGCATGTTCCACGTGATCCTGCATCGTCCGGAGATTCCGCCCAACACCGGCAACGTGATCCGCCTGTGCGCCAATACCGGCGCGCAGTTGCATCTGGTCAAGCCGCTCGGCTTCGAGATCGACGACCGCCAGCTGCGCCGCGCCGGTCTCGATTACCACGAGTACGCGCCGATGCAGGTCCACGACGACCTGCCGGCCGCACTTGCGGCAATTGTAGTTGCCAATGGCGCCCCGCCACGCGTGTTTGCGCTGTCCACCCGCGGCACCCAACGCTTCGACGCACCGGTGTATCGCGATGCCGACGCATTCCTGTTCGGTAGCGAAACCGCGGGCCTGCCGCAGGATGTGCTTGACGCGATCCCTGAAGCGCAACGCCTGCGCCTGCCGATGCGGCCGCACAACCGCAGCCTCAACCTGTCCAACACGGTCGCGGTGGTGGTGTTCGAAGCATGGCGGCAGCTGGGATTTGACGGCGGCAGCTGAGCACCAACCCCGACAAGATCGATCACGAATAGTTCCTGTACCAGCGCTTTGCGAATTCAGCGCTGGTTGCGGCCGCCTCGACACAATGCGCGCCACGACGGACGGCAATGATTCCGCCGTGACCACATAACAACAACGAGGCTTTCCCCCATGACGCGTTCCCGCGCCCTGATCCGATTTTCCGCACTCGCGCTGGCGTGTGCCCTGCCTTTCGCGGCTTCTGCAGCCGAAGGCATTTCCTACAACTACGTGCAGGGCGGCTATTCCCACATCAACAGCGGCACCAACGCAAAGGGCTGGGCCATCAATGGGTCCACGGCGGTGTCGCCGAACTTCCATGTGTTTGCTGGCTACAACTCCGCAAAGACCGAGAATTCCGGTCTGGGCCGCGTCACACTGGACCAGTGGGAGCTGGGGGCGGGCTATAACACCGCCATTTCAGCGAAGACCGACTTCGTCGGCACACTGGCTTATCAGAGGGCCGATGTCTCGCTTGGCCGATTCTCGGAAAACGTGGATGGCTATGCCGCCGAAGCGGGCGTGCGCGCGGCGCTGGCCCCGATGCTGGAAGGCTATGCCATGGCCGGGTACGAAGACGGGGACAACTACAACGGCGACGCCTATGGCCGCATCGGTGCGCAAGTGAAGTTCAACGATAACTGGGGCGTGGCCACCAACGTGAAGTTCGCCAGCGGCGATACGCAGTGGTTCATCGGTCCGCGCCTGAGCTGGTGATCAAGCTCGATTTAACCGGATGCGCGTCCTGTCAGGCGCCTCACCGGTAGTTGCAGACCCTCCCCGCTGCAACCACCAAACGCCCGGCTCCTGCCGGGCGTTTTCTTTGCGAAAAGCTCGGCGGGATTGAACCGCGAATCAATCCGTTGCGGCGCATCGCCGGGGTCAGTGCTCGAACAGTGACTGCGGGTATTCCGCCTTCTGCTCGCGCGCCATCAACCGACGCAGCCCTTCGGACGGCGTGATGTCCCCATGCAGTACATCGCGCACGTTGCTGGAAATGGGCAGTTCGACGCCGTGCGCATCGGCTTGGCGCATCACTTCGTCTGCGGTCTGGATCGATTCAACCACCTGGCCGATTTCACGCACGGCATCGCCGATCGATTGGCCACGACCCAGCGCAACCCCCAGCCGCCGGTTGCGCGACAGGTCGCCGGTGCAGGTCAGCACCAGGTCACCCAGCCCGGCCAGGCCCATCAGGGTTTCAGGACGTCCACCAATGGCGATATTGAGCCGCAACATCTCGTTGAGGCCACGGGTGATCAGCCCGGCACGTGCATTCAGGCCCAGGCCCATCCCGTCGGCGACGCCGGTGGCCACCGCCAGCACGTTCTTCATCGCACCCCCCAGTTCGGCGCCACGCATGTCGTCGCCGGTGTAGGCGCGGAAGGCCGGCCCATGCAGGATATCGGCGACCTGCTGGCAGAAGGCAGCGTCTTCTGAATGCACGGTCAGTGCAGTCGGCAGGCCTGCGGCGACTTCCCGGGCGAACGAAGGGCCAGTGATCACCGCCAGCGGCACGCCCTCGCCCAGAACCTCCCCCGCGACTTCGTGCAGGAAGCGCCCGCTGCCGGGTTCGAAACCCTTGGTCGCCCACGCCACGCCAGCGTGCGCCAGACGCAACGGCGCCAGCGCGTGCAGGGTTTCGGTGAACGCATGCGAAGGCACCACCACCAGCACCAGGTCTGCGCCGGCCAACGCCTCTGCCATGCTGCCGGTCGCGCGCAGGCTTTCCGGCAACGCGATGCCGGGCAGGTAACGGCTGTTCTCGTGACGCGTGGCGATGGCCTCGACCATTGCCGCATCACGCCCCCACAACGTCGTGGGACTGCCGTGGCGATGGATCAACGCGGCGAGCGCGGTACCCCAGGAGCCCGCGCCCAATACCGCGACTGAAAGTGCTTCGGTCTGCTGCATGCAGCCGGCAGCTTACGCGTTGCCGGCGGCTTCCGTATTGGCAAGCGACGTGTCGCCGGCCTGTTCCTGCGCCATCTGCTCGGCGCGCTGGCGCAGGCTTTCGGCGTACAGCGCATCGAAGTTGATCGGCTGCATCGGGAACGGGGGGAACCCGCCCGAGGTGATCAGCTGGCCGATCGCGGCGGTGGCGTATGGATACAGGATGTTCGGGCATTGGGTGCCCAGCATCGCGTCCAGGACGTGCTCCTCGAATCCGGCCAGGCCGAACACGCCGGCCTGTTCGACTTCGGCCAGGTAAGCCGTCTTGCCATTGACGGTGCAGGTGATGGTGATTCCGAGGCCCACTTCGAATGCGGCAT
>JBBSVH010000102.1:0-9262 GCA_038233685.1 Lysobacterales bacterium | reverse complement strand
TCCGCAGGTGGTCGCGGAAGGCATCCTTGATCCGGATCAGCGCCTCCTTGTCGTCCGCCTCGAAGCGCAGCACCAGCACGTCGGTGGTGTTGGACGCGCGCAGCAGCCCCCAGCCGTCGTCCCAGTCGGCACGCAGTCCGTCGATGGTCGACAAGCGGGCACCGTCGAAGTCCACGCTGTCGGCGAAGCGCTGGGCCACGTCGTGGGCATTGCCTTGCTCGACAGGGACCTTGATCTCCGGGGTCGACACGGCGTCGGGAAGGGCCGAAAGCACCTCGGTAGGGCCCTCCGGGCGTGCCGCCAGGATCTCCAGCAGCCGCGCCGCCGCGTACATGCCGTCGTCGAACCCGTACCAGCGCTCCTGGAAGAAGAAGTGCCCGCTCATCTCGCCGGCCAGCTCGGCACCGGTCTCGCGCATCTTGGCCTTGATCAGCGAATGACCTGTCTGCCACATCAGCGGCGTGCCGCCATGGCGCAGGATCCAGCCCTGCAGCTTGCCCGTGCACTTCACGTCGTAGATGACCAAAGCGCCGGGATTGCGCTCGAGCACATCGGCTGCGAACAGCATCAGGAGGCGGTCGGGATAGATGATCGCGCCGTCGCGGGTCACCACGCCCAGTCGATCGCCGTCGCCATCGAAGGCCACGCCCAGGTCCGCATCGAAACGTTTGACGGTCTGGATCAGATCCTCGAGGTTGCGGGGATCGCTGGGGTCGGGGTGGTGGTTGGGGAAGGTGCCGTCGACCTCGCAGTGCAGCGGGATCACCTCGGCGCCAATGGCTTCCAGCAACTGCGGTGCGAACTCGCCCGCTACGCCGTTGCCGGCATCCACCACGACCTTCAAGGGACGGTCGAGCTGCACGTCGTCGGAGATCCGCTGGATGTAGTCGGCCGCAACGTCGCGCTGCTGCAGGCTCCCGGGCACCGCCGCTTCGTGCAGCTGGCCGCTGCTGATCCGCTCATGGAGATCGGTAATGGCCTCACCCGACAGCGTGGTGCCGCCAATGACGACCTTGAAGCCGTTGTACTCCGGCGGATTATGGCTGCCCGTCACCGCCACGCAGCTGCCCGCACGCAGGTGGAATGCGCCGAAGTAGACCACCGGCGTCGCGGCCAGGCCAATGTCGATTACGTTGCGTCCGGCCTTGCGCAGGCCCTCGATGAGACCGGCCGCCAGTTCCGGACCCGATAGCCGCCCGTCGCGCCCGACCACGATATCGTCCAGGCCCTGCTCCTGCATCACTGACCCGATGGCCTGGCCGATGCGTTCGGCCACGGCCACGCTGAGGGTGGTGCCGACCACGCCGCGAATGTCGTAGGCGCGAAAGATCCCTGGATCAAGCGAGAATTCCGATGCTGTCAATGCGCTTGCTTCCGTACTCGCCGATGCTGCTCGCACCGCCTCGGGCAGAGGCGCGCGCTCCAGCGCCTGGCCCAGAGTCGGCTCGGCGTCCTCCTCGACCGTGGCCTTGCGAACGCCCTTGCCGAGGTTGAGACGGCCGCTGGCTACCCCCAGCGAAACGATGGCGATCAGCGCCAGGACCAGCGCCGTGATCAGACTGGAGACAGCCTCAAGGCCGAAAACCCCCTGGGTGGGCTCGGGAACTGCCGCGACCACCCGCATGCCGGTGTCGCCCAGCGGGCGCGACAGGATGTCAGCAGCGCCGGCAAGCGTCGCATCCCCAACCTCGTGGACGGTGTAGGCACCTTGGCGAAGACCAAGGTAGGCGCGGTCCGAAACCCCGGCGCCGTCGATACTCTCGGTGAGCGCTGAAAGGGGAAGGGTGGTGTACGCCACGACGCCCGGGCCAGCGGCGGCAACGCCCAGAACGCGGCTGCTTCCGCTTCCGACCACGCCGGCCACGGCCTTGCTTTCCAGCAGCGCACGTTCCAGCAGGGCGAGCTTGCTGAACCCTGTCTTTGAAACGTCCGCGTACGCTGTTTCGAGGCTATCGGGCAGGACCTGCACCGGCTCGAGCGTTTGCCAGCCTTCACCAATTTCGCGCCCCGCGGCCGCCGTGTCCCCGCTGGCCAGCGCGGTCTCCACCGTGATCGAAGTCAGCTTCTGGTCCAGGGTGCCGGTGTGGCGCTGGAGCGCGGCTTGCGCGCCAGCAAGCACTGCGTCACGCGCCTGCTCGACGCTTGTGGCCAACTGCGCATCGCGCCACTGCTGCACGCCCTTGTAGCCGAGCCAAAGTGCCAGTACCGCGCACAGCAGCGCAATCAGCGGCAATGCCTTGCGTAGCTCGCCCAGTGCGACCCGCGAGCCACCTGATTCGTTGTCAGCCATCCTCAATCTTCCCCTTCAGCGAACGCCAGTGTGGCCAAAGCCACCCTCGCCCCTTGCGCTGTCTGCAAAAGTGTCTACCACCCTCAAGCTTACGCGCGTGACGGGCAGCACAACCAGCTGCGCGATGCGATCGCCGGGCTGGATCGTGAACGCGTCGGCGCTGCGGTTCCACAGGCTGATCAGAAGCGGGCCCTGGTAATCGGCGTCGATCAGGCCGGTGCCGTTGCCCAGCACGATGCCGTGGCGGTGCCCCAGGCCGGAACGCGGCAGTACTACCGCGCACAGCTCGGGGTCGGACAGATGGATCGACAGACCACTTGGAACCAGGGCCGTGTCCCCGCCTGGCAACACCAGCGGCGCCTCGATCGCCGCGCGCAGGTCCAGGCCGGCGCTGGCTTCGGTGGCGTAGGCCGGCAGCGGCCACTCGTCGCCGAACCTTGGATCCAGCAGCTTCACCTCGATCGGCCGCAGCGCCTTGCCCTTGTTCTTGATGGTCATGCCTGCAGGCGCTCGGCGATCAGGTCCATGAGTTCGTCCGCGAGGCGGGTCTTGGGCCCGTTGCCGAACTCACGCTCGCCGTCCTGCCAGTACGCCGTCATGGCGTTGCGGTCGCTCTCGAAGCCGCAGTCGGCGGCGCCCACGCGGTTCGCAACGATCAGGTCCAGGTGCTTGGCCGTCAGTTTCCCGCGTGCGTATTCGGCGACGCGCTCGGTCTCAGCGGCGAAACCGACCACCAGCTTCAAACCCTGGGTCTGTGCCGCTACCTCCGACAGGATGTCCGGGGTACGCACCAGGTCCAGGGCCAGCGATTCGCTGGACTTCTTGATTTTGTTGGCCGCCGGCAGCCGCGGGGTGTAGTCGGCGACCGCAGCCGCACCGATGTAGATGTCAGCCGGAAAGGCGGCAAACACCGCCGCGTGCATCTGCGCTGCCGAACGCACGTCGACCCGCTGCACTCGCGCGGGCGTGGGCAGGTTCACCGGCCCGGCCACCAGCACCACGTGAGCACCGCGTCGGGCCGCGCTGTCGGCTATGGCGAAACCCATCTTGCCGCTGCTGCGGTTACCCAGGTAGCGCACCGGGTCCAGGTCTTCATACGTCGGTCCTGCGCTGACCACGATCCTCAGGCCGGACAGGCTCCCTTGCTGCCCTTCGCGCGGCACAGCGGCGTCCAGCGAAGCCACGATCGTGCCGGGTTCGGCCAGGCGGCCCGGACCGGACTCGCCCTCGGCCAACGGCCCGTCATCGGGCCCGATGACTGCCACCCCACGCTCACGCAGGAGCGCGATGTTGGCCTGCGTGGCGGGATTGAGCCACATCCGGTGGTTCATGGCCGGCGCCACGGCAATGGGTGCGGTCGAGGCGAGGCACAGCGTGGACACCAGATCGTCGGCCAGTCCGTGGGCCAGGCGGGCCAGCAGGTCGGCGGTGGCCGGCGCGACCACGATCAGATCGGCCCAGCGCGCCAGTTCGATATGGCCCATCGAGGCCTCGGCGGCGCTGTCCCACAGGGTGGTGCGCGTGGCGCTGCCCGAGAGCGCCTGGAAACTGAGCGGGGTGACGAACTGCTGGGCGCCGGCGGTCATCGCCACCTGCACCTGCGCGCCGACCTCCCTGAGCCGCCGCACCAAGTCCAGCGACTTGTAGGCAGCGATGCCGCCCCCGACGCATAGCAACACCCTTTTCCCTTCAAGCCCGTGCGCCACGTCGGGGAATTCCTATTGTCGGTCAGGCGCCAAGCTTACCCGATGCGCCAGCAGGGCCCGACGCCGCCGCGAAACCCTCGGATCGACACTGAGGCCATGCATATCCGTGACTGGCCCGCCGACGAGAGACCCCGTGAAAAGCTGCTGGTTCGCGGCGCCAGCGCCCTGTCCGATGCAGAGTTGCTGGCGATCTTCCTTGGATCAGGACTCAAGGGACGCGATGCAGTGCAAACCTCACGCGAACTGTTGGCGGCGCACGGGCCGCTGCGCAGCCTGCTCGACACACCGCCCAGGGAAATGGCCAGGCTCCCGGGCCTGGGTCCGGCGCGAGCGTGCAGACTGGCGGCGGCATTGGAACTGGGCAACCGCCACCTGGCCGCTGCGCTCGAGCGGGGCGAGGCGTTGACCGACCCGCAGGCGGCCGGCCGCTATTTCGCCCAGCGCCTGCGCTCGCGTCAACACGAGGTTTTCGCGGTGCTGTTCCTGGACACACGGCATCGCGCGCTGGCCTTCGAGGAGATGTTCCAGGGCACCGTAGACGGGGCCGAGGTGCACCCGCGCGAAGTGGTCCGGCGCGCGCTGGCGCTGAACGCTGCGGCGGTGATCCTTGGCCACAACCACCCGTCCGGGCATCCGGAGCCGTCGGCGGCCGACCGCGCCATCACCGCGCGCCTGAAGCAGGCGCTGGCACTGGTGGAGGTGCGACTGCTGGATCATTTCGTGGTGGGCGATGGCGCGCCGGTGTCGCTGGCGGCACGAGGCTGGGTGTAGCCGGGGACCACAGCGACGGCCGATCTCGACAGCCTGGTCCCAATGCGCCACGCCCGTCCGTCCGGGCCCGCGATGCACGCGCGGGCAGCGGCAATCCGGCCCTGCCGGCGCCACTCAGGTAAAATCGCCGACCCTCGCAGCACCGGCAGGACTTCGTGAAAGCCCCTCTCCGCGCCCTGATTGCCCAAGGTATCGACGCCCTGCGCAGCGCCGGCATCCTGCCGGCCGACGCCGCCACCCCGGATTTCGTGGTCGAACGCCCCAAGACCCGCGAACACGGTGACTTCGCCAGCAATGCCGCGATGCTGTTGGCCAAGCCGGCGCGCAGCAATCCGCGAGCGCTGGCCCAGGCCCTGGTGGAGGCGATTCCAGCCAGCGCCGACATCGCCAAGGTCGATATAGCCGGCCCCGGCTTCATCAATTTCCACATGACCGCTGCGGCCTACCAGCGCGAAGTCCTGGCCGCACTGGACCTGGCTGAAAATTACGGCCGCAACGCCGGCGGCGGCGGCAAGACCGTGGGCGTGGAATACGTGTCGGCCAATCCGACCGGCCCGCTGCATGTGGGCCATGGCCGCGCCGCGGCCATCGGCGACTGCCTGGCGCGCCTGCTGCGGGCCAACGGCTGGAACGCGCGCCGTGAGTACTACTACAACGACGCCGGCGTGCAGATCGAAAACCTGGCCCTGTCGGTCCAGGCCCGCGTGCGCGGCCTGGTGCCCGACGACGCCGGCTGGCCCGAGTCCGGCTACCGCGGCGAGTACATCGGCGATGTGGCCAGGGCCTACCTCGATGGCGAGACCGTTCAATCGGACGGCGAAGCGGTCACCGGCAGCGGCGACGTGGAGGATTTCGATTCGATCCGCCGCTTCGCCGTGGCCTCGCTGCGCCGAGAGCAGAACGACGACCTGGCCGCCTTCGACGTCGGCTTCGACATCTACTTCCTGGAAAGCTCGCTGTACAACGACGGCAAGGTGTCCGAAACGGTGGATCGACTGACCGCTTCGGGACACACCTACGAGGACGGCGGCGCGCTGTGGCTCAAGTCGACCGACTTCGGCGACGACAAGGACCGGGTGATGCGCAAGTCCGACGGCACCTTCACCTACTTCGTGCCGGACGTGGCCTACCACCTGTCCAAGTGGCAGCGCGGCTACGAGCGCGCGATCACCGAACTTGGCGCCGACCACCACGGCTCGCTCGCTCGGGTGCGCGCAGGTCTGCAGGCGCTCGACGTGGGTATCCCGCCGGGTTATCCGGAATACGTGCTGCACCAGATGGTCAC
This sequence comes from Lysobacterales bacterium, assembly GCA_038233685.1. Taxonomy (GTDB): domain Bacteria; phylum Pseudomonadota; class Gammaproteobacteria; order Xanthomonadales; family Xanthomonadaceae; genus Pseudoxanthomonas_A. The sequence goes on along the minus strand of JBBSVH010000102.1, from coordinate 3,210 downwards.
GGTGATGCGCGGCGGCGAGGAAGTGAAGCTGTCCAAGCGCGCCGGCAGCTACCTGACCCTGCGCGACCTCATCGACGAAGCCGGCCGCGACGCCACGCGCTGGTTCCTGGTGGCGCGCAAGCCGGACTCGCAACTGACCTTCGACATCGACCTGGCACGGCAGCAGAGCAATGACAATCCGGTGTTCTACGTGCAGTACGCGCATGCGCGCGTGGCCAGCCTGCAGCGCCAGGCCATCGAGAAGGGCTACACCTTTGACGAAGCCAACGGCCGCCTGCACGTAGGGCTGCTCGACGATGCCAACTCGCTGCTGTTGATGGTGGAGGTGGCGCGCTATCCCGAAGTGGTGGAGAACGCCGGCCAACTGCTGGAACCGCATCTCATCGCGCAATACCTGCGCGAGTTGGCCTATGCTTTCCACACTTGGTACCACGGCACGCCGGTGCTGGTGGAAGACGCGGCGCTTCGCGATGCGCGCCTGCTGCTCTCCTCGGCAGTGGCCCAGGTCCTGCGCAACGGCCAGGAACTTCTGGGCGTCAGCGCCCCTGAAAAAATGTGAACGGAGAATAGCGGCATGGCGGCACGACGTGGCAAGACCCAGGCGCGACGCAACTCGGGCAACGGCATTCCCGGATGGGTATGGCTGGTGGCCGGCCTGGTGCTGGGCGCCGCGCTGTTCCTCGTCGTGCCCAGCCTGATGAAGAAGGAAGGCGACGGCTTCTTCCGTCCGCAGCCCAACCCCGATGCGCAGCCTGCGTCCGTGGCCGATGCCGACTCGGCGGCCGATGCCGAGGTCGCAAGCGAACACGCCCGCGCGGAACCTGCGCCAAAGGAAACCCAATACGACTTCTACACGCTGCTACCGGGCAAGGAAGTGCAGATGTCCGACGCCGAACTGGCCGCGAGCGCGCGCGAGGAAGCGGCGCGCAGCGCGCAGTCGGCAGCGGCGGCCAGCCAGGCCGATGGCGCTGCACAGCCGATTCCGTTGCCCGAGCAGTCCAGTGAGGCTGCTCCGGTCCCAGCCGCGACCGCCAGCGCCCCGAGCGCAAGCGCCGCGAATCCAGCGGCCGCCAGCAGCGGCACGTCAGGCGACGCCCGCTACATCCTGCAGGCCGGTGCTTTTGGCGGCTCCGGCGATGCCGAAGCGACCAAAGCCAAGATCGCCCTCCTGGGATTGTCGGCGCGGGTGGAAGCCGCGCAGATCCGCGGCAAGACGGTGTATCGCGTGCGCATGGGGCCCTACGGCAGCGCCAGTGAACTGGCCGAGGCCAAGCAGAAGCTCACCACCGGCGGCCTGCCGGCGATGGCGATCAGGGCGCAGTGATCCTTCGGAACACTGTTTGCATGCTTTAGCCTGCTGGTGGCTTTTGCTGGAGCAACCTCCGTTTGCGAAACAAGGAGCGCGTTGGGGTGACCTGGTGCGTTCCCACGCCGTGCATCGTGCTCTCGCGGCAAGGCATCGGTTGCTGCAGGAGATCATGGTTGGATCTGCGCAGGAATCAAAAGCACCCCTCCCTGACCTCCCCTGCTGCGCAAGGGAGGAGGCCAGCAGAATCGTTGGGCTTTGAAACTACGCACTCGGGACTGGATCAAACGCACCCCTCCCTGACCTCCCCTGCTGCGCAAGGGAGGAGACCAGCAGACTCGTTGGGCTTTGAAACTACGCACTCGGGACTGGATCAAAAGCACCCCTCCCTGGCCTTCTCTGCTGCGCAAGGTAGGAGGCCAGCGGAATTGCGGGGCTTTGAAACTACTGCGCTCGGGACTGGACCGAAAGCGCACCATCCTGCCCTCCTCCAGTGCGCAGGGGCAGAGACTTCCAGAATCGCTTGCGTGCCGAGGCGCTGAAACTCCACGCGCGCGCTACGGTGATCGGCTCACCGATGTCCGTCATCCGACCCCATCAACACAACCGGCTACCATCGCCACACCCCGCCGCCACTGAGCGTGAACCATGACCAGGACCATCTTCATCACCGGTGCCACGTCCGGCTTCGGCGCCGCCGCCGTCAGGCGCTTCGCCAGCGCCGGCTGGCGCGTGGTTGCGACCGGCCGCCGCGCCGAGCGTCTGAAAACCCTCGCGGAAGAATTCGAAGGCAATGTGCATGCCGCGGCCTTCGACATCTGCGACGAAGCGGCACTTGAGCAAGCCTTGACTGACTTGCCCGAGGGCTTTCGCGCCATCGACGTGCTGTTCAACAACGCCGGCCTGGCCCTGGGCACCGCGCCGGCGCAAAGCGCGAACCTTCAGGACTGGCACACAATGATCGCCACCAACGTGACCGCGCTGGTGACGCTGACCCACCGCCTGCTGCCTATGCTGGTCGAGCGTCGCGGGCTGGTGATCAACATGAGCTCGATCGCGGCCACCTATCCCTACCCAGGTGGCAACACCTACGGCGGCACCAAGGCCTTCGTGCAGCAGTTCTCGCTGGGTCTGCGTTCGGACCTGCATGGCACCGGCGTGCGCGTGACCTCGATAGAACCGGGAATGGCCGCCACCGAGTTCACCCTGGTGCGCACCCATGGCGACAAGGCGGCCTCGGACAAGATGTACGGCGGTGCCAACCCGATGACCGCCGACGATATCGCCGAGACCATATTCTGGATCGCCACCCTTCCCCCACATCTCAACATCAACCGGCTCGAGATGATGCCGGTGACCCAGTCGTTCGCTGCGTTCCAGGTGGATCGGCACTGACTGACTGAGCGAACGCAAGCCGCGGGCGCTGATGGCGGAGCGCCCCAGTGAGCGCGTGGCCTCTCCATCAGGATTGGAGACTGCCCAAGCGCTCACGGCGGTGGGCCGATACGAGACCTCAGATTGATGCCGCCGACCGGACTGGCACTGCGTTGACGAAGCGCAGCAGGCGATCGCGAAGCCGCAGGAACGGACGCTCGACGCTGTAGTACAGCGCCGCGCCGACCAGGGTTGTCGCAACGGCATACACCGCAAACGCCATTTCGCCTCGGCCTGCCAGCGCCTCGCCGAACAGACTCTGCACGACGTGGAAGGTCGCCTTGTGGGTGAGATAGAGGCTGTAGGAAATTGCGGCAACCCATGCCGCACCCGGAACTTGCCGACGTCCGATCCAGCTGCCATCGCCAGCACCGGCGAGTACCAAGAGCGCGAGCCCGGTCGCCATCACCGGCCATCCGATGGAGTTTCCCAACAGACCCACGCGATCGCGGAACAGCCAGAAGGACAGT
>JBBSVH010000101.1:0-9306 GCA_038233685.1 Lysobacterales bacterium | reverse complement strand
CGGTGTACCAGTACAGGCGGGTCAGGTTGACCAGCGCTTCGGGACCGATGCCGTGCGCCTTGACCCCGCCCTTGCCGTAAGCCTCCATGTAGTCGGAGAACACCGGATTCATCAGCAGCGGCACGTGGCCGAACAGATCGTGGAACAGGTCGGGCTCGGCGATGTAGTCGATCTGGTCGGGGCGCCGGATCCACCAGGTGACCGGGAAGCGGCGGTTGGCCAGATGGTCGAAGAAGTCGAGCTCCGGCAGCAGGCCCTCCACGCAGATCAGGGTCCAGCCAGTGGCCGCGCCCAGCACTTCGTTCAACTGGTCGAAGCGCGGGATCGCGTCCGGGGTCATCCCCATCTCGTCCTGGGCCTTGAGGAACTCGTCGCTGGCCCTGCCTACCAGCAGGTCGCGCTGGCGCTGGTACAGCTTGCCCCAGGTGGCGTGGTCCTCGGCCTTGTAGTCGTTCCAGGGCTGCTCCACCACGGCGGTGGTGTAGACGGGCACGTAGCCCTTGTCGGTTTCCTGACGCTCGACGCGGCGTGGTTCGTTCATTGGGGCTCCGGCACATGGCTCGACCCACGATGGTAGCGCCAGCGGCGCGCAACAGGGTTGCGAAGTTGCGCGATATGCGGTCATCCATGCAACATACGAGCGCAAAAACGAGCATAGGCGCAACAAATGACGACAAGCCTCTCCCTGAACCGCATCGACCTGCGCCTGCTCGCCCTCCTGCAGCGGGACGGCCGCGCCACCAACGCCGAAATTGCAGCCCAGGTGAACCTCTCCCCCTCTGCCTGCCTGCGCCGCGTGCAGCGGCTCGAGGCCGCTGGCGTAATCAAGGGCTACGCCGCCCAGGTGGAGCCCAAACTGGTGGGCCTGGGCCTGCAGGCGTTCGTGCGCGTACAGCTGGAAAAGCACGGGCAGCTCGGCCTGGATCGTTTCATCCACGGAGTGGAGCAGTGGGACGAGGTGGTGGCCTGCCATGCGCTCACCGGCGACATGGACTACCTGCTGCACGTGGTGGTCCAGGACCTGGAGCACTTCTCCAGCTTCCTGCTCGACAAGCTGATCAACGCGACCGGTGTGGCCGACGTCAATTCCAGCTTCGTGCTGCGCACCGTGAAGCAGACCCGGGCGCTGCCGCTGGGGCATTTGGGTTGAGCGGTAGCAGCGGAGACGGGAGGAGAAGCACCGCGGCGGGGCGCCTGCAGCAGGAAGCAGATCGCCAGTAGCCCCGCTTGGCTTCTGCTTGGCATCCAGCCTTGCGTCGCAGGAAAGGATGGAGAACGGGAATGCCTTTGCGTGGCCTCCTCCCTTGCGCAGCCCCACGGGGACTTCCTTCGGTCGCAGGGGAGGATTGAGGAGGGGTGCTCTGGCTTGAGCTTGTCCCGTGCTGCGCCCAGGCGAGGAGGCACAGCGACCGCCTGCCTCGCATCATTCATCCGGCTAAAAGCACCCCTCCTCGGTCCTCCCCTTGCTACGCAAAGGGAGGAGGCAGAGCGCCCGCCTGCCTCGCACCAGCCTTTCGGCAAAAAGTACAGCCTGGTCCGTGCCGGGCCTTTCTCCCGTGAGAAGCATTGGAAGATCCAGCACCGGTGTTCTTGCCTGGCCTCTTCCCTCGCGTCGAAGGAAAGGTCCAGGCACGGGTGCCTATGCCTTGCCTCGTCCCTTGCGCAGCAGCGCAGGATTAGAGGGGTGCCTTGGCCTGGCCTCCTCCCTTGCGCAGTCCCACGGGGACTTCCTTCGGTCGCAGGGGAGAATTGAGGAGGGGTGCTTTTGGCGGTGAAACCAGACCCGCACGCTACGACACAATCCGTGCGTCATTACCGCCATAGCCTGCTGCGCATCAGCGCTTTCGCAAACGGTAATCCTCTTCAAGCGCTCCCTTGGTGGGCCAAGGGACGAGGCTCGGGTTGGTGTCGCTTCGCGGCAGTCATTGCGCCATCCCGCAATCCCCTTATTGCCCTCGGCAATGCTGTCCTGCAACATCGACCTGCTAGCGACGTTGCCCCTCTCGCCACCCACTGGAACCCGACCATGTCCCCGAGCTGCTCCCCCAACATGCGTCCGCACCGCCTCGCATTCGCCATCGCCGCCCTGCTGCCGTTCGGCGCCATCGCCCAGGACGCCCAGCCCACCACTGCCGACGAAGCGGCGCGGGAGCGTGCCACCACGCTGGAGGCGGTGGAAGTCACCGCCCAGCGCCGGGTCGAAAACATCCGCGAAGTGCCGGTGTCGATCAGCACTGTCAGCAGCGAGAAGCTCGACGTGCTCGGCTCCGGCGGGCAGGACGTGCGCTTCCTGTCCGGCCGCGTGCCCAGCCTCAACATCGAGTCGTCCTACGGCCGCGCCTTCCCGCGCTTCTACATCCGCGGCCTGGGCAATACCGACTTCGACCTCAATGCCTCGCAGCCGGTGTCGCTGATCTATGACGAAGTGGTGCAGGAGAGCCCGCTGCTGAAGGGCTTCCCGGTGTTCGACCTGGAGCGCATCGAAGTGCTGCGCGGGCCGCAGGGCACGCTATTCGGCCGCAACACCCCGGCCGGCGTGGTCAAGTTCGAATCGGCCAAGCCCACCCAGGACAGCAGCGGCTACGCGCAGCTGTCTTACGGCACCGACGACATGTGGAATTTCGAGGGCGCCGTGGGTGGCGCGCTCAGCGACCGCTGGTCGGCGCGCGTATCGGCGCTGTTCCAGCGCCGCGAGGATTCGGTCAGGAACACTTTTGCTCCCGGTCCCGAACGCGGCCTGGAAGGCTACGACGAGTCGGCGGCGCGCGTGCAGTTCCTGTACGAAGGCGATGCGTTGGAGGGACTGTTCAACCTGCACGCCCGCCACCTCAACGGCAGCGCGCGCGTGTTCCGCGCCAACATCATCGCCCCGGGCACCAACAACTTCGTGCAGGGCTTCAATCGGGACGAGGTTGCCATCGACGGATTCAACTCGTCCGAGCTCGACACCCGTGGCGGCAGCGCCCGGCTGCGCTGGGAGCTGGGCCGCGTCAACGTGTACTCGATCACCGGTTATGAGACCGCTGAATCGCTCAACCGCGGCGACATCGATGGCGGTTTCGGCGCCGCATTCCTGGGCCCGGGCAATTCGGGTCCGGGCTTCATTCCGTTCCCGGCCGAATCGGCCGACGGCTTGCCCGATCATCGCCAGGTCACTCAGGAGTTCCGCGTCGAGTCCAACGAGTGGGGCCGCTTCGACTGGCAGGCCGGCCTGTTCTACTTCGATGAAGACATCACCATCGACAGCTTCAACTACGACTCGCTCAGCCCCGGCAATCCACAGAGCGGCTACGCGGTGCAGCAGCAGCGCAACAAGGCCTGGGCGGCTTTCGCCTCCGGGGAATACGATGTGACCGACGCCTTCAAGCTGCGCGGCGGCGTGCGCTACACCCAGGACGAGAAGGACTTCTCGGCCCAGGTGATCCAGGGTGTGCCGTTCGGTACACCGGCCGGCGCGCCCACCTTCGTCAACACGGACGTCGACGACATCAGCTGGGACCTGAGCGGCGTGTACACCGTCACCGAGGACGTCAACGTCTACGCCCGCGTGGCCAAGGGCTTCCGCGCGCCGTCGATCCAGGGGCGCGTCGCGTTCGGCGGCGTATCCACCGCCGATTCGGAGGAAGTGATCTCCTATGAGGCGGGCATCAAGGCCGACCTGTGGGACAAGCGCGCGCGGCTGGGCTTCAACGTGTTCCGCTACGACGTCGATGGGCAGCAGTTGATCGCAGTCGGCGGCGCCAGCAACTCGGCGGTGTTGCTCAACGCCGACAGGAGCGTGGGCCAGGGATTCGAGCTGGACCTGGAGGCCTACCTCACCGACACCCTGCTGGTGACCCTGGGCAGCAGCTACAACGATACCGAGATCAAGGACGACGACCTGGCCGTGGCGCCGTGCGGCGGCGGCTGCACCGTCACCGATCCGGTGGTGAACGGCCTGGCCCTGGTCAACGGCAACCCGCTGCCGCAGGCGCCCAAGTGGGTGCACAACGTCACCGCGCGCTTCGGGATGCCGGCAGGCGACGGCGCGGAGTTCTTCGTTTACACCGACTGGGCCTACCGCAGCGAGGTCAACTTCTTCCTGTACGAGTCGGTGGAGTTCACCGGCAAGTCGTCACTGGAAGGCGGCCTGCGCCTGGGCTACAGCTGGGACTACGGCAACTACGAGGTGGCCGCGTTCGGTCGCAACATCACCGACCAGGCCCGCATCGTCGGCGGCATCGACTTCAACAACCTCACCGGCTTCCTCAACGAGCCGCGGACCGTGGGCGTGGAGCTGACCGCAAGGTTCTGATCGCGCCCGCAAGCAAGCCGTCGGCCCCCACGTGCAATGCTCGCGTAGATCCGAGCTTGCTCGGATGCCGTTCGCACTGACGCCGGAGCATCCGAGCGAGCTCGGATCTACGCGTTGAGGGGGGTTGGAGAGCTGACTGCCGGAGTTGTGGTGCACGATGTGGCAGGGTACGCATCGGCCCTATAGCGCCAGCGCCTGCGGTTGTACATCCGAGCTTGCTCGGATGCCGTTCGTATTCAAGCCGGAGCATCCGAGCGAGCCCGGATCTACGCTTTTGCCGGCGCATCGGGCTGTACGGAAATCCATGCGTCAACGAGGCCGCCCAAAGGGCAACGTGCATCAAACCGGATCACTCGCGCGGCGGGAACTTCAACACGGTGCCGCGTTCATTGCTTTCGGTCGGGCGATTCCAAAGCACCGGCACTTCGCGCGGCGCAGGCGGTTCGAGTTCGTCGTCGGGCGGGACGATCTCTTCTTCGTCATCCCAGCTGTAGCGCTTGCGCGGCAGCTGCGGGTCCAGCTTGCGAAACAGCAGCGCGGCCAGGAATCCGGCAACCGCGCCGCCCAGGTGCGCCTGCCACGAAATCCCAGCCTCCCGCGGCAGCACGGTAAGCAGCATGCCGCCGTAGAAGAAAAACGCGATCATGCCGGCGGCGAGCGCCGGCCGGTCGCGACGCAGCACGCCAAGCATGAACACCATGAACATCAGGCCGTGGGTCAGGCCGCTGGCACCCAGGTGGTAGCTGCCCGGATCTCCCAGCAGCCACGCGCCCAGGCCCGAGCCGACCCATGCCAGCGGCAGCGCCCGCAGGGTGGCGCGCGGATACACGCTGCCGGCGAGAGTGCCGAGCATCAGCAGGGCGGTGGCATTGGCGGCGATGTGTTCGACGGAGCCGTGCAGCAGCGGCGCGGTCAGCACGCCGAGCAGGCCCGCCATGGTCAGCGGCGACACCGCGAAAGCGCGCACGTCGAAACTGCCCTGGGCCGAGTAGACGATGACCAGGAGCAGCACCAGGGCCAGGCTGAAGTTCAGCGCCCGCAGCAGGCGATTGCGGTCGATGCGCGCCTGCGTGGCGGGGTCGAATAGGGGCTCTTCAGGGTGCAGTTCCATTGTCCTTGAATGGCGGCGGGTGGCTTGAATGCAAGGCATTGCTCCCTTCTCCCCCGGCGACCGAAGGGAGTGCAAGCCTGAGAAAGTGGCGCGCAGCGCCGGAGGAGGGCGTGTGCGATCAGCGTGTAGTGGAAATCGAAAGCGTTTCGTCCTTGCGCCCTCTTGCCACAGGCACTTCCTGTGGTCGTCCGCTCTCCGGGCAGGTTCTCAGCCCTGCACCTCCTGCGGCCGCCCGAGGGAAGAAGGAACACCGCCGCGTAGAATGCCCGCATGGAAAGCCCACTCCCGTCAGTACACCTCAAGAACGCGTGGCGCTCCAGCCACCCGTGGATTTTCCAGAAACTGGTGGCCAAGCCGGAGCAGAAGCCCAAGCCCGGGACCATCGTCGATGTGATTGGAGTGGACGGCGACTGGATCGGCCGCGGCTTCTACAACGGTCACTCGCGCATCGCGGTGCGCATCCTCGAAACCGATCCTGACGTTCCCGTCGATGCCGGCTGGTTCTCGCGCAAGATCGCCGCGGCGGTGTCGCTGCGCCGCGACGTGCTGCGGTTGGACGAAGTGTCCGACGCGTGGCGCGTGGTGCACGCCGAAGGCGACGGCCTTTCGGGACTGATCGTCGACCGCTATGCGGACCTGCTGGTGGTCGAATTCTTCAGTGCCGGCATGTACCGCCATCGCGATTGGATCTACGAGGCGCTGACGGAGCAGTTCCCGGGCGCGCGCTTCTACAGCTTTGCCGAGGAGCACGTGCAGAAGCAGGAGAGCTTCGACTACAAACCGGTGAGCAGCAGCGGCATCGCACCGCCGGAGCCGGCCATCATCACCGAGCACGGGGTGCGCTTCCGCGCCGATCCGGCCGGTGCGCACAAGACCGGTTTCTTCGCCGACCAGCGTGACAACCGCGAGTGGCTGTCGCAGCAGTGCGCTGGCAAGCGCGTCCTGGACCTGTGCTGCAACACCGGCGGCTTCGGCATCTACGCAAATGTGCGCGGCGCCGGCGAAGTGGTCGGCGTGGACATCGACGAAGACGTGATCGCCATCGCCAAGGGCAACGCCAAGCTCAACGGAATCAAGCTCAACGACGGTAGCCTGAAGTTCGTGCAATCCGACATCTTCCCGTGGCTGCGCGATGCGGCCAATGCGAAAGATCTGTTTGATGTGGTGATCCTGGACCCGGCCAAGATGACCCGCGACCGCGACCAGGTGATTGCCGCGCTGAAGAAATACCTGGACATGAACAAGCTGGCGCTGGGCGTGGTCAAGCCGGGCGGGCTGTTGGCCACGTTCTCGTGCACCGGACTGGTCAGCGAACAGGAGTTCCTGGACATGCTGCGCCGCGCCGCCTATTTCTCCGGCCGCACGATCCAGGTCCTCAAACTTTCCGGCGCCGGCGCCGACCACCCGTTCATGGCCCACGTGCAGGAATCGCGCTACCTCAAGGCGGTGTTCTGCCGGGTGTTCTGAGTGGCGCTGAACGACGCATCGGACCGTGCCCGGTTGGCCTCGGGGCATGGGTGGATCCGGACTTGATGGATTGTTGGGCGGGAAGGCGCAGGGCATCCGAGCAAGCTCGGATCTACGCAGGGAACGGAATCCGAGCACGCGCCGATCTGCGCCGTTCTGGGATGTGCCACGGGCCTTGGCGCCGTGCAAGCCACACGCAACCGCGTAGATCCGAGCTTGCTCGGATGCCGTGGCTGACCCTGCAGGCGCAGCGCCTGAGACGGCGCTAGGTACACTTGCACGATGGATACGAACGCGCTTTTGATGCTTCTGGCCGGCCTGTTGCTGCTGGTCGTGGTCCTGCTGGTCGTGCTGCTGCTCAGGCGCCCGGCCAACGCGCCTGGAGCAGAGGTGGAGCGTGAGCGCCTGTCCACCGAACTGGCGAGCGAGCGCGAGGCCGCACGACTGCAAACTGCGGAAGCCGGCCGCCTCAACGGCAGGCTCGGCGCGCTGGAAACCGAGCTGGCCAACCGCTGCACCGATTCGGCGCGCCTGGAACTACTGGTCGCCGATCATCAGGCCCGCGCCGAGCAGTGCAGCGTCGCCAGTCAAGGTGCCAGCGCCGCGCTAGTGCAGCGCGAGGCCACGCTGGCCGAGGTGCAGAAGCGCCGCGACGATCTGCAGGCCGAAGTGGCCACGCTCAACGCGAAGCTGTCGGTGCTGGGCAAGGAACATTCCGATGCCGTCGCCCACCTGCGCCACGCCGACGCCGCCAACGCGGAGATGCGCCTGTTCCTGGACCAGGCGCAGGACAAGCTCAAGGGCACGTTCGCCGAACTGGCCGGACGCGTGTTCGACGAGCGTGGCCAACTGTTCGAGAAGAACGTCAAGCTGGCGACGACGCAAGGCAAGACCGACCTGGAAACCCTGCTCAAGCCGTTCGCGGAGAAGCTGGGCGAGTTCCGGTCCCGCGTCGACACCCTCTACAGCGAGGAAGCCAAGGAGCGTTCGGCGCTGTTCGGTGCGGTCACCGAGCTCAAGACCCTGAATCAGGATATGGCCGGCCACACGGCCGCGCTGACCCGCGCCCTGAAAGGCAGCTCCAAGGTTCGCGGGGACTGGGGCGAATTGATGCTTGAGAACGTGCTGCGCAGCTCCGGGCTGGAGGAAGGCAGACACTACGATCGACAAAAAGCCGCGAAGGATGATGACGGTGCACGGCTTCATCCGGACATCGTCGTACGCCTGCCCGATGATCGAAGCGTCGTGGTGGACAGCAAGGTCAACCTGATCGCCTGGCAGGAGGCAATGAACGCCGAAACCCCTGAGCTGCAGCACGAAGCGATGCGCCGGCACGCCGCCGGACTACGGCAGCATGTCAAGGATCTCGGTGAAAAGAACTACCCGAAGGCCATCGGGGAGTCCGCGTTGGAGATCACGATCGCTTTCGTGCCTATCGAGGGCGCCCTGTCTGCCGCGCTGGGCTTCGACCCGGCCCTGCAGACCGATGCCTTCGACCGGAAAATCGTGTTTGCTTCTCCCAACACCCTGATGGCCCTGCTGCGCGTGGTCGAGCGGCTATGGACGCGCGACAAGATCCAGCGCCAGGCGGCAGAGATCGGAAAACTAGGAGGCCTGGTGCTGGATGCACTGATGAATTTCCTGGCCGATTTCGACAATGTGGGCAAGCGGCTCAACGATGCCAATACGGCGTTCAATGCGGCCCGTGGCAAGCTCAGTGAGTCGAACCAGGCGGTGATCCCGCGCGCACGTCGTCTGGCCGAACACGGCGCACTCGGCAAGAAGGCGCTGACCGACGAGCTCAAAGTCGATGCTGCAGCCGACCTGCTGGCGTTGGACAAGCCTGATTCCTAGGCAGCAAGTCGGTTGCGCTGGCCGCTACAGCTTTGCAGCAAGACCACTTCGGCTGGAAAAGCGCGGCGCTCGCTGCATTCGGGGCGTCGCCGGCAGGGTCACGGGCGTCGTTCTTGCCAGGCATACTGCAGTTGTCGCCTCGCGGCGGAATGCCGGCACGCGGCCGTCGCCATCGAGCTACCGTGCGTGCCGCCTCCCGACGGCGCAGCTTCGAATGCCTGACCCGGCGCGGGCCAGCGATTACCCGCCAGGCGCCGGAATGATCACCGGCATCGCGTTGGCCGGCACAGTGGGGTTGGCTTCCTCTTCCAGCAGGTAGTCGGGCAGGCCTTCCTCGTCTTCGGGATTGCGGGTGCCGGCGCCAATCTGGTAGTTGCGGCGCTGCAGCCAGGAGTCGCGGTACAGCGCGTACTCGTCCACGGCGCCTTCCATCATGCCGTCGATGGCGAGCAGCTGGGTGCGCACGTCGACCAGCTGCAGGCCCTGCAGGAAGATCCGGCTGGGATCGTCGCTGACCAGGCGGATCGGCGACAGCGGCGCATCGCCAACCAGGCCGACCACGTCACGCACGGTGCGCGGG
>JBBSVH010000100.1:0-9356 GCA_038233685.1 Lysobacterales bacterium | reverse complement strand
GGACTCGACCGCGAGGCGTAAGACGGGCATGTTTATGCAGGTTCATCCGGGGCTCCTGGAAGACTGGTGGGTTCGCACCTCCAGAATCCCCGGGATCACCCCGGCCGGATGAACAACCTACTGAGAGATCACACCTAGAGCTCCCCTCATGCCACGGGCACTTCCGTTGGTCGTCCGCCCTGCTCACCTTCTCCCGCGGGCGGGAGAAGGGTTCCTGGTTTTGGCGTCAGTAGTGGTAGCGCAGCTGCGCGATCAGTAACAAATCGTCCGCCACCCTGTAGACGATCCGATGTTCGTCATTGATCCGTCGCGACCAGTAGCCGGACAGCGCATGCTTGAGTGGCTCGGGCTTGCCTTTGCCACTGTGCGGCGTCCTCATGACCTCTTCGATCAGGTCATTGATCCGTTTCACCAGTTTCCTGTCGATCTTCTGCCAATACAAATAGTCTTCCCAGGCTTGCTCCGAGAACACCAGTTTCATTTGGCCAGGCTCCGCACCTCGCCCTTGCCGGCCTCCAGCGATGCGATGCTCTCGAGCAGCCGCTGGGTGTTCCTGGGGCTGCGCAGCAGGTAAGCGGTTTCTTCAAGGGCTTTGAAGTCGTCCAGCGACATCATCACGACCGCCTGCTGTCCATTGCGCGTGATGATGATGGGTTCATGATCCTCGCAAACGCGGTCCATCGTGTCGGCCAGCTTGGCTCGTGCGGTGCTATAGGTGATTGCGTCCATTGGTGGCTCCAGTTGTACGAATAGTTGTACAAGTTGGCCTTGGTGGTGTCAAGCTCCGCCACCTGGCAATTCATCTTGGCCGCGGCCCATCCGGCGATTGCTCCACTGTAGGAGCGGGCCATGCCCGCGAGCTTTTGCCTTCGGTGTTGGTCCGCCAAGAGCTCCCCCCATGCCACGGGCACTTCCGTTGGTCGTCCGCCCTTCGGGCACCTTCCCCCGCACGCGGGGGAAGGGTTCTTCGTTGTGGGGTATGGCCGCCGTGGGACGCCGGGCCGTCAGGCGGCTGCTTCCCGTGGGAGCGGCCTCTGGCCGCGAGCTTTTGCCCTCCGGCCTCAGCCCCTCTTGCTCGCAATCCACCGGTCGATCTTCGCCTCCAGCACATCCAGCGGCACCGAGCCGTCCTTCAGTACTTCGGCGTGGAACTCGCGGATGTCGAAGCGGTTGCCCAGTTTGGTCTGGGCGCGTTTCTTGAGCTCCTGGATCTTCAGTTCGCCGATCTTGTACGCCAGGGCCTGGCCGGGGATGGCCATGTAGCGTTCGGTTTCGGAAATGGCCGGGGTTTCGCTGGTGGCCGAGTTCGCCAGCATGTAGGCGATCACCTGCTCGCGGGTCCAGCTCTTGCTGTGCAGGCCGGTGTCCACCACCAGGCGAATCGCGCGCCACAGTTCGTTCTGCAGGTAGCCGAAGTAGCTGTAGGGGTCCTGGTACAGGCCCAGTTCGCGGCCCAGTGATTCGGAGTACAGGCCCCAGCCTTCGCTGAAGGCGATCTCGCTGCCGAAGCGGCGGAACATGGGCAGGTCGGTCAGCTCCTGCTGCAGGGCCAGCTGGAAGTGGTGGCCGGGGATGGCCTCGTGCAGGAACAGGTCTTCGGCATCCCAGGTCTGGCGGCTGGGCAGGTCGTAGGTGTTGACGTAGAAGATGCCCGGACGGCTGCCGTCTTCGCTGGGGCGCATGTAGGAGCCGCCTGCGGCCGACTGCGCGCGGAATGCTTCCACCGGGCGGATCTCGAACGAGGCCTTGGGCGTCAGCGAGAACAGTTCGGGGACTTTCTGGTTGACCTTGTCCTCCAGCGACCGGTAATAGGCCAGCAGCGCGTCCTCGTCCTTGAAGGTGAAGCGCGGGTCGTCGGACATGAACTTGAAGAATTCCTGCATCGAGCCCTTGAAGCCGACCTGCACCATCACCTTGCGGATCTCGCCGTGGATGCGCGCCACTTCGTCCAGGCCGATCTGGTGGATGCGAGCCGGGGTCAGGTCGGTGCTGGTGGTGTTGCGTACGTTGTTCGCGTACCAGGCCTGGCCGTTCGGGAGTTTGTCCAGCCCGGCAGTGGTGCGGGTGGCGGGCATGTACTCGTTGGCCACGAAGTCGCGAAGTTCGCGATATGCCGGCATCAGCTGCGCTTCGATCAGGCGGCGGTAGTCTGCGGTGAGCCGGGTCTTTTCCGCCGCGGAGAACGTGGCGGGCATGGTGGCGACCGGCCGCCAGAACAGGGTGTCCTCGGCCCTGTCCTTGATCAGCGCATCCAGCTGCGGCACCACCTTCTGCATGAGCGCGCGCGGCTGCACCACGCCGTTCTTCATGCCGAGGCGGCTGTTGGCGATGGTCTGGTCGAACAGCACCGGTACCTGCGCGGCGCGCTTGAGCCAGTTGTCGTAGTCCTGCATGGTCTTGAACGGCTGCGCGCCGGTGCCAGAGCCCAGCTGCACGGCCGTGCTGGCGAAGTTGTAGAACTGGTTGACAGGCTGCTGCCAGCCTGGGAACTGGTAGTCGGCCAGGTCCTTCTTGGCGCCGCGCACGAAGATCTGGTAGCTCAGCAGGTCTTGCCCCTGCAGGCCTTCCGGGCCAACGGCCTGCACGGTGTCGAGCCAGCGCTGGGTGAACGCGCGCGACTTCTCGCGATAGTCATCGGACAGGAAATTCGGCAGCTGGTCGTTGTAGCGGGGATCGCCCTGGAAGGTGGCGGCAAGCGGATTGAGTGCCAGCATTTCTTCCCAGTACTGCGCGTACAGGGCGTCGAGGCGTGCGGCCTTGGCCGGTGCTGAGGCCATTGCGTTGGACTCCGGCATCTGTGCGGGCGCCGCCATGGGCTGGACGCTGGCGCAGGAACCGGTGGCCGCAGTGATGGCCAGGGCGAGCAGGCAAATTTTCAGATGACCACGATTCATTGGCAGCTCCAGTGGGAAAAAGTGAAGGCGTGGGGACCAGAGTCCAGCCGGGAAACCTGCAGTGACCATACTCGACTAGCGAGATCGACGTCGAACGCGCACACGCGGGCTAACGATCGTTGCTCACGCGCTCCGGGCAACGCAGAGCTGTAGGAGCGGGCCCTTCACGCCAGCGCTTGCACGTGGTGCTGGCCCGCCAATGACCGAATCCATGCCACGCACGCTACGGTTGGCCGAGAGACGCAGAACCAGCCGGTCGCGCTTGCATGCTCCGAATTGTGTACAGCGCCACGATGTCGATCATCGAACGCACGAGAATCGCTGCAATCAGTCCGATATACCTGGCGACGAGCCCGAGCAAAACGCCGGCAGCAAACAGCCCTGCCGCCTGGATCATCGTGGGGACATCGATGGTCTTGAACTGGTAGGCGCGAACGTGAACCAGCACAAACACGGCGGAGGTCAACCACAGCCCCAGCAGCGGTTGGAGTGCGCCACGGAACAGCAGTTCTTCGCCAACGCCTGCAGCCAGCCCGATCCACAGTGGGTTCAAGCCGCGCAGGTCCAGCCGGCCGTAGCTGGCTACTGCCCGCTGCGTGTACTTGCGCCTCGATTGGACGATGAAGCCCACGTAGGACGCGAGCGCCACCGCAGCCCCGGCGGCAAGTCCAATGGCCAATTGCGTGACAGGCTCCAGACCGACCAGCAGTGCCGACGACAGCGACGCCGGTGAAAAGTACAGGACAAGCAGCGCCAACAGGACCATCGCCAGACAGGTCAGCAGCTGCTGACGCAGCCCAATCTTCGACGCCGACGCTTCAGCAGTCACCAGTCACCAGTTGCTCCAACGCGACCTCGCATAACACCCGCCTCCAGGCTCTGCAAACTTTCCCCCGCAAGCAGGGGAAAGGCTCTTGTCAGTTGCCACGGTTCACGCACAACTACGCCAGCGGGCGATGCCCCCGAGGGCTTGCTCGCGCCGTCAGGCCTTCTTCTCTGCGATCCAACGGTCGATCTTCGCTTCCAGCACGTCCAGCGGCACCGAACCGTCCTTCAATACTTCGGCATGGAACTCGCGGATGTCGAACTTCGGTCCCAGCGCCTGTTCGGAACGGGCGCGCAGCTGCTTGATCTTGAGCTCGCCGATCTTGTACGCCAGCGCCTGCGCCGGCCAGGCGATGTAGCGCTCGGCTTCGGCGGTGGCCTGGGTTTCGCTTTCGGCCGAGTTGTCGAGCATGTACTTGATCACCTGCTCGCGGGTCCAGCCCTTGCTGTGCAGGCCGGTATCGGTGACCAGGCGGATCGCGCGCCACAGTTCGTTCTGCAGGTAGCCGAAGTAGTCGTACGGGGTTTCGTACACGCCCAGCGATTTGCCCAGCGATTCGGCGTACAGGCCCCAGCCCTCGATGAACGCGGTTTCGCCGCCAAAGCGCCGGAATGCCGGCACGTTCTCCAGCTCCTGCTGCAGCGCGATCTGGAAGTGGTGTCCCGGGATCGCCTCGTGCAGGAACAGGTCTTCGGCATCCCAGGTCTTGCGCGTTGGCAGGTCGAAGGTGTTGACGTAGAACACGCCCGGACGGCTGCCGTCCTCGCTGGGGCTCTGGTATTCACCGCCAGCCGCCGACTTGGCCCTGAATTCCTCGACCGGTCTGATCTCGAACGACGCGCGCGGGGTCAGCGCGAACTGCTCCGGAATGCGCGCATTGATGCGGTCCTCCAGCGCGCGGTAGTAGGTCAGCAGGCTGGCGGCGTCCTTGGAGCTGAAGCGCGGATCGGTCTGCTTGAACTGGACGAAGTCCTGCAGCGAGCCGCTGAACCCGGTCTGCGCGATCAGCGTGCTGATCTCGCCGTGGATGCGCGCCACCTCGTCCAGGCCGAGCTGGTGGATCTGCGCCGGGCTCATGTCGGTGGTGGTGCTGTTGTGCACGTTGTAGGCGTACCACTGGCCGCCCTGGGGCAGCGCTTCCAGGGCCACGCTGCTGCGCGTGGCCGGCAGGTACTCGTCGTGGATGAAGGCGCGCAGCTCGCGGTAGGCCGGCAGCACCTTGTCCGCGATCATCGCGTGGTAGGCCTTGGTGAGGCGCTGCTTTTCAGCCGCATCGAACCCGGCGGGCATCGAGCGGATCGGGCCCCAGAACAGCGTTTCCTCGGGCGTGGCCTTGATCAACGCGTCCAGCTGCGGGACCACCTTGACCATCAGCGCGCGCGGCTGCACCACGCCGGCCGCGATACCGGCGCGCATGTTGGCGATATCGGTGTCGAACAGCTGCGGCAGCCTGTCGCCGCGCGCCAGCCAGTTGTCGTAATCCTTGACCGTCTTGAACGGCTGGGCGCTGGTACCGGAGCCCAGCATCACCGCGTAGCTGGCGATGCTGGACATCTGGTTGATCGGCATCATCCAGCCGCGAAACTGCTCGCCCTCCAGCGTGTTCTTCGCGCCGCGCACGAAGATTTCGTAGCTGAGTAGGTCCTGTCCGCCAAGGCCGTCACTACCGACATCCTGGACCGTCTTGAGCCAGCGTTCGGTGAACTCGTGCTGCTTGGCACGGTATTCGGCCGAGCCGAAGTCGGGCAGCTGGTCGTTGTAGCGCGCGTCCCCCTGGAAGGTCGCCTGCACCGGGTTGAGCTTGAGCGTTTCTTCCCAGTACTGCGCGTACAGCGCTTCGAGCCGCTTGGCTCTGGCCTGTGCAGTCATTTCCATTGATGACGCAGGTGCTCGGGGATCGCCAGAAGCAGTCGGCAGGCCTGCGCAGGACGCAGTGGCCGCCGCGATGGCGGCGGCAAGAAGGCAGGTGCGAACGGTGCTTTGGATCATGTAGGTCTCCGGGCGTAACGCCCGCGAAATCGCGCGGGCAGGATGGCGAGCGAGAACGATACGCCATGCAGCGTGAGCAGTCCTGACCGCGCGGTTTCAATGGCCAGGCCGGCTACAGACGTCCGCGTGCGTGCCGCACACCGCGACGACCACCGATGGTTCCCCACGCAATGTAGATCCGAGCTTGCTCGGATCCCTTCCGTACCGTAGATCCGAGCGTGCTCGGATGCTGTTCGCTCCGTAAATCCAAGCTTGCTCGGATGCCGTTCGCTTCGTAGATCCGAGCTTGCTCGGATGCTTTCCGTACCGTAGATCCGAGCTTGCTCGGATGCTGTTCGCGTTGGCGCCTGGAGCATCCGGGCAAGCTCGGATCTACGCTGTGTGAGTCTGCTGCTCAGCGATCGCGTGCGCGGGTGAACGGTATGGTTTCCGGTGCCACGGCGCCGCCGGAGATGATGAAGCTCATGGCCTGGTCCACGGTCCAGTCGGTCGGGGTCAGCAGTTCCACCGGCACGATTTCCAGATAGCCGGATGTCGGGTTGGGCGTGGTCGGCACGTAGACGGCGGCCAGTTCGCGACCGGTGCCTTCCTCGCGCAGGACGCGCGTGACCAGGCCGATGGATTTCATTTCCCTGTGCGGAAAGTCGACCAGCACCACGCGCTGGGTGCTGCCGGGCTTGGTCTGCAGGATGTCCAGCAGCTTGCGTGCGCTGGTGTAAACGGTGCCGGCCAGCGGGATGCGCAACACGATTTTCTCGAACCAGCCCAGCATCTGCCGTCCGACCACGCGCCGGGTCATCGCGCCGACCAGCAGGATCACCGCGATGGTGGCCAGCAGCGCAATGGTGTTCTGCACCCACAGCGCGCTGGCCCAGCCCATCGCGCTGGGGAAGGACGCGGCAATCTGTTGCGATAGCGGCCCCACCCACGGCTTGCTCACGTCCGAGAGCATCACGAAAACAAACTTGACCACCACCCACGTCAGCCACAGCGGCAGCAGGGTGAGCAGTCCGGTGACGAACAGTCGCCTCAGGGACGGGCGGTGGGAAACGCTGGTGCTGTTTGGCATCGCGGCATGCTATCGGAGTGGCCGCTGTGACGATAGCTCGGGCGAGTCTTCGTGGCATAGTGCCGGCCTGCAAATCGACATGGAGGTCCGGCAATGATCAAGCGTATGGCTGTGGGATTCGTGATGATGGTGCTGGTGGTGACCATCGTGGGCGCAGGTCTGGTGGCGACATCGCGGATGCGCTCGCCTAGTGCGGAACAGCAGGCGGCGATGGAGCTGTTGAAGCAGCCGTTGGCGAAGGGCAGCAACGCATATCCGGCGCTGCTCCTGATGGAGTACGACGTGCCTGAGGCCGAGGTGGACGCGCTGGCGCAGGCCGAGGCGGAGCGCTTCAATCGCACGCCGATGGGCAGTCCAGGCTTCGAGCTGAAGGTGCCTGGTGATCGGGTGGTGACTGCCGGCGCCGAACCGGCGAACTGCAGCTGGAGGGAGAGCGGCTGCCTGGATAAAGTGCGGCGCAACCGGGATGCCTTCGCCGAGCGTTTCGCGACGCAGCAGGCCCTGCTGCAGCGGATCGCCGGCCTGTCGCGGCACGGGCATTACCGCAGCCTCATGGATCCGCGTCTGGATACGGCTATTCCCGGATTCCAGGTCCTCTACGCGTCAACCACCTATCACGCACTGCAGTACGTGGATGGCAACGTGGACGTGGCGCTGGCCGGTGTGTGCGGAGACGCCATGACCTGGCGCAAGCTCACACCCAATGCCGACAGCCTGATTGGAAGCATGATCGGGGTGGCGATCATCGAAGGCTCGACGCAGCTGTTCGCCGAGATGCTGCAACCGCTGCCGGCCGACTTTCCGCTGCCGGCGGTGTGTGCGGCGGTGTTTGCGGTGCCTGCGCGCGGTGAGCTGTCGCTGTGCGAGGCGATGCGCGGCGAGGCCGCGATGGCCCGGAGCTACGGCGAGTGGCAAAAGATCGAGACAGCCAAGGCTTCGCCGCTCGAGCGGGCCACGCAGCGTGTGGTCTACGACGCGGAGAAGACCTACGCAATCATGGCTCCCAGTTACGCCTGGGAATGCACCAACGAGGCGCAAGAGTTGATCGACAGCGACCTGCCCGCGGTGAGTCCCGCAAGGACACGAGGGCCTGCGGCGTGGCGCTTCGAATGCGCCGGCAATGCAGCCGGCTGCATCCTGGCCGACATCGCTGCCCCCGCCTACCGCGACTACACGCTAAGAGTGCAGGACGCGGGGATGGCGCTGCGGACCATGGGCACGGTGCTGTGGGTCCGTGAGCGACGCGCCGCTGGCGATACGCGCACCGTGGCTGAGCTTGTTGCGGATCAGCCGGCTGGGTTGGCCAGCGCCTCGCGGCCGGTCGAAGTGGTGGATGGAGGTACTGCACTGCAGGTAGCGCGATTCGAGAAGCGCCGAGGTGACTCATTGAAGCTGCCGCTGCCGATGGCGCCCCCGGTCAAGGTTTCGCCGACGCCGAGTTCTCCCTAGCCGGAGCAACAGCACCCCTCCTCAATCCTCCCCTGCGCTGTGCGCAAGGGAGGAGGTCGGAGCAACATCCGGAGCAAGAGCACCCCTCGTCAGTCTTGCCCTGCGCTTTGCGCGAGGGATGAGGCTGAAGCGACAGCAAGGTCAAGGGCACCCCTCCTCAATCCTCCCCTGCGCTTCGCGCAAGGGAGGAGGCTAAGCAAGGACAGAGTCGAACCCGGCTCTCCGCTTTCCGATGCGGAATCCAGCGCCGCGCTGCCCGCTTGTAGGGAAGGAGCTGCAGCAAAGCGTGCTGTTGCCTCCTCCCTTTGCGAAGCAAGGGGAGGATTGAGGAGGGGTGCTTTTGGCGCGGTGCCGAGGCGCGGTAGGAAGGTCCGCGCAGCTGTGGTGCTGTTGCCTCCTCACTTTGCGAAGCAAGGGGAGGATTGAGGAGGGGTGCCTTTGGCGCAATGAGGATTGAGCTGAGGTGCGTCTGGCGCGCTGGTGACGCCTCAGCGGCCGCGCTTGCGGCGTACGTACAGCTGCTTGCGCACGCGGGCGACGATATCGCCCTGCGCGTCGACCACCTCCACCGGGAACCATCGCAGGTGTTTGTCACCACCCGCAGTGGCGGCGCGGATGTCGTCCAGTGCCTGTTCGTCCACTTCGAAACGCGCATGCACCGTGCCGCGCCCGGGTTTGACGAATTCAATGTCCCCGGCCTTGTCCCACACGATGTAGTCGGTGCCCAGGCAGTGCATCACCAGGATCATCCAGAACGGGTCGGTCATCGAGAACAGGCTGCCGCCGAAGTGGGTGGCGACGTAGTTTCGGTTCCACGGGCGCAGGCGCAATTCCACGTGCGCGCTGCGCCAGTTGCTGGAGATCGCGTTGACGTGGATGCCGGAGAACAGGAACGGTGGCCAGATATTGAAGAAACGGCGCAGGGTGGAGGCTTTCAAGAGGTCGTACCAGAACGGGAAGGGCGGGGTGCGGGCAGGCTGTGCAGCGCGAGCTGTTTCAGAACAGCAGCGCCGCCATCTTGCGCCGGTACTGGCCCACCAGCGCCTGGTCGGTGGTCACCCGAAAGGCGTCGATCAGCAGCTTGCGCGGCAATCCTTCCTGGTAGGTCCGATCGACGCGCAGCATCTGC
>JBBSVH010000099.1:0-9401 GCA_038233685.1 Lysobacterales bacterium | reverse complement strand
GATGTCCACGGTGATGCCGCGACGGCGCGCGACGTCGGCCATGTTCAGCGCGACGATCATCGGCTTGCCCAGCTCGCGCAGCTCCAGCGCGAAGCGCAGGTGCAAGCGCAGGTTGGTTGCGTCGACCACGCACACCAGGACGTCGGGCGCCGGCTCGCCAGGCAGGAAGCCGCGGCACAGGTCACGGGTGATCGCTTCGTCCAGGCTCGCGGCATGCAGGCTGTACGCGCCCGGCAGGTCGAGCACGGCGTAGCTGCGGCCGGACGCGTCGTTGAATTGACCCTCTTTGCGCTCGACCGTCACACCGGCGTAGTTGGCCACCTTCTGCCTGCTGCCGGTCAGCTGGTTGAACAGCGCCGTCTTGCCGCAGTTGGGGTTACCCACCAGCGCCAGACGCAGCGGCAACGCGGACGCGATCATGTCGGCAGCGACCCACGCAGCGCAACGCGCGATGCTTCGCTGCGGCGCAGGGCGAAGCGGGTGAAGCCCACCTGCACCAGGATCGGTTCGGCCCCGCCAGGACCGCGCGCGACCACCTGCACCTGCTCGCCGGGCACGAAGCCGAGTTCGCGCAGGCGACGGGCGATGTTGTCGTTCGCGTGCAGGTCGTGGACCTGATCGACGATCGCTTGGGTGCGTTGGGGAAGCTCGGTCAGAGTCACGATTGACTCGCAAATAGGAACTGTTCTCATTCTATCACCGCCGCGGCGTCAACCGGGGCCTGCTGGCGAGCGGCTATCATTCACGGCCTGACCGCATGGCGCTTACCGATGTCGCAGACGCTTGAACAACGATCCGCCGGGCCGGTGCTGCACCTGCGACTCAATCGCCCTGCCCTGCACAACGCGTTCGATGCAGGACTGATCGCCAACCTCACCGAGGCACTGGACTGCGCCGGTGCCGATGCCGCGGTGCGCGTGGTGGTGATCGAGGGCGCCGGCGCCTCGTTTTCGGCCGGAGCAGACCTGCAGTGGATGCGCGACATGGCCGCTGCCGGCGAAGAAGAGAACCGCCGCGATGCCCTCGCCCTGGCGCGGCTGATGCGCACCCTGGACGAACTGCCCAAGCCGACCATCGCCCGGGTCCAGGGCGCAGCCTTCGGCGGCGGCGTGGGCCTGGTGGCGTGCTGCGACATTGCCATTGGCGTGGACGGGGCGAAATTCGGCCTGACCGAGAGTCGGCTGGGGCTGCTGCCTGCGGTCATTTCACCGTACGTGATCGCGGCGATCGGGCCGCGCCAGGCGCGGCGCTGGTTTGCCACGGCCGAGATGTTTGATGCGGCCAAGGCCCTGGAGATCGGCCTGCTGCATCAGGTGGTGGAGGCCGATGCCCTGGACGAAGCGGTGCAGCAGCAGATCGACCTGCTTCTCAAGGCCGGGCCGCTGGCCGCCGCCGGGGCCAAGGCGCTGGTGGCGCGCGTGCAGCGCGACGCGAACGGCGTTTCCCATGACCAGGCCAACGCGGCCCTCATTGCCCGGCTCCGCACATCGGACGAAGGTCAGGAGGGAATTTCCGCCTTCCTGGAAAAACGCGCTCCAAGGTGGCAGTCATGAGCCTCCAACGCATGCTGCATAACGGCGATCCGGGGCCTCGCCAGCTGTCACTGGAGTGCGCGGGCATCGTTGCATACCCGACTCGCCACGGCCCCGCCTGCGCCAGCTGCCGCGCGCCCTGATCTCGTGAGTGGACCCATGTTCAACAAGATCCTCATCGCAAACCGCGGCGAAATCGCCTGCCGCATCATCCGCACCTGCCGCCGCCTGGGGATTCGCACCGTGGCCGTCTATTCGGACGTCGACGCCGATGCCCAGCACGTGCGCCAGGCCGATGAGGCGTATCCGATCGGCGGTCCGCGCCCGGCCGACAGCTATCTTCGCGGCGAAACGATCATCGAGGTCGCCCTGCGCGCTGGGGCGCAGGCGGTCCATCCGGGTTACGGATTCCTGTCCGAGAACGCCGACTTCGCCGAAGCGGTGACGGCAGCGGGAATGGCGTTCATCGGTCCCACGGCGGACTCGATGCGCAAGATGGGCAGCAAGGCCGGGGCCAAGGAGTTGATGGACGCAGCCGGCGTGCCGGTGGTGCCGGGCTATACCGGTGAGGACCAGGCGCCCGAAACCCTGTCACGCGAAGCCGCGCGGATAGGTTTTCCGTTGATGATCAAGGCCGCGCACGGCGGCGGCGGAAAGGGCATGCGCATCGTGCACCGACAGGAGGAATTCCTGGGCCAGCTGGAGAGCTGCCAGCGCGAGGCCGCCAACGCCTTCGGACGCGATCGCGTGCTGCTGGAGCGGTACCTGCAGTCGCCGCGACATATCGAGATCCAGGTGTTCGGCGACAGCCACGGCAATGTCATCCACCTCAACGAGCGCGAGTGCTCGGCCCAGCGGCGTTACCAGAAGGTGTTGGAGGAATCGCCCTCGCCCTTCCTGGGACCGGACCGGCGGGCCGCGATGGGCGCCGCCGCGGTCCAGGCCGCCAGGGCGATCGACTATGTCAACGCCGGCACCGTCGAGTTCATCGTCGCGCCCGACGCCGACGGCCTGCCCGGCGATTTCTTCTTCATGGAGATCAACACGCGCCTGCAGGTGGAACATCCGGTCACCGAGCTGACCACCGGCCTGGACCTGGTCGAGTGGCAGCTGCGCATCGCCGCCGGCGACGCCTTGCCGCTGGCGCAGGATCAGGTTCCGCGGCTCGGTCATGCGATCGAGGTGCGCCTGTACGCGGAAGATCCGGAAGCCAACTTCCTGCCGGCCTCGGGCCGTCTGGAATCACTGGCGCTGCCCACGCCGTCGTCGCATGTGCGCGTCGACGCTGGCGTGGTGGAGGGCGACACGGTCAGCATCTTCTACGACCCGATGATCGCCAAGCTCATCGTCTGGGACGAAGACCGGCCCGGCGCTTTGGCGCGCATGCGCGAAGCCCTTGCGCAGTGCGCCATCGTGGGACCCAAGTCCAACATCGGCTTCCTCGAACGTCTGGTGCGACACCCCCGCGTCGTCGACGGCAGCATCGACACCGGCTACCTCGACCGCGCGCTCGAGGAGTTCATGCCCGCCGCCAGTGCATCCTCATCCCTGCTGGTTGCGGCGGCCGTCGCCACGCTGCTGGAGCAGGAGGCCAGCGCCACCGTGCGTGCACGCGGGTCCAGTGATCCGTATTCGCCGTGGTCGATTGCCGACGGCTGGCGTGTCGGCCATGCCGGGCTGCGCCCGCTGGCGTTCCTGCATCATGGCGAGCGCCTTGCGCTGACCGCTCACGGCGCCAGCGGACGTTACAGGATCGAACACGACGGCCACGGGTATGCCGTGGACGGAGCAAGGTTGGGCGACGCTGAGCTCAGCCTGCGCATCGACGGAATTGCGCGCCGCTTCCAGGTGCTCGCCGATGCGCCGCGCCTGGTCGTCCATGATGGCCAGGAGAGGCTCACACTCGACGTGGTTTCGGTGTACAGCCCGATCCGTTCGGGTGCCGCGGCCAGCGATGACCGCATCGCCGCGCCAATGCCGGGTCGGGTGGTGATCGTCAAGGTGAAGCCCGGTGACAAGGTCGTGGCGGGACAGGAGTTGCTGGTGATCGAGGCAATGAAGATGGAGCTGGCGTTGAAGGCCTCGCGCGACGGCGTGGTCGCCGAAGTGCGCGTGGCCGCCGGCGAATTCGTCGAAGCCGACGCCATTCTGGCCACGCTGGAATGACCGCGCCGTTCCCTCCAGCCGTGCGCATCGTCGAAGTAGGCCCGCGCGATGGCCTGCAGAACGAGAAGGCGACCATCGCCACGGCCGACAAGATCCAGCTGATCGAGCAGCTCTCGGGCACCGGGCTGCGCAGCATCGAGGCCACCAGCTTCGTCAGTCCCAGATGGGTGCCGCAGCTTGCCGACGCCGCCGAAGTCTTTACCGGCATCACTCGCAGGCCGGGTGTTTCCTACCCGGTGCTGGTGCCGAACGAAAAGGGCTACGAACGGGCGCTTGAAGCCGGCGCCACGGAAGTGGCGGTGTTCACCGCAGCATCGGAGGCCTTCAATCGCGCCAACATCAATGCAGGCATCGACGAGTCGCTGGATCGCTTTGCGCCGGTGATGCAGCGCGCCGCGGCTGACGGTATAAGGGTGCGCGGGTATGTTTCGACCGTGCTCGGTTGTCCCTACCAGGGCGAGGTTCCGGTGAGCGATGTGGTGCGCGTGGCCGCGCGCCTGCATGCGATGGGCTGTTACGAGGTGTCACTGGGGGATACCATCGGCACCGGAACGCCCCACAAGGCCCGGGCGCTGCTCAGGGCCGTCGCCACGGAAATTCCGATGTCCGCGATCGCGCTGCACTTCCACGACACCTACGGCCAGGCGCTGGCCAACCTGCTGGCGTGCATGGAAGAAGGCGCGGAGGTCATCGATTCGGCAGTGTCCGGGACCGGAGGCTGTCCCTATGCCAAGGGCGCGAGCGGCAACGTGGCCAGCGAGGACGTCGTGTACATGCTGCACGGCCTGGGAGTACAGACAGGCGTGGACCTGCAGCAGCTGAGCAACACCGGCCGCTGGCTGTCCGAGCTGCTCGGCCGTCCCAGCGGCAGCAAGGTCACGCGGGCGCTCGCGGCTACATGAGCAATGACGCATCCGTGAGTGCACCGTCCGGCCAGACCAAGGCCGCAACGGATGCACCTGCGGATGTCGATGCAGGACACCGGGAGCTCAGGGCTTCGCTGCACCGCGCAAGCCAGGACCGAAACCTGCCGCAGGCTACGCGAGAGCTGCTCGCTGGTGCACGCGCGGCGCTGGACGAATCCGCTGCCGACGCACGGGCCGCGCGAGTGCGCTATCGCACCCTGTTCGACGCGGTGCCCGATCCCATCAGCATCCTGTCCGAGGACGGCATCGTGCTGGATCTCAACCGCGCCGGGGTCGAGGCCTACCAGCGCCCGCGCGCGGAGGTGGTGGGTCAGAACATCAGCGTGCTCAACCCCGAACTCCCGCGCGACCACATGGATCCGGTCTGGGAGGCGCTGAACCGCGGCCAGACCTATGTCATCGAGGTCACCAACATGCGTGGCGACGGCACCCGGTTCCCAGTGGAGGTGCACTCGGCGAACCTGATGTTCGACGGCCGCCGCAGCGTGCTGGCGGTGGCCCGGGACCTGAGCGGACGCCACGAGGCGGAGCTGCGCTACCGCGAACTGATGGAGGTGATCGACAAGGGGATCATCGTCCAGGACCGGAACGGTCAGATCGTTTCCGGCAACGGCGCTGCCATGCGCATCTTTGGCGTCCGCGACGGCAAGCGCCTCAACCTGGAGCTGCAGCCGGCACTGTGGCGAATCGTCGACTCGCACGGACGGGAAATGCGCATCCGGGACATGCCTTCGATCCGGGCACTGGCTACCGGGCGGGTCATTGAAAGCGTGCTGATGGGCGTGTATCACCGCGAGCGCAAGCAGCTGGTCTGGATCAGCGTCACCTCGGTCCCGCAATTCCTGCCGGGTGCCGACCTTCCTTCCCAGGTCACTTCGATTTTCAGTGATGTCACCGAGCTCAAGCGCGACAGCACGCTGTTTGGCCGCGCACAGTCGCTTGCCCACATCGGCGGATGGGAATGGGATGCCGCCAACGATCGCATGTACCTCACCGACGAGGCGCTGCGTATCCTCGGGCCGGCCCGCGCCCCCGTGGACATCAACGGCGTGACCGACTGCCTGGCGCCTTCGGACGGCAAACGATTGCTGGTCGCTCTTGCCGAGTCGGTACGCCGCGTCGGCGAGTTTGAACTTGAACTGCAGGGCACGCGTTCGGACGGCCATCCGTTCTGGATCCGGATCATCGGTGAAGCCGAAGCCAGCGACCCCAGCGCCTCGCGCGTGACCGGCACGTTGCAGGACATTTCAGCGGACAAGCGCGATGAGGAACTGCTGCGCGTGCAGGCGCGCACCGATCCGCTGACCGGCTTGATGAACCGGGACGCCGTCCTGCATGAGCTCGAGGCCCGGCTGGCTGACCCCGCCCGGGCAGACGTCGCGGTGCTGTACATCGACCTGGACCGGTTCAAGACGGTCAACGACGTACTGGGGCACGGTGCCGGGGACCAACTGTTGCTGCAGGCAGCGGCGCGCATCCAGCAGGCCGTGGGCGGCGAAGGCTGCGTCGCCCGCTTCGGCGGCGATGAGTTCCTCGTGCTTTGCGACACCCGCGGCGACGGCGAACAGGCCGAGCGGCTTTGCAATGCGGTGCTCGGGGCGTTTGCCGAAACCTTCCATTTCGACCGCGAGGAATTCGCAATCACCGCCAGCATCGGCATCGCCCGTGCGCCCGCCGATGGCACCCGGCCGCAGCAGCTGATCCAGAACGCCGATATCGCGATGTACGACAGCAAGCGGCGTTCCCGCAACGCATGGCAGTCGTTTACCCCGGAACTGGCCCAGCGCCAGCAGGACCGACTGCAGATCGAAATGCAGCTTCGCCGCGCCGTGGACAACCAGGAGTTCCGCCTGGTGTACCAGCCACAGGTCGAGCTGCGCAGCGGCCGCATCGTCGCCGCCGAAGCCCTGATCCGCTGGCAGAACCACCAGCTCGGGGAGCTACGGCCCGATATCTTCATCAGCCACGCAGAAACCACCGGCGACATCGTGCACATCGGCGGCTGGGTCTTGAACGAGGCCTGCCGGCAGGCCCGCGAGTGGTGCGACCAGGGCCTTGGGGTGGTGCGAATCGCGGTCAACGTGTCCTACCGCCAGTTCGCCGGTGAGGACCTGGCCGACAAGGTGCGCGCGTTGCTCGAACTCTACGACCTGCCCGGCTCAGCGCTTGAGCTTGAGTTCACCGAGCGCGTGCTGATCGAGGATGCGCCGGCGACCCTGGAGACATTTGCCGCACTGCGTGCCCTGGGCGTGATCCTGACCATCGACGATTTCGGCGAGGGCTACAGCGCGCTCAACTACCTGCGCCGCCTGCCCATCCACGGTCTCAAACTGAGCCAGCTGTTCACCACCGGCGTGCCCGACAACCCTTCGGACGTGGCGGTGTGCCAGGCGGTCAGCGGGATTGCCCGCAGCCTGGGCCTGGGGCTGGTTGCCGAAGGCGTCGAATCCGAAGCGCAGCGCCTGTTCCTGATGCAGCTCGGCGTGCCCGTGGGCCAGGGGTTTCTGTTTGCGCCCGGGCTGACGCCGGAAGAATTCTCCCGGCGCCTGCGCGATCCGCTGCAGCACGCGGTCAATGACTGAACCGGGCGAATACCTGATCCGGCCAATCGAGCCGCGCGACAACGTGGCCGTGGCGGCCATCATCCGCACGGTCATGCCCGAGTTCGGCGCCGACGGCGAGGGTTTCGCGATCAACGATCCGGAAGTGGCGTGGATGCACCGGGCCTATGCGCGGCCGCGCTCGGCATAGTTCGTGGTCGAAATCGATGCGCAAGTGGTCGGCGGCGGCGGGATTGCGCCTCTGGTGGGCGGCGATATCGCTACCTGCGAACTGCAGAAGATGTATTTCCTGCCGCATGCGCGTGGGCTGGGGGCAGGCGCTGCGCTTATGGCCCTGTGTCTGTCGAGCGCGCGCGGGTTCGACTTCGAACGCTGCTATCTGGAAACCCTTTCCGGAATGGACTCGGCAATGCGGCTGTACGAGCGCAGCGGCTTTGGCCGCATCGACGCGCGCATGGGCGGCACGGGTCACGGCGGCTGCGACACGTTCTACCTGCGCAACCTGTAGTCGCGTTCGCTGTGTCTAGAGGGAGACCCCCGGAGGATGGCAACGCGTGTTTATGTGGGAGCGACGTGAGTCGGGAAACTCTCTGCGCTGCAGATGGCAGAAGATTCGCGACTCACGTCGCTCCCACTGGGGTGCGCCTTCGCTCTACCGCGACCCCCTGCCGCGAGCATCCGGTTGCGGGCAGCCAGCCAATTCGGGTTCTCGCGTAAAATCCGCGGCCTATCCCCGCCAGGAGTCCTGCATGCAGCTTTCCGATACCCGTGCCGTCATTACCGGAGGCGTTTCCGGCCTGGGCCTGTCCGTGGCCAGGCTCATCGTCGCCAACGGCGGCAAAGCCGCGCTGTTCGACGTCAACGACGCCAAGGGCGCTGAGGCCGTCGCTGAACTGGGCAGCGGCAACGTCCGCTACTTCCGCACCGACGTGACCGACGAGGACGGCGTGTCGAAGAACATGGCGGCGGCCAGCGAGTTCGTCGGCGGCCTCAACGCAGCGATCAACTGCGCCGGTATCCTCGGCGCCGGGCGCGTACTGGGACGCGAGGCACCGATGCCGCTGGCGTCGTTCCAGGCCACGGTGATGGTGAACCTGGTCGGCAGCTTCAACGTAGCCAAGGCTGCGGCCAACTTGATGCAGCACAACGCGCCGGGTGAAGATGGCGAGCGCGGCGTGATCGTCAACACCGCCAGCGTGGCGGCGTATGAAGGCCAGATCGGGCAGGCGGCGTATTCGGCATCCAAGGGCGGCGTGGTAGCCATGACCCTGCCCATGGCGCGCGAACTGTCGCGTTTCGGCATCCGCGTCATGACCGTGGCGCCGGGCATTTTCTGGACCCCGATGGTCGACGGCATGACCGACGAAGTGCAGAAGTCGCTGTCGGCCTCGATTCCCTTCCCCGCCCGCCTGGGGCAGCCCGAAGAATTCGCCGAGACGGTCGCCTTCATCCTGGCCAGCCGCTACTTGAACGGCGAAACCATCCGCCTCGACGGCGCAGTGCGCCTGGCGCCGAAGTGATCCTTTAAGAACGGGCCCTGCCCGCGATAAAGCACAACCGGTAACGCCGTCTCGCGGGCAGGGTCCTGCTCCTGCAATATTTCGTCGTCCCACATCCAACGGTCAATCCATGAAAGCCAGTGACATCAAGAAAGGCAACGTCGTCGAACACAACGGCACCGTCTACCAGGTGCGCGACATCGAGCGCAGCTCGCCGCAGGGCCGCGGCGGCAATGCCAAATACCGGTTTACGCTGTACAGCGTGCCCGGAAGCATCAAGCTGGATCTCAGCACCGGCGGCGATGACGAGTTGAAGGAAGTGGAGCTCAGCCGGCGTCCGGCCACCTTTTCCTACAAAGACGGCGACGCGTTCGTGTTCATGGATGACGAGGACTACACGCCCTACACCTTCGATGCGGAAGTGATCGGCGATGACGCCGGCTACATTGCCGATGGCCTGACCGGCAGCCACGTGCAGATCATCGACGATCAGCCGGTGGCACTGCAGCTGCCCCAGCACGTGACCCTGGAGGTCGTGGAGACTCCCCCGGAACTGAAAGGCGGCAGTGCCACCAAGCGTCCGAAGCCGGCCAAGTTGAGCACCGGACTGGAGATCATGGTCCCCGAGTACGTGGTCAACGGCGAGCGCGTGCTGGTCAACACCACCACCGGCGAGTTCGGTGGCCGCGCCGACTGACCCGTTGCCTGCGGGACAGG
>JBBSVH010000098.1:0-9449 GCA_038233685.1 Lysobacterales bacterium | reverse complement strand
TTGCATGTGCCCGGGCGGCACCGTTGTCGCCGCGGCGAGCGAGCCCGGACGCGTGGTCACCAACGGCATGAGCCAGTACTCACGCAACGAGCGCAACGCCAACGCCGCGATCGTGGTCGGGATCACCCCGGAGGATTATTTGAAGCACGACCCCAGCGGCAGTCCGCTGGCGGGCATCGCCCTGCAGCGGCATTGGGAAGCGCGGGCGTTCGAACTGGGCGGCGGAACCTACGACGCACCGGGCCAGCGCGTCGGCGATTTCCTGCGCAAGCGCGCATCGAGCGAATTCGGCAGCGTGCTGCCGTCGTACACGCCGGGCGTGGTGCTGGGCGATCTGTCGACTGCACTGCCTGATTACGCGATCGAGGCGATCCGCGAAGCGCTGCCGGCGTTCGACCGCCAGATCAAGGGCTTCGCCATGGATGACGCCCTGCTCACCGGCGTGGAAACCCGGACCTCGTCACCGGTGCGCCTGACCCGCAATGCCGACGGGCAGAGCCTCAACACGCGCGGCCTGTTTCCTGCTGGCGAAGGTGCCGGGTATGCGGGTGGAATCCTGTCAGCCGGCGTTGACGGCATCCGCGCCGCCGAAGCGGTCGCCCTGGAGATGATCACCGCCGGCCTCGCCCGCGCTGCGTAGTTGAGTTTCTCTCGCGGAGTGCCTGACGCCCCGCAGGCTGCTCCGCCTCCTCCCTTTGCGCAGTCCCACGGGGACTTCCTTCCGTCGCAAGGGGAGGACCGAGGAGGGGTGCTCTTCGCTGGAACACTTGGTGCGCAGCAGATTGGCGACCGCTAGTTCGACCGTGCCATGCGGTTGGAATGCAGCTCAGAGTCGCCGCCAAAAGCACCCCTCCTCAATCCTCCCCTGCTGCGCAAGGGAGGAGGCCATCCAAGGGCCCGCTATGCGATGTCCACCGTCGCGTGAGGGATACGATCGTAAAAAGCCGTCATTGCCAAAGAAGCGATGCTCCGCGATCTGCTCTGCCTCCTCCCTTTGCGCAGTCCCACGGGGACTTCTTTCGGTCGCAAGGGGAGGACCGAGGATGGGTGCTCTTTGCGGAAAACATGAGACGCGTCAGGCCATCGGCGGCAATGGACTCTTGGCTGAGTGCGTCCGGTCGGACAGCAAGATGCGCGCCACCATCGCATCGGCCACGCGCCGCACCAGCATTACCCAGGCTGCCGCAAGGAACGCGAACAGCACGACAAAGCCAAGCAGCCATCCCGCGTCTGCCGCCACGCCACTTGTCACCCGCTCCGGCCAGGTGGCCAGCGTCCATCCACCGGCCGCCACTACGCCGGACACCAGCGGCAGGATCCACCAGCGCAGCGGACCCCATCGGGGACCAAACCGGCGTGCGACAACTTCCAGGCCGTAAACCAGCAGCGCCAGCTTGGCCCAGACCGACATCAGGTTGTTGATGTCGCCATGGCCGTCGGCATCGGTGCCGCCCATCCACGCGTAGGCGCGCCAGGCGGTACGGCTGAACTGCTGCATGCTCGAACCGTCACCGGCGGCTTCGCCCCAGGTCAGCAGCGCCAGCGCGATCCAGCCCGCGTGCACGACCACCAGCGGCACGGATTGGGTGACGGCGAGCACACGGATGGCGTGGACGGCAAGAGTGCGTTTCATGCAGCGCATGTGAGCATTCGACGCCGTGGGCGCGCAAGTCCGGAAGTCATGTCGGGGGTGCTGTAAGCGTCTTCGGCGCGGCTCGCTGCTGCAAGCGCGGGTACGGACCCAGGCGACTAGGTGACTTCACGTCTTGCAACCTGTGCCAGGCATCAGGCCTCGCATCATCGGGCGTGGCGGCCTCGCCGGGTGGTGGTCGAAGCGTCCGCACCCATGGGCGGCTCATACGGGCATGCCGTGATGTGCGAGGATCGCCGCAACCGCTTTCGCAGGACGACACATGAAACCACGCAGCACCAGACCCGAGCACGATGACGGACAGCGGCGCCTTGCGGTCCTGATCGATGCCGACAACGCTCAGCCATCGGTGATCGAGGGCCTGTTGGCCGAGGTGGCGAAGTACGGCGTGGCCAGCGTCAAGCGCATCTATGGCGACTTCACCAGCCCGCGCATGACCCAGTGGAAGGCCGCGCTGCTCAAGCATTCGATCAGCCCGGCGCAGCAGTTCGCCTACACCAGCGGCAAGAACGCGACCGACAGCTCGATGATCATCGACGCCATGGACCTGCTCTACACGCAGCGCTTCGATGGCTTCTGCCTGGTGTCCAGCGATAGTGATTTCACCCGCCTGGCCCAGCGCCTGCGCGAGGAGGGCACCACCGTGTACGGCTTCGGCGAGCGCAAGACGCCGGATCCTTTCGTGCAGGCCTGCGACAAGTTCATTTACACCGAAGTGCTGCGCACCGACTCCGGTAGCCCAGCCGAGGCCTCCAAGCCTGCCGCACGGCCGGCGAAAAAGGCGACAGCGACCAAGGCCACGCCCAAGGCGCCGGTTGTACCCGCGCACAGCCCCGAACCGCTGCCCGAATCGCGCGGCAAGGGCACCGAGCCACTGCCGCTGGCGCTGATCCGCCAGGCGATCGAGGAAGGCTCCGACGACGAGGGCTGGGCCGGACTCGGCGCAGTCGGCAGCTACCTCAACAAGATCCGCCCCGATTTCGATCCGCGCCTGTACGGCCATCGCAAGCTGAGCGACCTGGTCAAGAGCCAGCCCAAGCACTTCGCGATTGATGAGCGCGGCACGCCGGGTAGCGGCAACAAGACGATCTATGTGCGCGCGCTGGGCTGAGGCCTGATTGCGGTCCTCCCCTCACCGGGAGAAGGTGTGGCGAAGCGACGGACGACTGAAGGAAGTGCCCAGGGCATGAGGGCGGGGCAGTGACTGGTCGTGAAACCACCACTGACATCTGTCAGCTCCCGCCCTCATCCGCCCCCGGACTGGAGCGCTCGGGGGCCGGCTCTGCGGGCACCTTTTCCCTGGCGCAGACGGTAAGCAACGCCGGGCGATACCCCGCCGTCGCGATTGGAAGTCGCGGCGCCACTCGCTCAATGCTACGAGCACCGCTTTATCCCCCGCTACACTTCTCCCCATGACCGAAGACAAACCCTATTCCGCCGCCAGCGAACGCAACCGCGAGCCCATCCTGGAGTCCTTGCGCGCGGTGTTCGCGTCGGCGCGCCGCGTACTTGAGATCGGCAGCGGCACCGGGCAGCACGCGGTCCATTTCGCCGCTGCCATGCCGTGGCTGCAGTGGCAGTGCAGCGACCGACGCGACCACCTGCCGGGAATCCGCATGTGGCTGGCCGAGGCAGCGCTGCCGAACATGCCCGCGCCCCTGCCGCTGGATGTCTCCACTGGCCCATGGCTGCACGGTCGATTCGATGCGGTGTACAGCGCCAACACCCTGCACATCATGAGCTGGCCGGAGGTCGAAGCGATGTTCGCAGGCCTCAATCGCAGCATCACCGCATCGGCAACGGTGGCCGTGTACGGCCCGTTCAACTATCGCGGTGAATTCACCAGCGACAGCAACCGCGACTTCGACGCCTCGCTGCGCGAGCGCGATCCGCGCATGGGGATTCGCGATATCGAGGAGGTGAACCGCCTGGCGCGCAGCATCGCCCTTGTGCCGACCGCCGACATCGCCATGCCGGCCAACAACCGCCTTCTGGTGTGGAGGCGCGGATGATGCAGCTGTCCCCCATCGAGCTGTGGGAGCGACGTCAGTCGCGATGCACGATCGCCTGGTGGTGTGGCCGCCCGGACCGCGAGCACTCGCGACCGAAGTCGCTCCCACGATGGAGCGGGACGGGGCGATTGCAGTGATCGCGGGACTCGAACGGCCTGCCAACGCACTGGTCACTGGCGCCAGCAGCGGCATCGGCCTGGCGGTCGTTGCGCAACTGCTCGACAGCCCGGGCGTGGCGACGGTGGCGGCGGTCTCGCGCCGCGCAGAAGAATGTCCGCAGCTGCAGATGCTGTGCAAGGAGCACGCCGGGCGCCTGCACCTGCTGTCCGCCGACCTCACCGACGATGCCAGCCTCGCCTCGCTGCATCCGCGCCTTGAAGGCGTGGTCGACGAATTGCATCTGGTGTTCAACGCCGCCGGCATGCTGCACGCACCGGAAGTGTCACCGGAAAAAGCACTCGCCGCGGTGCGTCGCGCCACGCTGGAATCGGTCTTCGCGCTCAATACCTTTGCGCCGATCCTGCTGATCCAGGCGCTGGCGCCGCTGTTGGCCAGGCAGCACCCGATGGTGTTCGCGTCGCTGTCGGCGCGGGTCGGTTCGATCGGCGACAACATGCTGGGGGGCTGGTATGCCTACCGCGCGTCCAAGGCCGCGCAGAACCAGCTGCTGCGCACGCTTGCAGTGGAGTGGCGGCGCACCCATCGCCAGGCCGCCTGCGTGCTGCTGCATCCGGGCACCGTGGACACGCCGCTGTCGCAGCCGTTCCAGGCGCGGGTGCCCGAGGGCAAGCTGTTCACAGCTGAATTTGCGGCGCGGAAACTGCTGGCCATCGTCGCCGCGACCACGCCGGCCGACAGCGGCAGCTTCCGCGCCTGGGACGGCAGCGATATCCCGTGGTGACGGCGCGGGTACGAAGGCCAGCGCCATGCTCGGCTATCCTCGGCTGATGTTCGAACTGCAGCGGGTCAGCAAGCAGTACGGCGACAGCATCGCGCTCGATGCGGTGGATCTGGAGATCGCGCCCGGCCGGACCACCGCTCTGATCGGGCCCAGCGGCGCCGGCAAGTCCAGCGTACTGCGCATGCTGATCGGCCTGGATTGGCCAGACGAGGGCGAAGTGCGCTTCGAAGGCGAGCCGCTGCGGCGCCAGACCCTGCTTGAACAGCGTCGGCGCATCGGCTACGTGATCCAGGAAGGCGGGCTGTTTCCGCATCTCAGCGGCGCCGGCAACACGGCGCTGCTGGCCCGCACGCTGGGCTGGGAAGACGCTCGCATCGAGGCGCGAATGCGCGAGCTCTGCGACCTGTGTCAGCTGCCGTTCGATGCATTAGCGCGCTATCCGGCCGAGCTGTCCGGCGGTCAGCGCCAGCGCGTGGGCCTGATCCGCGCACTCATGCTCGATCCACCCGTGCTGCTGCTGGACGAACCCCTCGGCGCGCTCGACCCCATCGTCCGCCACGACCTGCAGACCCAGATGCGCGAACTGTTTTCCAGCCTGCAACGCACCGTGGTGCTGGTGACCCACGACGTGGCCGAAGCTGCCTACCTGGCCGACGCCCTGGTGCTGCTGCGTGCAGGCCGTGTGCTGCAGCAGGGCAGCGCGCGCGAACTGCTGCAGGCACCGGTAGATCCGTTCGTGCAGCGCTTCATGACCGCGCAGCGCAGCGTAGGAGACGCGGCGTGATGCGCTTCGCGTGCGTGGCGCTGCTGTTGCTTGCCTGGTCGTGCGACGCGTGGGCGCAGGAGACCACCAGGCAGATTCGTATCGGCTCGAAGAACTTCACCGAATCGGTGATCCTCGGCGAGATCGCCACCGGCATTGCGCGCCAGTCGGGTGAAACGGTCGTGCACCGGCGTCAGCTGGGCGGCACCCGGATCCTGTGGAAGGCGCTCGAGGACGGCGCCATCGATGTCTATCCCGAATACACCGGCACGCTCGCCGACGAGCTGCTGGGGATGCCCGGCGCCGAGCTGCCAGCACTGCGCACAGCCCTCGCCCAGCGTGGCCTGGCGATGACCGCGCCGCTCGGGTTCGACAACACCTATGCGCTGGGCATGCGTGCCGGGCGAGCAGCCGAACTTGGTATCGCCAACATCTCCGACCTGCGTGCGCATCCGCAGGTCCAAGTGGGCCTGAGCAACGAATTCATGTCGCGCGCCGACGGCTGGCCTGGACTCAGCCGCGCCTACGCACTGCCGCAGCGACCCAACGGGCTCGACCATGACCTCGCCTATCGCGGCCTGGCCAGCGGCGCAATCGATGTGACCGACCTGTACAGCACCGACGCCGAGATTCCGTACTACCAACTGACCGTACTGGCCGATGATCGCCGCTACTTCCCTCAGTACCAGGCGGTGTACCTGTATCGGCTGGATCTGGCGCAGCGTGCGCCCCGATTCGTCGACCGCCTTGAAGCCATGGCCGGGCGCGTCGATGCGACGACCATGCAGGCGCTCAACGCACGGGTGAAGCTGCAGCGCGAGACTGAATCGGCCGTCGCAGCCGACTGGCTCGGCATTGCCGCACCGCAGGTGCGCAGCCAGGCCTCACGCCTGTGGCAGCGCACCCGCGAACACCTGGCGCTGGTCGGCATCAGCCTGGGACTGGCGCTGCTGGTGGCGCTGCCGCTGGGCGTATTCGCCGCGCGCCATCGACGCGCGGGGCAACTGGCGCTGTCGCTGACGGGCGTGCTGCAGACGCTGCCGTCGCTGGCGGTGTTCGTGTTCATGATCCCGCTGTTCGGCATCGGTGCAAGGCCTGCCATCGCCGCGCTGTTCCTGTATTCGCTGCTGCCGATCGTGCGCAACACGCATGCGGGCCTGACCGGTATTGCGCTCGAACTGCGCGAGACCGCAGCGGCGATCGGGCTGCCTGCGTCCACGCGGCTGTGGCGCGTGGAATTGCCGCTGGCGCTGCGTACGATCCTGGCGGGAATCAAGATTGCCGCGGTCATCAACGTCGGCACCGCCACGCTCGGCGCGCTGATCGGCGCCGGTGGCTATGGCCAGCCGATCCTCACCGGCATCCGTCTGGACGACATCGGCCTGATCCTGGAAGGCGCGGTGCCGGCCGCGCTGCTGGCACTGCTGGTGCAGGGCATGTTCGAACTGGCCGAGCGGGTGATGACGCCGCGCGGCCTGCGCCTGGAGGCGCGCGCCTGAGCCGCCGCGCCGCGAGGACGCGCCCTGCAATTCCGTCCCCGAAGGGGTGATCTGAGGTCGTCCCAAGAGGGGACGTCCTCCGGTCGTTCCAAGAGGACTTCTTCCGGTCGTCCCAAGGGGACTTCCTCCGGTCGTCCCAAGAGGGGACGTCCTCCGGTCGTACATCCGAGCTTGCTCGGATGCTCCGGCTCTGATGCAAGAAGCATCCGAGCAAGCTCGGATCTACAGATTGTGAGCGGAAAGTCATAAGAGGGGACTTCTTGCGGTCGTAGATCCGAGCTTGCTCGGATGCTCTGGCTCTGATGCAAGAAGCATCCGAGCAAGCTCGGATCTACAGCAAGAAGCATCCTAGCAAGCTCGGATCTACGAGTTTTGATCGGACAGCATCCACGCAGTCCCGGATCCAGGAAAAACCAAAACCTGGCCACGGCGCGGCACCCGCCTTCAGCAGCGCTGGGAACGGGCGACCACCTCGGCCACCCGCCGCATGTCGTCTTCACTGGCATGCACGTGCGGGGCGATGCGCAGCAGCCCGGCCCGCCGCGTGCAGATGATCGATCCATGCTGTAGCGCGGCCCACGCCATATCCAGAAGCGCAGGATCGGGCGAGCGAAGTGCGGTCAGGTGCGGCGCATGGCCCGGGGTCTTCCACGCGGACAGGCCGTGCGCATCGAGACCCTGGTCCAGCGCTGACGTCAGCTGGCCCAGCCGCCGGCCGATCGCCTCGACGCCCCACGCCTGCACCTGGCTCATCGCGGCTGCGCTCATCGCCAGCCGCAACATGTCGGCAACACCACCGGCATCGAAGCGCCGTGCACCGGTTCGATACGGTGGCGCAGCCGCACTCGGAAATGCCCACGTGTCACCGGCGTCGCGCGCCTGCCAGTGCTGGTCGATCGGCACCCCTTCGCTGCGCCAGCGTGGCGCCGCCCACAGCCAGGCCAGTCCGGTCGGACCCAACAGCCACTTGTGGCCGACCGCAGCGACGAAGTCGGGCTGCCAGCGCTGCAGCTGCAGCGGCAGCACGCCCAGGCTCTGGCTCAGGTCCAGCACCAGGGCGGCGCCCGCGGCGTGCACCGCAGGCGCGATCCGATCCAGGTCCAGCAGCGCGCCGTCGTGCCAGTGCGCCTGAGGCAGGCTGACCACGCGCACCTGCGGCGTGGATTGCAGCGCGGCCAGCACCGCTTCGGTCCATCCTTCTCCGGCGCGCCGCGACACCGCGACGATGCGTGCCCCGGTCTCATCGCACCGCTGCTGCCAGGGCAACAGGTTGCTGGGAAACTGGGCGTCCAGCAGCAGCACCGCAGCGCCGGCCTGCAGCGGAAGGTTGCGCGCCGCGGTGGCCATCGCGTGGGCCACCGAGGGAACCATCGCCACTCCGTCGCCATCGCCTTCGAACAATGTGTCCGCAGCGCGCGTCCTCAACGCCTCGATCTGCTCCTCCCACGCCGCAAACGACAGCCGCCACGGCTGGGTGCCCGCCTCCAGCGCCGCGTGCCCGGCGGTGAGGACCGCATGCAGGCGCGGACCCTGCGCCGCGGTGTCCAGGTAGAGCGCGTCTGCAGGCGTGGAAAAACGTGAGGCGGCTTCGGCCATGCCCGATGTCAGCGCGTTGCCTTCGACTCGATAGGGCTCATGCATCGAATTCACCTGTTCCACGTCACGTGCGTCCCATTCCATAACAAACAATTCATGTTTAACCCATATTCTTCCACGATGCCTGCATCACGCGCCCCCCACGCGTCCTCGTCTTCGCGAACAATCGACCTGCAGGCGCTGTCCCGGCGCTACGTCCAGGTGCGTGCGCGCAGCATCGAACTGGCGGCGCCGCTGTCTCCGGAAGACGCGATGGTGCAGAGCATGGAAGACGCCAGTCCCGCCAAATGGCATCTGGCCCACACCACGTGGTTCTTCGAGCGATTTGTCCTCGGTGCGCGTGACGATTACGTGCCGGTGGATGCGCAGTGGGACTTCCTGTTCAACAGCTACTACCAGAGCGTCGGTCCGATGCATGCGCGGCCGCAGCGCGGGCTGGTGTCCAGGCCCGGCCTGGCGCAAGTGCTGGATTACCGGCATGAAGTGGATGCGCGGATGGTGCGTCGCTTCGAAGCCGGCGACATCGACGAGTCGCTGGCGCAGGTTCTGCTGCTCGGCACCCACCACGAGCAGCAGCATCAGGAACTGCTGCTGACCGACATCAAGCATGCGTTCTTCTGCAATCCGATCGCGCCGGCATACCGCAGCGATCTGCCGACGCTGCGTGGAGAAGCATCGGCGGTGCGCTGGATCGCGCGTGATGAAGCCATCACCGAAATCGGTGCCGCCCCGTGGCCGCAGTCTCCCGAGTTCGCATTCGACAGTGAGTCGCCGCGGCACCGCGTGCTGGTGCCGGGGCACGCGCTCGCCAGCCGCCCTGTGAACAATCACGAATACGCGCAGTTCGTTGCCGATGGCGGCTATGCGCAGCCCGGCCTGTGGATGAGCGAAGGCTGGGCGCTGCTGCAGGCGCAGGGTCTGCAGCGCCCGCTGTACTGGCACGAGGATGGCGCGCGCGAATTCACCCTCGGCGGCTGGCGCGAGCGCGACCCGCATGCGCCGGCTTGCCACCTGAGCTATTACGAAG
>JBBSVH010000097.1:0-9485 GCA_038233685.1 Lysobacterales bacterium | reverse complement strand
TTCGGTGGGCGGCGTGCGCAGCAACAGATGGCCGCCGGATTCGACCCAATCCAGGATCGGATCGATCTGCGGGGCCGCGATGCTTCGCGGGTCGCCCAGCACCAGCAGGGTGTCACTGGGCGCCAGCGGCTGCTCCGCCAGATCGAGCCGCTGGCGCGACCGCACGTCGATACCTTCGGCCCGCAGGGTCTTGCCCAGCGCGTACAGCGGGTTGTAACCGGCTTCGCCGCGCGGCGGCAGTGCAAGCTCCTCGACCACCCTCTCGTAGGCGTGCAGGAACCAGGCGACGGCCAGGGCCACGACGCACGCAGCCAGCAGCGCGAACAGCGCGTTGCGCGCGCGCGGCCCGGGCGCGTTCAACCGGCCCATCCGAAGCGACGGTGGAGATGGGTGACCAGCGATTCAAATTCATTCGGCGCCGGCAGGCGCTGCGCGTAGGCTGCCAGCTGCCACGTGCGCACCGCGCGCGCGAACAGGTCCCGATCTTCGCCATCGTTCATGCGCCTGGAGGCCCGCAGGCACTGTGCTTCGGTGGCGCCGGGGGGCAGCGCGATGCCGGTACGCGTGCCCATGCTGTCCACGCTGGCGCGGTACAGCAGTGACAGGGCCTGGCGCTGGCGGCCCTGCGCCCACAGCGCGCGTGCCGCCTCGCCTATCCGCGACGGCAGGACCTCGAAATCGGGCAGCTGCTCGTGGACCACTTCCGGCGGTAGTGGCTGGCGACCCTTCAGGTCACCGCGCATCCACGGCAACCAGCGTCGAGCGGTCACCAACAGCAGCAGGATCACGACCCCCAGCAGGATCCACAGGCCCCACTCGGCAACGAAGGCCACCACCGTCGCAAAGCCGGATAGCCAGGACAGATCCGCGGGCTTGCCGGGCTCTCCCAGGTTTTTCTTCCGCCACGTCACCACGGTCTTGCGCGGACTCAGCAGTGGGTCGCGGTAGGCCGCCTCGGCCGCCCTGCGGAACCGCGCGTCGTCGACGCGTGCTGGCCCGAACACGATCGGCAGGGTGGGCGGCTGCGGCCTCGCTTGTTCGGCACCGTTGGCGGTCGCCTGCGGCGCAACATCGCGCTCCTGCGCCTGCATCGGTGGGGCAAGGGCCAGCATGCACAGCACCAGCAGCCAGGGCGTGGCGGCCGCCGACAGCCGCGCGCGCAGCCGGCGGAACGCGATGTCCACGTCCCAGGCTTCGACCTGGGTGCGGCGATTGAGGTACAGGCCAAAGCCGGCACCGACGAAGAACGGCTCGATCACCGACACCGCCGTCCACACGAACACGCCGAACAGCAGGTGTGCCCACCAGGGCGGGTCGGAGCTGATCAGCGACCAGGCGCTGCGGAACGCTTCGGGCAGGTAATCGATGGGCAGGAACAGCAGCACCAGGAAGGCGCAGCCGACCACCAGGGCCACCTGGAAACACGCGAACACCACCGTCAGCAGGACCGCCGTGCCGTAGGCAGCGCTGCCGAGGACGCGCCGACGCGTGCGCAGCTGCTCGACGCTGCCGCCTTCCAGCATTTCGATCGGCATCAGCAGGCTGCGTGCCGGCCCCAGCCTGCGCCAGGTGAGGTAGCCCAGCACCGGCTTCCAGCCCCAGCGCAGCTGCGCG
This sequence comes from Lysobacterales bacterium, assembly GCA_038233685.1. Classification (GTDB taxonomy): domain Bacteria; phylum Pseudomonadota; class Gammaproteobacteria; order Xanthomonadales; family Xanthomonadaceae; genus Pseudoxanthomonas_A. The sequence goes on along the minus strand of JBBSVH010000097.1, from coordinate 7,871 downwards.
TGCAGCGTCTCGCCCACGCCGGGCGCGGCGCCGAACACGCTGCGCGAAATGACGTACAGCGGAATGCGATCGAACACCGGCTTGAGCCACAGCATCAGCGGCCACGCCAGCCACGCCCGGTCCAGCGTCCAGCCCAGCAGCGTGAATGCGGCAAACACCGGCAGCGTGGCCAGCAGCCAGGCCTTCCAGATGGTCACCGCGTCGCGTCGCACCAGCGCGGTGCCCAGCTCCACCGCTTCCCAGTCCGTGCGCGCGCGCAGCTGCACGGTCATGTCCTCAAGGCGCATCGACGTCACCCTGCAGGCCGCGCCCGCCACGCCACAGCCACGTCGCCACCAGCGTCCACAGCACGCCGGACACGCTGAACTTGATCCCCGCCGGGATCGTCGGGATCGAGGACCAGAACGCTTCGATGAACGCCGCCACCAGCAGCATGAAAGCAATGCCCAGGCACAGCATGGCGCCCTTGCGACCTGCCGACACCAGCGCATCGATCCGCCGCTGCCGGCCCGGCGCCACCAGGTTCAAGCCCAGGCGCAATCCGGCGCCGCCCGCCAGCACGATGGCGGTGAGCTCGAAGGGAGCGTGTCCGGCGACGAAACGCCAAAGTGGATCGCCGTAGCCGATCTGCTGCAGGTGACCGAACACCGCGCCGATGCTTACCCCGTTGGCCAACAGCACCAGGATCGTGCCGATGCCCGCGAGCAGTCCGCTGGCGAAGGTGCGCAATCCGATGCTGATGTTGTTCATCACGTAGTAGCCGAACATCTGCCAGTCGCCGCCGCTGTCACGGCCCAGGTTCTGGTGCGCGGCCGACGGGTCGTACATCTGTTCGGTCTGCGCCAGCTGTGCCGGGTCCATCACCCGGTGGATCAGCTCGGGATGGAACTGCAGCAGGGTGAACATGGCCACCAGCGGCACCACGAACAGCGCCGCAGCGGCCCACATGCAGCCGGACTCGCTGCGCACCAGGCGCGGGAACTCGGCCAGCAGGAACTCGACCGCGCGCCGCCAGCGCGGTGCCGGCGTCCGGTACATCAGGTTGTGGCCGCGCTGCATCAATACCTGCAGCCGCATCGTCACCAGCGGGCTGTACCCGCGCCGCCGCGCCAGGGCGAGCTGCTGGCACAGGCGCCGGTAGCGTGCGGGGACCTGCTCGTCGCCCAGTTCGCCCTGATTGCGCTCGGCCTGGGCCCGGCGCGGGTCGCCAGGGGTCTCCAGCCAGTACTCGAAAGCCTGCCACTCCGCGTCGTGCAGCGCGACGAACTGTTCCTGCCTCATCGCCGGCCCAGCAGCCAGTTGGCCATGCCCAATACGCGCAGCACGCCGCTTTCGCCGCGCGCCTGGGTCAGGGGCTGCAGCACGTCGGCCAGCTCGGCCTGGCGTTCGGGCGACAGCTGCGGCGCGCGCTCGGCGAAGGCCACCAGCGCGGCCTGCTCGTGCACCTGCAGCGCCACCGGCGGTGGTGTGGCCGCAGCGCTAGGCGCGGGGTGGTGGGTGCTTGCGCCCGGCTCATGCACCACCACGGTCCCGGCCAGCATGTCACCGAGGCGTCGCCCATGCGCGTCGGCCAGGCTCGCGACCAGGCCGGTGGCGTAGCCGAAGGGCAGCATGTCGACGGTGCGCAGCAGGTTGCGGGTGATCGCCGGCAGCCAGCCGACCGGCGCGCCGTTGGCCGCCACCACGCGCAACGACAGCGCGCGCTTGCCGGGCGTGCGCCCGTTCCACAGCGCTTCGAACAGGATCGGATAGCCCCAGAACAGCACGAACAGCAGGACCAGCGACAGGCCCTGTCCCATCGCACCGAGTAATCCGAGCGCGGTGCCGGCGATAGCCAGCACGCCGAGCCGGACCACCAGGTCGATGGTCCACGCGATCGCACGCGGCACCGGCCCGGCCGTAGGCAGGTGCAGGGCCACGCCTTCCGGGGTCACGACCTCACGGTAGGTATCGAGCATCAGCGATTCAGCAGGCAAGTCGCGCGGTCCCGTGTCCAAGCCCGGCGATGAAGATGGCGCCTGGACCGGCGGTCCGAAGCGCGTGCGTGCGCCTCATGCGCGTTTTCCTGTGTTCGTCCCCGCGACGACTTTAGCGGCGAACGTAGCGCTTGCCCAGCGCGATCGCGGCCCGAAGGCGCGCCACCAGCCGCCCTACACTGTGGCCATGAACGCACTTCTCTCTTGCAGGCAAGGATGCGGCGCCTGCTGCACCGCGCCGTCGATCACCTCGCCGCTTCCGGGCATGCCCAACGGCAAGCCCGCGGGCGTGTCCTGCGTAAACCTGGATGAGCGCCTGCGCTGTCGACTGTTCGGCTTGCCGGAACGGCCTGCGTTCTGCGTGTCGCTGCGGCCGTCGGCGGACATGTGCGGCAGCGACCGGACCGAAGCACTGGCGCTGCTGAAGCGAATGGAGATTGAGACGGCGCCCATGGCGGTGGTACTGACAAGTGCGAGCGAAAGCAGCCCGCGTAGCGCTGTGCGCACTGGAAAAGGCTGAAGCAACAGCAAGATCAAGTGCACCCCTCCTCAATCCTCCCCTTGCTGCGCAAAGGGAGGAGGCCGGAGCAAGGGCAGGATCACGTGCGCCGCTCCTCGATTCTCCCCTGCGCTGCGCGCAAGGGAGGAGGCTGGAGCAACAGCGAGATCAGCAGGGTTGCTTTCCCGCTCGCTACGCGAACACGTGGGCGCAGCGGCTCGTGGTCAGTCGGGAGTCGCGCCGGACCGCTGTTTCCCCCTACTTTTGCGTAGCAAGGGGAGGGTTGCGGAGGGGTGCTTTTAGCGCCGAGTTGAAAAGGCTGCGAGTTCAACGCGCATCGCCGCGGCAGTTCACACGCAGAAGACGTGGCTTGCAATGAAACCCGACGCTAGTCCTGCGCCTGCAGGTACTGGTCCTTGAGCCGCACGTAGTGCTGGACCGAATACAGCAGGTTTTCAATTTCCTTCTCGCCCAGGGTGCGCACCAGGCGCGCGGGATTGCCCACCCACAGCTCGCCCTCGCCCACTCTTTTGCCCGGCCCGACCACCGCGCCAGCGCCGACGAAACCGTGGATGGCGATGCTGGCGCCGTCCAGGATGCAGGCGCCCATCCCGATCAGGCAGCGATCGCCTATCGAACACGCATGGATGATGGTCCCGTGGCCAATGGTCACGTCTTCTCCGATGATCGTCGGATGGCCGGCCTGGTTGTACGGACTGTGGTGGCTGACGTGGATGATGCTGCCATCCTGCACATTGGTCCGCGCGCCAATGCGGATGTGATTCACATCGCCGCGCAGCACGCAGCCCGGCCACACCGAAACGTCATCGCCCAGCTCCACATCGCCGATGACGGTGGCGGCTGGATCAACGTAGACACGCTGGCCAAGCGCGGGCATCCGGCCAAGGTAGGGGCGCAACGAGCTCATCCGGGCATTCTATTTGACTGGCCGATGACAGCGACAGCGAAGCGATCCGGATTGGGCGCGACAGGCGCGGTGGGCGCGGCGCTGCATTGCCTGAACTCCTCGCCTTGAAGCCCTAGGCACCCGCGGGGCCGACCTCGCCGCAGCACGCCGCTCCCACTGACGCCGCTCCCACCGCCGCTGCAGATCGCCTGCGCGATCATGGGCAACGGTCCCGGGCCCCACTACACTCGGGCCATGGATAACCCGACCGATACCGTACTGTCCGAACTCCAGCCCACCCTTGACCGGCTGCGCGACAGCTGGAACGGCCGCCGTCCCGACTACCAGCAGCGACGCGACGACCTGCAGCGCCTGCGCGAGGCGCTCAAGCGCCGGCTCGAGGAGATGGCCGACACCATCGCCGCCGACTTCGGCCATCGCTCTCGGCACGAGAGCCTGATCGCCGACGGCATGATCGTGCTCAACGAGATCGATCACCTGCGCGACCACCTGCGCGGCTGGATGAAGCCGCGGCGCGTGGGCGTGGGCTGGCGCTTCTGGCCGGCGCGCGCGGAAATCCGTTCCGAGCCGGTCGGCGTGGTCGGGGTGATCTCACCGTGGAACTACCCGGTGAACCTAGCGCTGATCCCGCTGGCCACGGCGATCGCGGCCGGCAACCACGTCTACCTCAAGCCCTCCGAGCACACGCCGCGCACCACCCAGTTCCTGCGCAGCCTGCTGGCCGAAGTGTTCCCGGCTGATCGCGTGGCCGTCGCCAGTGGCGGCGCCGAGGTCGCCGGCGCGTTTTCCGCGCTGCCCTTCGACCACCTCGTGTTCACCGGCTCCACGGCAGTAGGCCGCAAGGTCATGGCGGCCGCCGCGCACAATCTCACCCCGCTGACCCTGGAGCTGGGCGGCAAGTCGCCGGCGATCGTGTGCGCCGACTACCCGATCGAGCAGGCCGCCGCGCGCCTGGCCACCGGCAAGTGGTTCAACGGTGGGCAGACCTGCATCGCTCCCGACTACGTGCTGCTGGACGGAGCGCGCCGCGATGCGCTGGTGCAGGCGCTGCGCGAGCAGGTGCAGTCGCGCTACGGCAACGGCAACGACACCGGCAGCGACGACTACACTCGGATCATCAACGACGACCAGTTCCAGCGTCTCTCCGGCTATCTGGACGATGCGCGTGCGCGCGGGCTTGAGGTGATCGCGCTGTCCGAACGCCACGATCCTGCCCAGCGCATGTTCGCCCCGCACCTGGTGCTCGAACCCGGCGACGATGCCAAGGTCATGCAGGAGGAGATCTTCGGACCGATCCTGCCGATCCGTTCAATCCAGTCGCTTGACGCGGCCATCGCCTACGTCAACGCCCACGACCGGCCGCTGGCGCTGTACCCCTTCAGCAACGACCGCGAGAGCGTTGAGAAGATCCTGTCCAGCACCCTGGCTGGCGGCGTCACCGTCAACGATACCGTGCTGCACTTCGGCATCAACGACCTGCCCTTCGGCGGCATCGGTGCCAGCGGCATGGGCGCCTACCACGGACGCGCCGGCTTCGACGCCATGAGCAAGGCTTTGCCGATCCTGTGGCAATCGCGCCGCGCCGCCAGCGACATGCTCAAGCCGCCGTATTCAAGGATCGCGCGCTTCATCGACTTCATGGTCCGCTGAGCGCTCAACGCGGCGGTCGCGTCACGGACATCCCCTACCCTTACGCCGCATGTGGCTGCGCCCGCAGCTGTCGCAGGAACGCCTGACCATGAAAATCGCCAGCTGGAATGTCAATTCGCTCAACGTGCGCCTGCCGCATCTGGAACAGTGGCTGGCCACCTTCGCGCCCGACGTGCTCGGCCTGCAGGAAACCAAGCTGGAGGATCACAATTTCCCCGACACCGCGCTGGCCACGCTCGGCTACCGCAGCGTGTTCGCCGGGCAGAAGACCTACAACGGCGTGGCCTTGCTGAGTCGCGAGCCGGCAAGCGACGTGCAGATGGGCATTCCCGGTTTCGAGGACCCGCAAAAGCGGGTGATCGCCGCCACCGTGGGTGGCGTGCGCGTGGTCAATCTCTACGTGGTCAACGGCCAGTCGGTGGACAGCGACAAGTACGCCTACAAGCTGCGCTGGCTCGATGCCGTGCACCAGTGGATCGCGGCAGAGCTTGCCGCGCATCCACAGCTGGTGGTGCTTGGGGATTTCAACATCGCGCCCGATGCGCGTGACGTGCACGATCCGATGCGCTGGAACGATACCCACATCCTCACCTCGACCGCCGAACGCGCCGCGCTGCAGACGCTGTACTCCCTGGGGCTGCACGACGCGTTCCGCCTGCACCACGACGAGGCCGGGATCTACAGCTGGTGGGACTACCGGATGGGCGGCCTGCGTCGCGACCTGGGACTGCGTATCGACCTGACCCTGGTGTCAGATGCGCTGCGCGATCGCGTAGTGGCTTCGGGAATCGACCGCGAGCCGCGTATGTGGGAGCGGCCCAGCGACCACACGCCGGCGTGGGTCGAGCTGGCGGACTGAGTGGCGCATCGTCCCAAGTGCCGATCCGGAACATTTTCCTGATCGCCGGAACGAACAAAGGCCCGGCAATGCCGGGCCTTTGTAGTGCCACGAACCTTGGGTGCGTCTAATCAGCGCACGCGGTCGCAGCGCAACCGATTAACGTGCGCGACCGCGCGTGAACATGTTCACGATCAGCAGCAGGACCACGGCGCCGATGAAGGCGGTGATCAGGAAGCCGATGGTGCCGCCCATGCCGAAGCCGACCATGGGAAGCAGGAAACCACCCAGGAAGCCGCCGATGATGCCGACGACCACGTTGAGGATGATGCCCTGCGAGCCATCACGCTTCATGACCAGGCTGGCCAGCCAACCTGCGATACCACCGACAATCAGATAGATGAGAAAATTCATTAAGCGATCTCCTTGCAAAACCGTGGATAGGCGCTCCCGAAGCTGCACGGGAACAGTTGAACGAACTGCCAACTGCGATGATTGGAAGCCTGTAACCGTGAAACAACTGTTAAACAACTCCATGGTGGAGGCCGCAGTCCCGACGGCCTCCACTTAATAGCGCGAACCCGGCCCGAGCGCACGCCGCCACGCAGCAACCGCTACATTAGCCCGCATGCCAGCACGTCCGCCGCCACTGCCCGCCCGACTGTGGGTGGTGCCCCATGACCCGCGCTCGCGTGGCGAGCCGACCGTACGGCCGCTGCTGTCGCAGGCACTCCAGTGCGAGGCCGCCGATGTTCCTTTGTCACGCGAACCGGGCGGTCGCCCGCGCCTGGGCGCGCCGTACCGGCACATGGACCTGGGCTGGAGCCACAGTGGGGAATTGCTGGTGCTGGCGCTGGGCGAATCGGTGGAGCTGGGGATCGACGTCGAACGCGTGCGCAAGCGTCCGCGCCTGATGGAACTGGCGCAGCGGTTCTTCCATGCCGATGAAACTTCCTGGCTGCACGACCAGGCCGAGCAGTCGAAGATCGATGCGTTCGTGCGCCTGTGGTGCGCCAAGGAAGCAGTACTCAAGGCACACGGGCAAGGCCTTTCTTTCGGCCTGCACAGACTGGTGTTCGCACCGGTCGACGGGGGGCTGCGCATGACCCGCTGCGATCCAGCACTGGGCGCGCCGGCCGACTGGAGCCTGCACGAGTGGGTTCCGCTGGAGGGCTATCGCGCGGCGCTGGCGTGGCGTGGCGCGTGAGGCGCGGTGGCGTACGGGCGATACTGGTCGCATGACAGACACTTCATTGCCGCCGGGGCTGCGCGGCGAACTCGAGCGCGGCCTGCTGGCCCTGCACCTTGACCCGGTGACACTGGCGCCGCCACTGATCGCATACCTGACCCTGCTGCTGCGCTGGAACGCCACCTACAACCTCACCGCGGTGCGCGACCCCCGTGAGATGGTGACCCGGCACCTGCTCGACTCGCTGGCACTGCAGCCGTATGTGGAGTCCGGTTCGCTGGCCGACCTCGGCAGCGGGCCCGGCCTGCCCGGCATCCCCCTGGCCCTGGCGCGACCCCAGCTCCAGGTAACCCTGGTGGAGAGCAACGGCAAGAAGGCCCGGTTCCTGCGCGAGGCGGTGCGCACTTTGGGAATCGGCAATGCGCGCGTGGCCGAATCACGCGCCGAGGCGCTGGATGAAGCCGGTGGCTACGACACCATCACCGCCCGCGCGCTGGACACCTTGGCAGGCATCTTGGCGGTAGGCGGCCACCTGCTGACGCCACACGGGCGTCTGTTGGCGATGAAAGGCGCTGCACCCGATGCCGAAGTGGCTGCGTTGCCCCCCGGCTGGACCCTGCAGGCTCTGCACAAGCTCGTGGTGCCGGGGCTTGCGGGCGAGCGCCACCTGGCGGTGGTGGGCCGCGCCGCGTGAAACCCGCATAATCCCCGACCCACTACGGTTCCACGAGGCGAAGCACGCATGGCCCGCATCATCGCCATTGCCAACCAGAAGGGCGGCGTCGGCAAGA
>JBBSVH010000096.1:0-9725 GCA_038233685.1 Lysobacterales bacterium | reverse complement strand
GATGCCTACCGAAAGCCGCAGCAGACCGTCGGAAATTCCGGCGCGCGCGCGCGCCTCCGGCGTCATCGCCGCGTGGGTCATGGTCGCCGGATGTGCAATCAGGCTCTCTACGCCGCCCAGCGATTCGGCCAGGGTGAAGTAGCGCAAGCCATCCACGAACGCCCGCACCGCCGCTTCGCCGCCGTGCAGTTCCACGCTGAGCATGGCTCCGAAGCCTTTCTGCTGGCGCGCCGCCAGTGCATGTCCAGGATGCGAAGCAAGTCCGGGGAAATACACTTTCGACACCGCATCGTGGCCATCCAGCAGGGCGGCGATGGCTGACGTGTTTTCCTGATGCACACGCAGTCGCGCGTCAAGCGTGCGCAACCCGCGCAGGGTGAGGAAGCTGTCGAACGGCGAACCGGTGATGCCCAGGGCGTTGGCCCACCAGGCCAGCTGTTCGTGGTGCGCGGCATCGCGCGCGATCACGGCACCACCGACCACGTCACTGTGGCCGTTGATGTACTTGGTGGTCGAATGCAGGACCACGTCGGCGCCGAAGTCCAGCGGCCTCTGCAGCGCTGGCGAAAGGAACGTGTTGTCGACCACCGTCAGGGCGCCAGCCTGGTGCGAGGCTTCAATCACGAAGCGCAGGTCGGTGATGCGCAGCAGCGGGTTGGACGGCGTTTCGATCAGCACCAGGCGCGGCGACTGCGCCAGCGCCTCGGCCAACGAACGTGGATCGGTCAGGTCGGCCGTGATCAGTTCGAAATGGCCCTTTCCGGCCAGCGCATTGAACAGCCGCCAGCTGCCGCCATAGGCGTCGTGCGGCACCACCAGGCGCTGGCCGGGCTGCAGCAGCGCGCTCAGCACCAGGGTGATCGCGGCCATGCCGGTGGAGGTGACTACGGCGCCCGCGCCGCCCTCCAGCTCGGCCAGCGCATCGGCCAGCAGATCGCGGGTCGGATTGCCGCTGCGGGTGTAGTCGTACTGGCGCTTCTGGTTGAAACCCTCGAAGCTGAAATTGGACGACAGCACGATGGGCGGCGTCACCGCGCCATAGGCGGTGTCGCGATCGATGCCGGCACGCACCGCGGCGGTGGCGGCGCTACAGGTGGACTCGCTCATACGGTGGCTCCAGTGGGGTAATCGCAGGTTGTAGAAGTGGGAATCACGCGTGCAGCCACGTCCAGGACGCTGGCGAGGATTGTGTCGATGCGGTCGGTCTCCTTGAGGAACGCGTCGTGGCCGTAGGGCGATCGCAGGACGCGCAGCTGGCCGCGCGTTCCCAGCCCCTCCACCAGCGCGACTGAATCGGCAAGTGGCACCAGCCGGTCACCCTCAACCGCAACAACCGTGGTTGGAACCGCCACTTGCGCAGGTTCGATGCGGTGCAGGTCGATGGATTCGGACAGGCGCAGGAAGGCAGTGACCGGGGTGCGGGCCACGTACTGCGCACCGGTGGCGTCCAGGTAATCCTCTGCGGCGCAACGAACCCGTCCGTTGATGATTTCCGGTGCTGCGTCGAAGCGCTCGCCGAATTCCTCTGGGGTTCGATAGCTCAGCATTGCCAGCTGCCGGGCCAGCGACAGGCCCTGCGCATCGGCGCACTGCAGCTGCCCCAGAGCGACGGCCCTACGCTGCAGCGCGCGCCACGCCGCAGCGTAGGGATGTGCCCGATGGGTCCCGCTGACCGCCACCAGGCGGCGCAATCGGGTCGGGTGGCGCGTGCCAAGCTGCAGCCCCACGAGCGCACCGTAGGAATAGCCTACGAACGCATCCAGCGCCGGGATCCGCAGTGCATCGAGCAGCTGCATCATTGCATCGGCCTGGTCGGCGGTGTCGATGGGCGCGTCGACGGTTCCGTCGGCGCCCACATAGTCGACAGCCAGGATGCGCCGCCGCAGCGGGTCGAGTGTCCGGCCCGGGCCCGCCAGGGCATTCGCCCAGCCTGTTTCGGGGAACGTCTCGCTGGCGACCACGTGGCGGTGCGCCGAAATCCCGCCGGCAACCAGCACCACCGGCAGGCTGGCAGCACCGAGCAGCTCATAGCGCAGCCGGACCTGCACCTGGCCGCCATGGCGCAGGGCCAGGCCGAGCGCAATTTCGCCCCGCACGGCGGGCGGTCCGTGGGGCTCCGGGTCGTGATGGAAGTCGAGGGTCGTCGCTCGGGCGACGTGGTGCGGGGTGGTTACGAAGCTCATGGCGGTATCCGGATGGAGAACGGAATCACGGCCATCGAGCTTCGCGGAGCCCGGCGTTCGCCTTTGCACGGAGCAAGGGACGAACCATCTTTCGGCGGACGCTGGCGTCCCCGCAGGATTTGGCACCTGGGCAGCGCTTTCGCGCCGCCTGGCTGCCCCGGCTTCAAAGGGCCTGTCCCTCTGCCGGTCTCGATGGTGGAGCCAGACTGCATGCTCTCGTCGAGGATGTCAATCTCTTTATCCGCATGAAGAGATGTCATCGAGCGGGTCGTCAGCCCAGTACTGTTTCACGCATACTTCGGCGATGAAACTGAACCCCTTCGTCGGCTCGGCCTGCCTGGTCCTGCTCTCGGCATGCGCTACCTCGCCCCGCCCTGCCGATCCTGTGCTGACGGCTGCAGCACCCGTCGTTGACGCGGCGATCACCGAAGCCTGGATCTCGACCGAGACACCGTCCGAGGAGCTCGATTCACTTGCGGCCTGGCCGGCGCCAGACGGTCGGACCCTGCTTATCGCCAGCGGCAAGTCCAGCAACGCGCTGTCGGTGTACGACGGTGACACCGGAGACCGGCTGCGTACGGTGGGCGGCCCGGGTGCGGGCCCCCTGCAGTTCAGTCGTCCCAACGGCGTGGCCATCTTCGGCGACTTCCTGTTCGTGGTGGAGCGCGACAACCGCCGCATCCAGGTCCTGCTGCTGCCCGACTTCAAACATGTGACTTCGTTCGGCCAGGATGTGCTGCAGGTGCCTTATGGCGTGTGGCTGCACGAAACCGCGCCCGGCCTGCTGGAGCTGTATGTCACCGACAGCTTCATGGCCGATTTCCGGACCCGTGAACTCCCTCCGATGCGGCTGCTGGACCAGCGGGTCAAGCGATTCGAGGTCCGCCTCGGTGCCGACGGCACGGTGGAGCCACGCTATCTCGGGTCGTTTGGCGACACCGGGGAAGCCGGCGCACTGCGCATGGTCGAGTCCATCGCCGGCGATGTGTCCAACGACCGGCTGCTGATCGCCGAAGAGGACCAGCGCGTGGGCTCCACGCTGCGTGACTACACGCTCGACGGTCGCTACAGGGGACGCAGCCTGCCCGCCTTTACGGGCGACGCGGAGGGCGTCGCGCTGTGGGCGTGTGACGCGAACGAAGGCTACTGGATCGCGGTCGATCAGCTGCGTCCGACAATCTTTCGCGTGTTCGACCGCCGCAGCCTGGAGCCGCGCGGCACTTTTTCCAGCACGCGCGTGGCCAATACCGACGGCCTGGCCCTGCATGCCGCCGGTACGTCGCGATTCCCCGCCGGAGCGCTGTACACGCTGCAGGACGACAAGGCCATTGCCGCGTTCGATATGAGGGACGTGGCAAAGGTTCTAGGCCTGTCGGAGCAATGCGTGCAATGACTGCGCGGTGGGGCCGGCTGTTGCCTGCCCTCATTGTGGGCTGGATCGGGCTTGCCGCGGCACCTGCAGACGCGTCATGGCGTTATCGATGGAAAGACGGCTACGGCAATCCGCAGCATGCCGACGCGTCGCCGGAGCAGGCATTGCCTCGAAGCGGGCTTGCGACAACGCGCTTCAGCAATTCGGCAGAAGCGCTCGTGAGCTTGCGCGTGGAAGCGAGTGGTGAAGGCTACAGGGCTTACGCGGACAATCCGACGTACGGACCTGTGCAGGTGGCGCTGCGCTTCAAGCACCAGCGCGAAGTCCGTGCGCGTCCTGCGCTGCCCACCACCGCCCTGGTGCCGGGGCGCAGTAGGGTGCTGATCGCGACGATTGCCATCGGCGATCCGAGCGGCGGCAGCTTCGATCTGCTGCTCGATGCGGTGGCCGGGGATCCCGCATCCAGGCCGCGTGACCACGACTACCGCCTGCCATTCGAAGATGCGCCGGTTCGGGTCGACCAGGGTCCGGGCGGCAGTTACAGCCACAGCGACCCTCAGAATCTGTACGCGATCGATTTCGCCCTGGCCCAAGGCACGCCGATAGTGGCCGTGCGCGAAGGCGTGGTGATGCAGGTCGCAGCCGATTTCGACCAGGCCGGACTCAGCCTGGAGAAATACGGCGCGGCGGCCAACTTCATCCGTATCGTCCACGACGACGGCAGCATGGCGCTGTACGCGCACCTGCAGCCCGACGGCGTGCAGGTGCGGGCCGGCCAGCGCGTACGCGCCGGGCAGCGCATCGGGCTATCGGGCAACACCGGGTTCAGCACGGCGCCGCACCTGCATTTCGTGCTCCAGGCCAACCGCGGGATGCGCCTGGAGTCGGTTCCGCTGCGCATGTTCGGGCCAATAGGTGAGCTGAAGTTCCCCACGCTGGTCACTGCAACGGATCCGGCACCTGCGGCGCCAATCGGCAGCGCGCCATGAAGCAGCGCTGCGCGCCGCTATAATTGCCGGCTCCCACCTCAGTTCAGAAGCCCCCCGCGGGCATCACCGTCATGTCCGAAGTCGCCACCGAAGCCGCGCGCCGCCGCACCTTCGCCATCATTTCCCATCCTGACGCCGGCAAGACGACGCTTACCGAGAAGCTGCTGCTGTTCGGCGGTGCGATCCAGATGGCCGGTTCGGTCAAGGGCCGCAAGGCGGCGCGGCATGCGACATCGGACTGGATGGCGCTCGAAAAAGAGCGCGGCATCTCGGTGACCTCATCGGTGATGCAGTTCCCCTACGAAGGGCGCATGGTCAACCTGCTCGACACTCCCGGCCATGCTGACTTCGGTGAGGACACCTACCGTGTGCTCACCGCGGTGGACTCGGCGCTGATGGTGATCGACGTGGCCCAGGGCGTGGAGGAACGCACCATCAAGCTGATGGAGGTGTGCCGCCTGCGCGACACGCCGATCATGACGTTCATCAACAAGCTGGACCGCGAAGGCCGCGATCCGATCGAGCTGCTGGACGAAGTGGAGAGCGTGCTCGGCATCCAGTGCGCGCCGGTGACCTGGCCGATCGGCATGGGATCGCGTTTGAAAGGCGTGGTCCATCTGGTCAGCGGCGAAGTGCACCTGTACGAACAGGGCCGCAACTTCACCCGCCAGGATTCGACCATCTTTCCCTCGCTCGACGATCCTGCGCTGACCGAGCGCCTCGGCGCCCCGCTTCTGGCCGAACTTCGCGAGGAACTGGAACTGGTACAGGGCGCCTCGCACCCGTTCGACCTGGACGCCTATCGCGCCGGCACCCAGACCCCCGTGTTCTTTGGCTCGGCGGTGAACAACTTCGGCGTGCAGCCGCTGCTGGATTTCTTCGTCGAGCACGCACCGCCGCCGCAGGCGCACGAGACGACCACGCGCGAAGTCCAGCCCAGCGAAGCCAAGCTCACCGGCTTCGTGTTCAAGATCCAGGCCAACATGGACCCGATGCACCGCGACCGCGTGGCCTTCATGCGCGTGTGCTCGGGGCGCTTCGTCGCCGGCATGAAGAGCCTGCACGTGCGCACCGGCAAGGAGATGAAGCTGGCCAACGCATTGACCTTCATGGCCAGCGACCGCGAGATCGCGGTCGAGGCATGGCCGGGCGACGTCATCGGCATCCACAACCACGGCACCATCTCCATCGGCGACACCTTTACCGAAGGCGAGGCGATCAGCTTCACCGGCATCCCCAACTTCGCGCCCGAGCTGTTCCGACGCGCACGCCTGCGCGATCCGCTGAAGCTCAAGCAGCTGCAGAAGGGCCTGGCCCAGCTCAGCGAGGAAGGCGCCACCCAGTTCTTCCGGCCATTGATGAGCAACGACCTGATCCTCGGCGCCGTCGGCACGCTGCAGTTCGAAGTCGTGGCCTATCGGCTCAAGGACGAGTACAGCGTCGACTCCAGCTTCGAGCAGGTCGGCGTGGTGACGGCGCGCTGGATCCGCTGCGACGATGCGAAGAAGCTCGAGGAATTCCGCGATAAGAACGCAACGAATCTCGCTCTCGACGCCGCCGGCGAGCTGGTCTACCTGGCGCCGACGCGGGTCAACCTGCAGCTGGCACAGGAGCGCGCGCCGGAGGTGCAGTTCCTGGCCACGCGCGAACACGCGCACAGCGTCAGGCTGGACTAGGCTCCTGGCGACGAGGCAGCGCGCAAACGTGCTGCAAGTGTCATGCCGTATTGCGCGACGTCACGCCGGCGTGCGTCACGCTTCTGGCTGGTCCTGGTCGTAGTACTCGAAGATCAGGTGGACGCGATCGGAGTCGCCATCGTTGGTGACCGCGTGCCGCCCCAGGTTGTTGACCTCGTAAGCCTGTCCCACTTGCAGGTGATGCGCTTGCGTGCCGATGAAGAAACTCACCTTGTCATTGGTGGTGATCGGCACGTGGATCTTGTGTGGCCAGCGCGCTGCCGGGTTCGCATCCACGTGCGGATGGATCACCCCGCCCGGCGCCATGCGCGCGAGCATCACCCGCGGATAGGCGCCGCGTTCATAGCCGTAGGGACGCACCACGTGTTGCATCAGCGGCAGCAACCGCTCGCGCCATTGGCTCCACAGCGGCCGGTCGTAGGAATCACCCCAGTGCAGCGGACTGCTGATGAAGCGGAACACGATATGCCGCGTACTCGACAGCGCATCGAATTTGTTGGGCTTGGCCGCGTTCTCCGCATCCCAGATGTCCTCGGGGATGGCGGCGATCTGCTCGGCCAGTGCGGTCACGTCCACGCTGCCCAGCTCGCGGATCGATTCGGTCTTGCGGGGATTGGGATTCATTTCAGTCGAAGCCATAGCCAAACAGTTCCAGGTCCCGCTGGTACAGCGCGCTTACGCCTGCCACCAGCTCGTGGTCATAGTACTGCCGATAGTCGCCCCGCGAGGAACCATTGACCTGCTCAAGCGTGGTGCTTGGCAGGCCAAGCCGCTGGCAGATCGCATCGTAGCTCTGCTGCATCTCCTCCACGCGTCCCACATGGTCGGCCAGCATGCCGCCTTCGGCATCGGTGACGAAGCTGTGCTGCGGGACGTACAGCACGTGCTCCACGGGCCGGATCTGGAACAGCACGTGCTTCATGAAGCCTGGCGGATCCGCCGCGAACTGTCCGCTGTCCCGACTCATGAAAGCGCAGTAGGACACGAAGCGGTCGAAAGGATTGCGCACGAATGCGAATTTGAAATACCCGGCGAACTGATCGGACTCTAGGCACGGCCGGATCTGCTCCAGCGTGATGTGTCCATGGCGGATGCCCTCGAACTGCGCGAATGGGAAGCGCTTGCTCACGAACAGCCCGACCTGCTCCAGGTCGTCCTCGGCCAGATGTCCACGCAGCGCGCGCCGCACCGAATGGGTGCCGGTCTTGGGGATCGCCGCGAAAACGAAGCGGTGCCTGTGTGAAATGATCATGCCGTTGCGTGTTGCCGGGGGTGTCTATGATAGGCAATCTGTCCTGCCAACCCTCCGTGTGAACGATGACCACTGACCTCCGGGCCGCCAGCGATGAACTTGCCAGCGCATGGACCCACGGCCTTGGGGCCGTGGCAGCGCTGGCCGGTGGCGCCGTTCTGATCACCCTGGCCGCGCTGCACGGCGACCGCTGGCAGCTGGCAGCAGCGATCGTCTTCGGCGCCAGCCTGCTGGCCCTGTACGTCGCATCCGCCCTGTACCACTCGGTGAAGCATCCAGTGGCCAAGGGGCGTCTGAAGGTATTCGACCACTGCGCGATCTACGTCCTGATCGCGGGCACCTACACCCCATTCACCCTGATTGGACTGCGCGGAACCTGGGGCTGGGGCCTGTTCACGGCGATCTGGGCGCTGGCCCTGGCCGGCGTCGTGTTCAAGCTGTTCTACACGGGGCGTTTCAAGCGGCTGTCGACCGCAATCTACATCGCGATGGGCTGGATGGTGGTCGTCGCGATCAAGCCGCTGCTCGAGTCGCTGGACCGCTGGACCCTGGGCTGGCTGCTGGCCGGCGGCCTGTTCTACACCCTGGGCACGGTTTTCTACCATCGCGAATCGATCCGCTACTCGCATGCGATCTGGCACCTGTTCGTGATCGCCGGCAGCGTATGCCACTACATCGCGGTGACCGCGCAGGTCTTGCTGCCGCGCATGGCCTAGCTGGCTGGACGGTGGGGCCGTGGGAATGTAAGAGCCGTGGGGCTGTAGGCACCGTGGGACTGTAGGCGCCGTGGGACCGTAAGCGCCGTGGGACGTTCGCGCGCTTCCAACACCACGCGCTTATATTGCGGACATGGCCAATGAATCCAGCGCTCGACCGTTCTACCGCCGGATGCCATCGCGTCCCGTCCTGGCCGTCCTCGGAGCGGTTTCACTGGCCCTGCTGATACTGCTGTTGCTGTTCGAATGGAACTGGTTGAAGGGTCCACTGCAGCGAACCATCGAGTCGCGCACCGGCCGGGCGTTCGTCATCGGCGGCGACCTGGACGTGGACCTGGGGCGCATCACGACCGTCTCCGGCGACCAGCTCAGCTTCGGCAACGCAGCGTGGTCCAAGCAGTCGACCATGGCCACGGCGGACCGTGCCGAACTGGATATCGAACTCTGGCCACTGCTGTTGCAGTGGGACCTGCGCATCCGCGAAGCACGCCTCTCAAAGCCGGACCTGCGGCTGGAGACAGGACCCGATGGCAAGGGGAACTGGGTATTGAAGGACCCCTCGGACCAGGACAAGCCGCTACCTCTGAGCCGTCTCTGGATCGACGATGGCCGCCTGCGCTACGCCAATGCGGCGAAAAAGACCGACATCGACATCAGCGTGAACAGCGCAGCGCCGCAGCGCCGCGAGTCGGCGGCGCCGATCGACATCCAGGGCAAGGGGCGCTGGACCGGCAACCCGTTCAGCATCGCCGGGCGCGCCGAGTCGCCGCTGGCGCTCAGCACCACCGCCGAGCCGTATCGGATCGATATGCGTGCGCAGGCCGGCACCACCAAAGCGCATGCGCGCGGCAACCTGGTCAATCCGTTCCAGTGGAACACGTTCGATCTGCAGCTGGAACTGTCGGGCCAGGACCTCGAAGACCTGTACCCGCTCACCGGCCTGGCTGCACCCGGCACGCCGCCGTATCGGTTCGACGGACGCCTGGGCCGCGACAATGCGATCTGGCGCTACCGCGACTTCAGCGGCGTGGTGGGCGACAGCGACCTTGGCGGGAATGCGGAATTCAATGTCGGTGGAGCGCGACCCAAGCTGACCGCGACCTTGAAGTCCAAGCGAATGAACCTGGACGACTTGTCCGGCTTTGTCGGTGCACCTGATGCCGGCGGCAAGGAGCCGACCAAGGCCGGCGGCGCGTCCGCCTCCCGGGTACTGCCACAGCAGCCTTACGACCTCACCCGCCTCCGCGCCATGGATGCCGACGTGCATTTGAAGGCGACCCGGATCAACGCACCCGGCCTGCCGATCGAGAACATGGATGCCGCGCTCAAGCTGGATGCCGGCGTGCTGCGGCTGGAGCCGCTCAACTTCGGAGTCGCCGGTGGCGAAATTCGCTCGACAATCCGCATGGATGCGCGCAAGGACACTATCCGCACCCGTGCCGACATCACCGCCCGCAAGCTGGATCTTTCAAAGCTGTTCCCCACCGTCGAACTCAGCAAGGATGCGGTGGGTCGG
>JBBSVH010000095.1:0-9896 GCA_038233685.1 Lysobacterales bacterium | reverse complement strand
CGGCGCACGCAACCTGCCCTATCTCGACCAGGAGCCGAAGGCGCCGGTCATGTTCCATTTTGGCGAGCACGACGCTTCGATCCCGCCGGAAATGGTCGCCGCGCACCGCGAGCACCTGCCGCAGATGGACACGTTCACCTATCCCGCCGGTCACGGTTTCAGCTGTGATGCACGCGCGGACTTCGACCCGGAAAGCGCAGCCTTGGCGCGCGAGCGGACGCTTGGCTTCTTCGCAAGTCACCTTGCATGAGTGGATTCGTGCTTGATCCGCGACTGGAGGCCGACAGCGTGTTCGTGGCCGAAGGGCCGCTGTCGCAGGTACGGCTGATGAACGATGCACGCTTTCCGTGGCTGTTGCTGGTGCCGCGGGTCGAGGGCGCCAGCGAATGGATCGAGCTGGACGGCGCACAGCAGCGTTTGCTGCTGGCCGAGCTCCATCGCGCCGGCGTATTGCTCAAGGCCGAAGCCGGCGTTGAAAAACTGAATATCGGCGCGCTCGGCAACATCGTGCAGCAGCTGCACGTGCATCTGGTCGGACGGCACAGGCAAGACGCGGCATGGCCCGGACCGGTGTGGGGCGCAGGAACGCCTGTGCGGATGAAACCAGATGAGCTGCAGCGTCGGGTGTCCTCGTGGCAATCGCGCCTGCAATGATCGTGCCGGAGCTGGAGCCCCTGGCCGACAACGCACTGATGCTGCGCCTGGGCAACGAAATAGACCCGGCCATCAATGCGGAAATCATGCAGTTGGCCGCGCGCATCCGCGCAGCTGAATTTCCGTGGCTGCTCGATCTGGTACCCGCCTACGCCAGTCTGGCGGTGTTCTTCGACTGCAGTGCCTTTGGGCGCGACGCCCATGCCCGTGTCGGTGCGATGCTGATCGAAGCATGTTCCGCGATTTCCGATGCCGAGGTGGTAGTCACCGGGCACCTGCACGAGATACCCGTGTATTACGGCGGCGAGAGCGGGCCAGACATTGACGACTGCGCGCGCGAGCTGGGACTGACGCGCGACGAGATCATCGCCAGGCACTGCGCGCCGGAGTATCGGGTGGCGATGATCGGTTTCGCGCCAGGCTTTCCGTATCTCCTGGGCCTGCATCCGTCGCTGTCCGTGCCGCGCCTGGCGACGCCGCGCACGCACGTACCCGCGGGCTCGGTCGCGATAGGAGGCGCACAGACAGGCGTTTACCCTCGCGACAGTGCAGGCGGCTGGCGGCTGATCGGCCGCACCCCACGGTCACTGTTTGATTCCGGACGGCAGCGACCTTCCCTCCTCCAGGCCGGCGACCGGGTCAGATTCGTGGCGATGGAGGACGATGTGACCATGCGCTGGACCACGCAATGACGTCCTGGCATGTGCAGTCGCCCGGGATGCTGACCACGGTGCAGGACCTGGGCCGCGAGGGCCTGCGCCATCAGGGAATTGCGCGCGTAGGCGCCCTGGATACGGCTTCGGCCTGGCTGGCCAACATGTTGGTCGGCAACGACGACGACCTCGCGCTGCTGGAGATCACGCTGCAGGGCCCCGTCCTGCAGCTGCCGCAGGCCGCGACGATCGCGATCACCGGCGCGGCCTTCGACGCGCGCGCTGGCGACTGGACGGTGCCAATGAACCGGCCGGTGACGCTGCCCCCGTGCACCCTCAACGTCGGCCGCGCGCGCCGCGGAGTGCGCAGCTACCTGGCCGTGGCCGGTGGCTTCGGGGTTCCTGACGTACTGGGCAGCCGCAGCACCGATCTGCGCGGTGGCTTTGGGGGCGTGGACGGCCGGGCCCTGCGCTTGGGTGACACGCTTCCGGTGGCTGGGCCGCACACCGAGGCGGTCGTCTCGCCGACGGCCACTCGCTGGTGGATCAACGACGAGCGGTCCGAACACACCAGCGACACGAGCCCGATACGTTTCGTCGCTTCCACGCATCCGGCTGCAAGAGCGCTGGCGCTGGCGCCGTGGCGCATCACGCCCCAAAGTGACCGGCAGGGTCTGCGCCTGCAAGGCACGGCCCTCGTCGCCGAGGCGGGCAGCGGCATCTCCGAGCCCGTCGCGCCGGGCTGCATCCAGCTGCCTGCCGACGGACAGCCGATCGTGCTGCTGGCCGACGCGCAGACCGTCGGCGGCTACCCGCGCCTGGGTCATGTCATCGGTGCAGACCTCTCACGTCTTGCACAGCTGACGCCAGGCGAAGCGCTGCGCTTCACTGCCGTGTCATTGGCGGACGCCCACCGCGCCGCGTGCGCCGAACTCGAGCGCAGGGCGCGAATCTCCCTGGCCATCCAAACGCGCGCGGCATGAGCCGGTTCGTCGACTTCAACTGCGACCTGGGCGAAGGCATGGACGATGCCGCGGTGATGCCGCATATCAGCTCGGCCAGCGTCGCCTGTGGCTTCCACGCCGGCGACGTGTCGACGATGCGCGATACCGTCGCCCTGTGCCTGCGGCATGGCGTAGCGATCGGCGCGCACCCCTCTTTTGCCGATCGGGAAAACTTCGGGCGCAGCGCCCATCGCGTCACACCGGCCGAAGCGCATGCGCTGGTGAGCGAACAGATCCAAGTGCTTGAAGGCATTGCGCGGCAGGCCGGGAGCGCCCTGCAGCACGTCAAGCCGCACGGCGCGCTGTACAACCAGGCGGCCGCTGATCGGACGCTTGCCGATGCCATCGCCGGGGCCGTCCACGCGCACGACCCGGGCCTGGTGCTGTACGGCCTTTCCGGCAGTGAACTGATTGCGGCGGGCCAGCGCCGTGGCCTGCGTGTGGCCCACGAGGCCTTCGCCGAACGACGCTACGAAGCCGATGGCACGCTGACTCCGCGCACCGTGGCAGGAGCCAGCATCGAGGACCCCGCAGCCGCCGCCGACCAGGTCCTGCGCATGCTGGGCGAAGGCTGCGTGCTGGCGCGAACCGGTGAACGGTTTCAGATGCGCGTGGACAGCATCTGCCTGCACGGTGACCGTCCCGACGCGGCTGATTTCGCGCGTACGCTGCGCGCGGCCATACTCGCCGCCGGGTATTCGATACGGGCATTGGGACGCGCATGAACTATTGGCCTTTGCTGGGCATTGCGGTCGTGGTCGCGGGCTTTGTCCTGCGCTTCAACCCGGTGCTGGTGGTAATCGTCGCCGGGCTAAGCAGCGGGCTGCTGGCCGGCATCAGCTTCCCCGACCTGCTGGCGCTGCTCGGCAAGACCTTCGTGCAGAACCGGGCGCTGCTGATCTTCCTGCTCACCCTTCCCGTGATCGGCCTGCTCGAGCACTACGGCCTGCGCGAGCGCGCCGGACAGTGGATCACCAGCTTCCGCGGGCTCACCCTGTCGCGCTTCCAGATTGCCTACCTTGCCATTCGCCAGTTGAGCAGCATGGCCGGTCTGACCCACGTGGCTGGACCGGCGCAGACCGTGCGGCCGCTGGTGGCGCCGATGAGCGAGGCCGCCGCCGAGCGCACGCTTGGGCCGCTCACCCCGGACGAACGCGATCAGGTCCGCGCCAGCGCCGCGGCAACCGACAACGTCGGGCTGTTCTTCGGCGAAGACGTGTTCGTCGCCATTGGCGCAGTGCTGCTCATCCAGGGCTTCTATGCGCAGAACGGCATCGACCTGGAGCCACTTGAGATCGCCCTGTGGGCCCTGCCCACCGCGATCGCCGCCTTCGTAATCCACGCCATCCGGCTGCGCCTGCTGCAGCGCCGGCTGGAGCGCGCGCGTGCCGCTGCGGACGCTTCCCGAGCGGAGGCGCCAAGTGCTGAAACTTGAGTTCTTCTACTGGCTGGTCGGGGCGTTCCTGCTGGCCTCGGCCGCCTACAACTTCAGCGAGCGCCGCTACGCCGCCGGTGCGTTCTGGGCTGTACTGGTTGCGCCTTTCGCATTCGGTTCGCAAATTCTGAGGGCGGCCGAAGCCGGCGTGCAGTGGCCGTCGCAGGCAATGGGTATCGGGGTCATTGCGTTAGGCGTGCTGGCCGCGCGCGGACGGTTGCGGGCGACGCCGGACGAACCCAGCGCACAGGTGCGTCGCCAGCAACTGGCCGAGATGCTCGGCAACCGACTGTTCAAGCCCGCGCTGGCCATTCCGGTGATCACCCTGCTGCTGTTCGTCGGCAGCAAACTGGTCCCGGGGATGGACGGCCTGCTGGATGCGAATTCGCTGACCCTGACCTCGCTGGGACTGGCCAGTCTGCTGGCGCTGGCGATCGCGGTGCGCGTCACCCGGGCGCCGGCGCTCGAGGCGGTGGGGCAAGGACGCCGTCTGCTCGACGCGCTTGGCTGGGCAGTCCTGTTGCCGATGGTCCTGGCCACGCTGGGCGGCGTGTTCGCTGCCACGGGCGTGGGCGAAGCAATCGCGCAGCTGGTGGGCATGGTCATTCCGATTGAAAGCCGCATGGCCTGCCTGCTCGCCTTCGCCCTCGGGATGGTGTTGTTCACGGTGATCATGGGCAACGCGTTCGCAGCGTTCCCGGTGATGATGGCGGGCATAGGATTGCCGCTGCTGATCGAACTGCACGGCGCCGACCCCGCCAGCCTGGGCGCCCTGGGCATGCTTACCGGATATTGCGGCACCCTCCTCACGCCGATGGCGGCCAATTTCAACATCGTCCCGGCGGTACTGCTGGAACTGAAGGACCAGTACGGCGTCATCCGTGCGCAGGCCCACACCGCGTTCGCGCTGATGGTGGTCAACTTCGGCCTGATGGCCTGGCTGAG
Organism: Lysobacterales bacterium; assembly: GCA_038233685.1. GTDB lineage: Bacteria > Pseudomonadota > Gammaproteobacteria > Xanthomonadales > Xanthomonadaceae > Pseudoxanthomonas_A. Next base: position 5,205 of record JBBSVH010000095.1, on the reverse strand, counting down.
CTTCCGATGAAACCTGCCGGCCTACCTGTGATCCTGCTTGCCGGGTTTGCGCCGTTCGACGGACATTCGAGCAACCCCAGCTGGGAGGCGGTGCGCGCTCTGCAGGGCGCGCGCGTGCGCGGCCATCGCGTGGTCACTCGTTGCCTGCCGGTCAGCTTCGGCGGATCTTCAGCTGAGCTGCGCCGCGCACTGCGCGAACTGCAGCCTGCGCTGGTGCTGTGCGTGGGCCAGGCCGGTGGCCGGGCGCAGCTGTCCCTGGAGCGGATCGCGATCAACGTCAACGACGCGCGCATCCCTGACAACGACGGCCACAGCCCGATCGACGAACCGGTGGTCGAAGGCGGTCCGGCGGCGTATTTCACGACGCTCCCGATCAAGGCGATGCTGGCGGCCCTGCGCACGGCCGGGTATCCGGCCGAGGTCTCGCAGAGCGCGGGCACCTATGTCTGCAACCACATCTTCTACGACGCCCTGCACGCATTGCGCCGGCGTCCGCGGGCGCGGGCCGGCTTCATCCATATTCCCTATTCACCGGAACAGGCGGCGCAGCACCCGGGCGCGCCAAGCCTTGCGATCGAGACAGTGTCGGCCGCGTTGCGGCTGGCCCTGCGCGTAGCGGTCGACACTCCAGCCGATACGCGAGTTGCTGCAGGCGCCGAGCACTGAACCCGGCCACTGCGCTCACTACCCGATCATCGCGTCGCTCCATCAGGTGCGCGGCAGGGTGACTCCGGTCTGGCCCTGGTACTTGCCGCCGCGATCCTTGTAGCTGGTCTCGCAGACCTCGTCCGACTCGAAGAACAGCATCTGCGCCACGCCTTCGTTGGCATAGATACGCGCCGGTAGCGGCGTGGTGTTGCTGAACTCCAGGGTCACGTGCCCTTCCCACTCCGGCTCCAGCGGGGTCACGTTGACGATGATACCGCAGCGCGCGTAAGTGCTCTTGCCCAGGCACACGACCAGGGTGCTGCGCGGGATACGGAAGTATTCGACCGTGCGCGCCAGGGCAAAGCTGTTCGGCGGGATGATGCACACGTCCGAATTGATGTCGACGAAGCTGCCGCTATCGAAGTTCTTCGGGTCCACGATCGTCGAATTGATGTTGGTGAACACCTTGAACTCGGGCGAACAGCGCACGTCGTAGCCGTAGCTGGAAGTTCCGTAGCTGACGATCCGCTCGCCGTTGGCCTGCTTCACCTGGCCCGGCTCGTAGGGTTCGATCATGCCGTGCTGTTCGGACATGCGGCGGATCCAGCGGTCGCTCTTGATGCTCATCGTTTCATTCCTGTGACCGCACGGCCGGGCCCGCGAATTCTAGCGGAGCAGGCGCATCCGGTCTCAAACCAATGACGAGGAGATAGACATCGGCGCACGCGGCCGTTTGGAAAGCTGATCGACGATGGCCCGTGCCACCTGCCGATAGGCCAGCGCCACCGCAGAGTCCGGTGCCGCGACCACCACCGGCTGGCCTGCGTCACCTTGCTCGCGGATCGCGATGTCCAGCGGCAGCGAACCCAGCAGCGGCACGTCGTACTGGGCGGCCATGCGCTCGCCGCCGCCGTGTCCGAACAGGTGCTCGGCGTGCCCACAGCTGGAACACACGTGCACCGCCATGTTCTCCACGATGCCCAGCACCGCGACTTCCACCTTCTGGAACATCTTCAGCGCCTTGCGCGCGTCAAGGGTGGCGACGTCCTGCGGCGTGGTCACGATGATCGCGCCGGCCACCGGGATCTTCTGCGCCAACGTCAGCTGGATGTCACCTGTCCCGGGAGGCAGGTCGATCAGCAGGTAGTCGAGGTCGCCCCACAGCGTGTCAGTGAACAGCTGGGTCAGCGCCGAGGTGGCCATGGGTCCGCGCCAGATCATCGGCGTGTCGGCCTCGACCAGGAACCCGATCGACATCGCTTCGACGCCGAACGCCCGCATCGGCTCGATCGACTTGTTGTCCGGGCTCTCCGGCTTGCCGCTGAGCCCCAGCATGGTCGGAACGCTGGGGCCGTAGACGTCGGCATCGAGGATGCCGACGCGTGCGCCGTCGGCCTGCAGGGCCAAGGCCAGGTTCACAGCCGTGGTCGACTTGCCCACCCCACCCTTTCCGGAGCCGACGGCGATGACGTTGCGCACCCTGGCAGACGGGGCGAGGCCGGGCTGCACGGCGCGGGCCACCGCGGGCGACGCAGGCTTGGAATCATTCACGTACACAATCTCCGGTGATCAGGGAAACACCTGCATATCTGGCTGGCGCTCGGGAAAAAATTGAAATTCGGCTTAAATACGGACGATTTATGCCGGCTATCGGTGCCGGGATCGCTACAATATGTGACTTACATCACGTTATGACAATAAAATTGCGTGCAATTCATAAAAAAATAACAATCAGCGTTGCGCGCTGTTAGTTTCCGGTGGGTCAGGGGGACAAGACTTCGCGGCTGGGTACACGGAAGCACCACAGGCAGCCGCATCACTCGAACCATTTCAGGGGTCCAGCATGTCACAACGTAATTTCCGTGCGCCCATGCGCAGTCGCCTTTCCGCCGCCGTCCTCCTTGCGATCCTGCTGCCGTCAGGTGCCGCCATGGCCCAGGATTCCAACGAAGCTGCCGACGAAGAGCAGACCGCCCCGACTCCGGAGCAGGCCACCAACCTGGACAAGGTCACGGTCGTGGGCTCACGCATCAAGCGGACCGAGCTCGAAGGACCGTCCCCGGTCACGGTGATTACCCGCGCGGATATCGATCGCGAAGGTTTCCAGACCGTCGGCGACATGCTCCAGACGCTGACCCAGAACACCACAAGTTCGTTCACCGGTGACCTCGCCGTCACCGGCTTCACCCCCAACGCCCAGGTCGTGAACCTGCGCAACCTGGGACCGGGCTACACCCTGACCCTGATCAACGGACGGCGTCCGGCGCAGTACCCGCAGCCGTACAACCGCGACAACAACGTGGTCAACATCCGCGCCATCCCAAGTTCGATCGTGGAGCGCGTCGAAGTGCTTACCGGCGGCGCATCCGCCATCTACGGCTCCGACGCCATCGCCGGCGTGGTCAACATCGTCCTGCGCCAGAACTATGACGGCAACGGCCTGGCGCTGCGCGCCGGCACCAGCGCCAACGGCGGCTACGACAACGTCAATGTCGAGCTGACCGGAGGTCGCACCGGCGATCGCTGGAGCGCGGTCTGGGCCCTGCAGGCAGGCGCCGACGAACCGGTGTTCGCAAGCCAGCGCGACTTCCTCTCGGACACCCGCAACGGTCCGCGCGGCCGGGCCTTCACCAATCCCGGCCTGTCGCTGGCCACCTTGCGCTTCAACGGCGTAAGCCCGACCACCAGCGTCTACTACCCGGGACAGGACGTCTGCGACCGGTTCGGCTACACCACCGTGACCACGGCCGCGCGCGGCCAATACTGCGGCTCGTTCACCCAGCCGGCTTCCCGCAGCATCTCCAACAAGACCAAGTACTACTCCGCCTACGGCTTCGGCACCTTCGACGTCACCGACTCGACCCAGGTGTTCGGTAGCGCGACCGTGTACAAGAGCGACAGCGCATCCAGCTCGGGGACCGAGTTCTGGAGCACGTCGGGTGACGCGTTCAACACCAACGCCGCCGGCGCCCGGGTCAACGCCTATTTCGATCCGCAGTTCAACTCGCCGACGTTCCTGCAGCGCGTGTTCAACCCCTTCGAACTGGGCGGCCCGGAAGCCGCAACGACGCTGTACGACGAACTGACCTACGACGTGCTCGCCGGCGTCAAGGGCACGTTCGCGGACCGCTTTGACTGGGAGGCTTCGGCGGCGTACTCGTGGTACGACTACAAGGCCGACCGTCCGCGTCTGCTGGCGCAAGGCATCCACGACTACTTCCTGGGCCCGCGACTCGGCTTCCGGACCGTTGGCGGCCGTACCTACCCGATCCACAACCTGAATCTCACCCGCTGGAATTCGCCAATCACGCCGGAGATCTACGGCAACTTCTCCACGCGCGCCATCAACCAGGGCACCACCGACTCGACCACGCTCAACTTCAACGTCAATGGCGACCTGTTCGAGCTGCCGGCCGGACCGGTCGGTTTTGCCGCCGTTGTAGAGGCCGGTCGCCAGTCGACCGACCTGCAGAGCGACCCGCGGACCAATCCGCTGCGGCCGATCGACGGCCAGACCATCTACAACCTCACCAGTTCCGACCGTACGGTCGGCGAGCGTGATCGTTACGCGGTGGGCGTGGAGTTCAGCGTGCCGATCCTGGAAAGCCTGACCGCACGCGCGGCCGGACGTTACGACAAATACGACGACATCACCGCTGTGGACGATGCGGTCACCCAGATGTTCGGTCTGGAATGGCGGCCCCTGGACAGCCTGCTGGTGCGTGCCTCCTACGCCACCAGCTTCCGGGCTCCCGACCTGCAGCTGGTCTTCGCCGAGGGTGCGGCTTCGTTCTCCGGCATCCTGGACGAATATGCCTGCCGTGCGGGCGTCGGCGTCGGTGCAGCTCTTGGACCGCGCACCCGGACCGGCTGCAACGTCTCCGGAGACCCGACCATCTACACCACCCAGACCACGATTGCCGGCAACCCGCTGCTGGAAGAAGAAAAGGGCGAATCGTTCGGTGCGGGTTTCGTGTGGGATATCGCCGACGACATGTCCTTCTCGGTCGACTATTACAGGATCAAGCTCGAAGATCAGGCACTGCAGCTGGGTTCATCGTTCCTCCTGGAAAATGAGGCCAACTGCCGGCTCGGCGTGCGTCGCGATGGCACGCCGTTCCCCAACGGCATCGGCTCGGCGTTCTGCCAGAACATCTTCGGCCTGGTAACGCGCCTGGGTGGCTCGACCGATACGCCGGTACAGCGCATCAACTCGGCGTACATCAACGCCTCCCTGAGCGACACCAGCGGCATTGACGCCACGTATCGCTACCGCCTGGACACGGACCGCCTGGGTACGTTCCGCCTTGACCTGGCCTATTCGCTGGTGCTCACGGACAAGTCCAAGCAGTTCGACAGCGACCCGCTTGAGGATTTCCGAGACGTCCCCGGCCTCAACTCGCGCAGTCGCGCCCGCGGTTCATTGACCTGGAACAAGGGCGACTGGAACACGACTGTGTTTGGCACGCGTTACGGTACGGTCAGCAGCGCCGCCGGAGCAGACGGTACGGATGCAGTGACCGGCGAATTCTTCGGTCGTCGCCTGAAACCGTACAT
>JBBSVH010000094.1:0-9951 GCA_038233685.1 Lysobacterales bacterium | reverse complement strand
TCCCGAATGCCACGCCTATGCCATTGGCCAGCGCGTCGTAGGGGTCCTGGGCCCGCGTACTCGTCAACGCGCCCTGCATGACTTCGATCGCAATGCCCATCGCCACCAGCCCCAGGCCCACCAGCCACAGCGCCGCGCCGCGCCGGTAGATCTGCACCGCCGAGGCGGCCAGCGCGAAGTAACCCAGCAGGTGCTCGATCTTGTCGCTGTTGCGTGGCAGCGGCGGCAGCGCCGGCGCCGGCATCAGGCACACCACCACCACCACGGCAATTGCCGCACACCACAGCACCAGCCACGCGCGACGATGACGCAGCGGCTTCATCGCCGCAGGCATGTTCACAGCCGCCAACTGAGGTCGCCGGCGAGGAACGCCGGGGCCAGGCTGGCGTCGCGGGTGAAGCCCATCACCTGGAAGCGTTCGCCCATCTCGCTGGGCAGGGTCAGGCGCTTGCACTCGTTGCGCAGCTGCAGCATCCGCGACTCCTCGAGGCGCGCCTGCGCCTCTTCCATGCGCTGTGGCAGGCCGTTGGCCAACAGGAAGCTGGCCTGCGTGCAGTAGCCGGCCAGCTCGAAACCGGCATGGGTGCCGGCTTCGGCCAATGCGGTGAAGTCGACCGAGGCGGTGATGTCCTGCAGCCCCGGCCACAGGGTCGCATCGTTGTGCGTGTGATGGCGGTAGAACGCGCGCAGGGTGCCGTCGTCGCGTTGCGGCAGGTAATACTCGCGCCGCGGATAGCCGTAATCGATGAGCAGCATCGCGCCGGCGTCCAGTCCGCCCATCACCGCCTGCAGCCAGTACGGCAGCTGCGGGAGCAGCTCGGAGCGGTAGCCGTCGGCGAACTCCTGCCCCAGATAGCGCTCGAGATGCCGCACGGCCGCGGCGAGCAGCGGGTCGGCCGGTCGGTCCGCGCGAATGAAGTGCCCTTCGCCGTCCAGCGCCACGTGCTCCTCGTAGACCTCGCCCTGGCGCACGCAGAAGCGCGGCGTGGGCAGCGCATCAATGACCTCGTTGGCGAACAGGACGCCGTTCCAGCGCTCTTCAGGCGGGCCGTCCAGCCACTCCACCAGCTCGAATACCGGCGGGATCAGGCTTCGCCCTAGCCTTTCGCGCTGGCGCTCACGTAGATCCGCGCTCGGTTCGAGGATGGCGTAGCGCTCCGGCATCGCGTCAAGTTCCAGCAGCCGCTTGAGCATCACTTCAGCGAACGCACCGCTACCGCCGCCGATCTCCAGGAATTCGGCCTGGGGTCCAAGCTGCTGCAGCACCGGCGCCACGGCCTCGGCCACGCAACTGGCGAACAGCGGCCCCAGCTCTGGCGCGGTGACGAAATCGCCCGCCGCGCCGAACTTGGTGCTGCCGGCGCTGTAGTAGCCCAGTCCCGGCGCGTACAGGCAGCGCTCCATGAACCTTGAAAACGCGATCGCGCCGCCGGATGCGGCGATTTCATGGCGGATAATCGCCGCCAGGCGGTCGCTGTGGGCCAGCGCATCGGCGTCGGGGGCGGGCAGGCTGGACATGGACATCGTGATGCGTGGGGTGGGCGACATCTTAACCGTGCACCCGCGGCGGTAGCCAAGCCGGGCACGCGCGCCTAGAATCGAAATGGCATCTCATTCGGCAGCCGCATGACCTATTGCGTAGGAATTGAAGTAAACCAGGGCCTGGTATTTGCGGCCGACACGCGCACCAGCGCCTCGTTCGACGATGTCCGCGTGTATCGCAAGATGCACGTCTTCGAGTACCCGGGCGACCGGGTGCTGGTGATCATGTCGGCAGGCAACCTCGCCACGACCCAACTGACACTGTCCAAGCTGCAGCGCGACGCCGACGATCCGGACTGCGCGCGCAGCCTGCTTTCGTTCTCGCATCTGTACGAAGTGGCCGAGTACGTTGGGGAGGTGCTGGTCGCCAGCCAGGCCAAGGTCGGCGACGATTCGCAGCAGAGTGGGGTCAGCGTCCAGTCGACGCTGATCCTGGGCGGCCAGATCACCGGCGAACGCCCGGGCATGTACATGGTGTATCCGCTGGGCAACTGCATCGCCACGTCGCCGGAAACGCCGTACCTGCAGATCGGAGAATCGAAGTACGGCAAGCCCATCCTCGACCGCATCCTGCGTCCGGAAACCACGCTGGAGGACGCTGCACGGACCGCACTGGTGTCGCTGGATTCCACCATCCGTTCGAACCTGTCGGTGGGCATGCCGATCGACATGGTGCTGATCGCCAAGGACGACCTGCGGGTGACCCACAGCCTGCGCATGGAGGACGATTCCGCGCTGTACGCGGAGATCCATCAATCGTGGTCGCTGAAGCTCGAAGCCGCGGTGAGCAGCCTGCCCGGATTCCCCTGGGAGCCACCGCGCGAACACGAACCGGTGGCCTCTGCCGTACCGGCGATGCCGCCGCGCCGCGTGTCGGCACGCCCCGATCCGGGCGATGACTCGGGCCAGCAGTAGCACCAGGCGATCCGGTCCGGTAGCGGGACGCGGCGTCGGCGCCCGGCCCGGCTAGCTGCTAACTACTAACTGCTAACCGCTGAAATAGGCTTCGGCCAACGCCACATGCAGGTGTTTCAGGTGCACCTGGATCTCATCCATGAACTTGGCCGGGTCTTTCCTGGCCAGCGACGCGGTGTCGGCATTGCGGATCAGTCCGATGATGCGGTTCAGAGGTCGGTCCACGCCCATGCGCGGCGGCATGGTCGGCAGAATGCGCTGCGCCCGCACCAGGCAGAACTGGACGCTGCGCGGGAACTCGTTGTTCTGCAGCAGAAAGCTCAGCGCGTGCTCGCCGGTGACGCGCTGGCGCACGTGCCGGCGGTACATCTGATAGCCCGCCAGCGAACGCAGTACCGCCATCCACTGCATGTTCTTGAACGCCTCGCGGTCGTCCTCCTTGCGCGGCGTGATCAGGCCTGACGCACCGGCATCGATGATGCGCGTGGTCATGTCGGCCTGTTCGATCGCGGTGCCCAGACGCAGGAACTGGAAGCCGATATCGCGGCTGACATTGGCGCTGAGCAGGCCGGACACCTTGAGGCAGCCGTCGGTGATGTGGCTGAGGAAATCCATGCGGTAGCGGCGGCTCACGCCGCGCTCGCCTTCGGCCTCGACGTACAGGTACAGATCGCTCACCGCTTCCCATACCGCCGAGGGCAGGGTGTCGCGGATGCCGCGCAGGGTTTCGCGCGCCTGGGTAATCGACGCGCACAGCGAGGACGGGTTGCGCGGGTCCAGCAGCAGGAAGCGCAGCACCTCGGCTTCAGAGGCATCCGCGCCTTTGTCGGGCATGCACCCCTCAAAGGCACTGGTCGCGCCCGAAGTCTCGATCAGCGGGCGCCAGGCGAAGCGCACCGAGCGCGGCATGTCCAGCTGCAACAGGCTACCGACGCTGACCAGGCGGGCCGTATTCTCCACCCGCCGCACATGACGGCTGAACCAGTACAGGTTTTCGGCGACGCGAGAGAGCATCAGTCGCGCTCCTCGTCCAGGTCGACCACCCAGGTGTCCTTCACGCCACCACCCTGGGAGGAATTCACCACCAGCGATCCTTTCTTCATCGCCACGCGGGTCAGCCCACCGGTGGTCACGTAGGTGTCTTCGCGCGAGAGTACGAACGGCCGAAGGTCCAGGTGACGCGCCGAGGGCCCGGCGGCGGTGACGATGGGCGCGGTGGACAGCGCCAGCGTCGGCTGGGCCATGTAGTTGCGCGGATCGGCCTGGATCAGCGCCTTGAATTTCTCGCGCTGGCGCGCGGTGGAGCGCGGCCCGATCAGCATGCCGTAGCCGCCCGATTCATTGGCCGGCTTGACCACCAGCTTCTCGATGTTCTCCAGCACGTACTTGCGCTGTTTCGCGTCGTGGCACAGGTAGCTGGGCACGTTGGGCAGGATGGGGTCCTCGTCCAGGTAGTACTTGATCATCTTCGGCACATAGGCGAACACCACCTTGTCATCGGCCACGCCGGCGCCCGGCGCGTTGGCCAGCGCCACCTTGCCCGCTCGCCAGCTGCGCATCAGGCCCGGCGCGCCAAGCAGCGAACCGGGATGGAACACTTCCGGATCGATGAACAGATCGTCGACGCGACGGTAGATCACGTCCACGCGCCGCGCTCCATACACCGTGCGCATATAGGTGCAGTCGTCGTCGGCCACGAACAGGTCGTTGCCTTCCACCAGCTCCACGCCCATGGCCTGGGCCAGGTAGGCGTGCTCGAAGTACGCGCTGTTGAACATGCCCGGGGTCAGCAGGGCGATGGTGGGGGTGTCGCCAGGACGCGGCGACAGCGCGGCCAGGGTGTCGTAGAGCTGGCTGGGGTACTCGTCCACCGGCATGATCGAGGTGGTCTCGAACAGCTCCGGGAACACGCGCTTGGCCACCATCCGGTTCTCGAGCATGTACGACACGCCGCTGGGAATGCGCAGGTTGTCTTCCAGCGCGTACAGCGTGCCGTCGCCGTCGCGCACCAGGTCCGAGCCGCAGATGTGCGCCCAGATGCCCAGCGGCGGCTTGATGCCCACGCACTGCTCGCGGAAGTTCACCGAATCCTTGAGCAGCATCGCCGGGAACACCTTGTCCTTGACGATCTGCTGCTTGCCGTACAGGTCGCCGATAAACAGGTTGAGCGCGCGCATGCGCTGCTTGAGTCCGGCTTCGGTGCGCTGCCACTCGCTCAGCGCGATCACCCGCGGGATCAGGTCGAAGGGCAGCGTGCGGTCCACGTTGCGACCGTCGGTATAGACCGTGAAGGTGATGCCCATGACCCGCGCGATCACGTCGGCAGCCAGCTGGCGCTCGGCGATCTGCCGGGCTGACAGCCCCGCCAGGTATTCCACCACCTGGCGCGCCGCAGGACGCGGCTGGCCGTCGGCCTGGATCAGCTCGTCAAATGTCGTAGTGCGGTACTTTGCCCAGTCCATCCGCTCCGATTCCGTTGCTCGCCACGTGGTGCTTGCCGGCGAAAAGGTGTGGCCCAACATGCCTCGTGTGGCCAAGACCGTCAAGCGAGACCGGTCGGCGTGCGCTGGCGACGCCGGCATCGAGAGGTCAATTGCGGTGACAATGCGGACGTCAAAGCCGTTGGTTCCACTATGCCCGCTTCGCATCCCGTCGCCCTTGTCACCGGCAGCGCCCGCCGCCTCGGTGCCACCATCGCCCGTCGTCTGCATCTGCAGGGCCACGACGTCGTATTGCACTATCGAAATTCTTCGCAAGAAGTTGGCGCACTGGCCTCCGAGCTGGAGCAGGTGCGCGCGGGCAGCGTGCTTACCGTGCACGCGGACCTGGACGACTTCGACCGCCTGCCGGAAATGATCGCAGCCACGGTGGGCCGCTTCGGCCGCCTCGATGCGCTGGTCAACAACGCCTCTTCGTTCACGCCTACGCCGATCGGCTCGGCCACGCCGGCGCAGTGGGATGCACTGTTCGCCTCCAACGCGCGCGCACCGTTCTTCCTGTCGCAGGCGGCGGCACCGCACTTGAAAAAAACGCGAGGCGCCATCGTCAACCTGGTGGACATCTATGCCGAGCGTCCGCTGGGTGAGCACACCGTGTACTGCATGGCCAAGGCCGCCTTGATGATGATGACCCGCTCGCTGGCACTGGAGCTTGCGCCGGAGGTGCGCGTCAACGCGGTGGCCCCCGGCGCGATCCTGTGGGCCGAGAACGATGCCAGCGATGCCAAGCAGCAGGCGATGCTGGCGCGTACGCCGCTGGGGCGCACCGGCACTCCCGAGGAGATCGCCGAGGCAGTCCACTGGCTGGTCAGCAGTGCCAGCTACACCACCGGACAGGTGATCACCGTCGACGGCGGACGCACTCTGGCCGGTTGAACCGCGCCCACCCCGCCGGGAGCGACGTCAGTCGCGAAGCTCTACCGGGAATGCCTTGTCGCGACTCTCGTCGCTCACACAATCAGAAACATGCGTCAGCGCTTGGCTTCGAACGCCACTTCTAGCAGGCCACCTTCGAAAGCGGCTGGAGTTTCGTTGGTTTCCGCATAGCGGTACAGCACCGCCGAGTAGATCGCGGTCAGCGCCGCCTGGTAGACGCCCAGCATCAGCACGGCGCCCGCGCACAGCACGCCGACCAGCACCGCCAGCGGGAGAGAGGCCTGGGCCGCCGCAACGGTCAGCAGCACGCCGAGCGCCACCGCCGCAAAGGTGACCAGCCCGAACGCGGCGCCGATGCCCACGTTTCCGATCGCGTTTTCGCCCCAGGTGCGCTTCAGCAGCGCGCCACTCTGCTTGAGCGCATCGATAGGACCAATATCGCGACTGACCAGCACCGGCACGACCAGGAACGTGGCCAGGGTCCACGCCACGCCCAGCCCGCTGCCAAGTAATCGCACCAGGAAGTTGTCGCGGCTTTTCAGCGACTGCAGCACCACGCCGACGGTGGCGGCAATGGCCGCGTAGCCGAGGATCGCCGGCAGCCGCGACCTGGCCACGTCGAGCCCGTCGCGCAGGGTGGGATCGCCGCCATCGAGGCGGATCATGGCCGCACCCACCAGCGCGCAGTTGAAGAAGATGATCACGGTGTATTGGCAGAAATAGAACGCAAACACGACCAGCGCGCTGCCGATGCCGAAGCCGCTGTCGAAGATGCGCAACGCAAACACCGGGATCATGAAGGTCGCCAGCACCACCAGCGTCGCAATCCCGGAGATGAGCGGAAACAGCAGCAGCTCCTTGTCGGAGCGCAGGACTTCGGCGCTGGCCTTCACCAGTGCCCAACTGCGGGCGAATTTGTCGAACATATGCGTCTCCCAAATGATGTTGACAGCGTGCCGCCTGAGCGCCGGCGCTGCAAGCTGCCGAAAGTCATTGAACGACCTCACCGGCTTGGCCCGTCTTGGGTGCGCCGATTCAAGCGGCATTCCGCCGCGATCTTGTCCATCGAAGCTGACAGCAGGGCGCCCGCTGCTGCCGGCACCCGCTCCAGGTACCGATCGCTGCCACCACCGCTCACTCCAGATTACCCTCGCGGATCAGGCGTCGACGATCTGCATCGGCACATCGCGCTCAGTCGACTGGGCCCACAGCGCCGCCAGGGTCAGGCCCGAACGGGGTTCGATGTAGTCCGGCACCAGATCCACCAGCGGCTTCAGCACGAAGGCATGGCGCAGGTCTTCCCGGGGGATCTGCAGGTGGCCAGAGCCTTCCAGCACCAGGTCGTCGAACAGCACGATGTCGATGTCCAGGGTGCGATCACCGAAGCGCGGGCCGCTGCGGTCGCGTCCGTGGGCGTCCTCCAGCGCGTGCAGCCATGCATCCAGCGCCACCGGATCGAGCGTTGTGTCGATCACCGCGGCAGCGTTGAGGAAATCGGGGCCATCGAACCCCACCGCGCCGGTGCGGTAGATCGGCGACAGCAGGATCGGACCAAAGCGCTCGCGCAGTGCATTTGCGGCGCTGCGCAGGTTGGCTTTCGGCTCCAGGTTGCTGCCCAGGCTGAGCAATGCGCGACTCATGCGCTCGCCGTCCGTGCGGGCATCCAGCCTCGACTCACGGCGTTGCCGCGGATCGTTCGATGATGACCCCCACCGCCTGGGCTCCGCGCACCGCACCGGGCTTGCTCAGTTTCAAACGCAGCCAAGCCACGCCGAACTCGTCGATCACGACCTGCGCGCAGCGCTCGGCCAGGGTCTCGACCAGACCGAAGTCGGACTGGCCAACGAACTCCACCAGTCGCTTGCTCACCGCTTTGTAGTTGAGCGTGTCGGCGATGTCGTCGCTGGCCGCTGGCCTGCGGTTGTCGAAGCCCATTTCCAGATCGAAACGCAGGGTCTGGCGGATGCGCCGCTCCCAGTCGTAAATGCCGATCAGGGCCTCGATCTCGAGCCCTTCGATGAAGACTTTGTCCATGGAGTTAGGGTACCTCCTCCGCGCGAGGTGGAAGGTGGAAGGTGGAAGGTGGAAGGTGGAAGGTGGAAGGTGGAAGGTGGAAGGTGGAAGGTGGAAGGTGGAAGGTGGATGGTGGAGGCCGTCCGCCGCAAGAAAGAGTCGAGCGCCCAGCAGGGACGCGAGTTGAGGGCAAAGCACGGGTGGCTACGGTGTTCCCTCGCCCCTTGCGCAGCCCCACAGGGACTTCCTCCGGTCGCAGGGGAGGACCGAGGAGGGGTCGCTCCTGGCGATCAACACTCCGTTCCGGCTGGCCTGCATCCTCCCCGACACACCAGGGCAGGACCGAAACGAGTGGCTACGTCAGGTTGGTTCGTCTCCAGTGCACCACAGGCCCAGAGAAAAGCTACCTCACCAGCGCCGGCAATGTCGCCATATCCCAGCGCGGCGCGACCTTCACCGAGGCATCTTCGAACTGTCCTGCCTGGAGTCGCAGTGCGCCGGCAAAGGCGATCATCGCGCCGTTGTCGGTGCACAGCGCCGGGCGCGGAAAACAGGCGCGCCCTCCGCGGCGGGCCGCGATCTCGTGCAGCCGGGCGCGCAGGCGCTTGTTCGCGCCGACGCCACCGGCCACCACCAGGGTGTCACTGCCCGCAGCATCCAGCGCGCGCTCGCACTTGATCACCAGCGTTTCCACCACCGCGTCCTCGAATCCCCGGGCGATATCGGCACGGGTCGCATCGGACTGGTCGCTGCCGCGCCAGGCCAGCAGCACCTGGGTCTTGAGCCCGCTGAAGCTGAAATCCAGGCCGGGACGGTCGGTCATCGGTCGCGAGAAGCGGTATGCACCGGCCGTCCCCGGCTCTTTGTCGGATTGGGCGGCCAGCGCGGCCAGCTGCGGCCCGCCCGGATACGGCAGGCCCATCATCTTGGCGGTCTTGTCGAAAGCTTCGCCGGCCGCGTCGTCCAGGGTCTCTCCCAGCAACCGGTAGCTGCCGATCGCCTCCACCGCCACCAGCTGGGTATGCCCGCCGGAGACCAGCAGGGCCACGAACGGCGCCTGCGGCGGGTCGTCCTCCATCAGCGGTGCCAGCAGGTGGCCTTCCATGTGGTGCACGCCTACCGCCGGCACCTCCAGCGCCCAGGCCAGCGAGCGCGCCACACCGGCGCCCACCAGCAGCGCCCCGGCCAGTCCGGGTCCGGCGGTGTAGGCCACCCCGTCCAGCTCGTCCAGGCCCATTCCGGCCTCGGCCAGGGTCTGGCGGATCAGCGGCAGCAGCTTGCGCACATGGTCGCGACTGGCCAGCTCGGGCACCACCCCGCCATATTGCGCATGCAGGGCGATCTGGCTGTACAGGGCGTGCGCGCGCAGTGCCGCAGCGCCGGACAGGTCCGTGTCGTACACGGCTACGCCGGTTTCGTCGCACGAGGTTTCGATGCCAAGGACGCGCATGGGACGGGATTGGGTTCCGGGTGAAGTGGAATGCCGGCCGCCGGGCGGGTTGCAGGCAGGGCCGGGCTGCCGTTATCATACGCGGCTCGCCGGGACAGACCCCGGTTGTCTGTGTCCCGGAGATTACATGCCCAGCGTCAAAGTTCGCGAAAACGAGCCTTTCGAGTTTGCCCTGCGTCGCTTCAAGCGTACCTGCGAGAAGGCCGGTGTCCTGGCCGAAACCCGCAAGCGCGAGTTCTACGAGAAGCCGACCCAGGAGCGCAAGCGCAAGGCCGCCGCCGCGGTCAAGCGCCAGCTGCGCCGCACTTCGCGCGACGTCACCAAGAAGCAGCGCCTGTACTGAGCGAATGCTGCTTGCCAGAAGCCGGCACGCGCAAGCGTCGCCGGCTTTTCGTGTTTATGGACACGCGGAAGATCCTTCCTTGGCTCATTCGCTTGCCGGATCCGCGTAGATCCGAGCTAGCCCGGATGCCCATGGCGGCCCTTGTAAATCCAAGCTAGCCCGGATGCCCGCTGGCGGCGCTTGTAGATCCGAGCTTGCTCGGATACCCCTGCAGTGAGTGCAAAAGCATCCGAGCAAGCTCGGATCTACGTCCCGGCGGAATTTACCTTGGCGACAAGGCAAGATAAAGCGCACCGCGGCCCGCGGGCGCAACC
>JBBSVH010000093.1:0-10206 GCA_038233685.1 Lysobacterales bacterium | reverse complement strand
TGGCTGCAGATCAACAGCATCCGAGCAAGCTCGGATCTACGGAGCTGTATGTTGGAAAGAATTGCGGGGGCGACAGACCACAACACGGGCGTCACGAGGCCAGCGCAGAAACAACGCCTGCGCCCACGCACCGTGTAGATCCGAGCTTGCTCGGATGTTCCTTGGCTCTGGCTGCAGATCAGCAGCATCCGAGCAAGCTCGGATCTACGGGTCCGCACATTGGTAAGAATCGCGGGGGCTGCAGACCACAACACTTGCGTCACGAGGCACACGCCGAAGCCACGCCTGCACCCACGCAGCGTGTAGATCCGAGCTTGCTCGGATGCGCCTTGGCTCTGACTGCAGATCAACAGCATCCGAGCAAGCTCGGATCTACGGAGCTGTATGTTGGAAAGAATTGCGGGGGCGACAGACCACAACACGTGCGTCACGAGGCCCGCGCAGAAGCAACACCTGCGCCCACGCACCGTGTAGATCCGAGCTTGCTCGGATGCCCCTTGGCTCTGGCTGCGGATCAACAGCATCCGAGCAAGCTCGGATCTACATTTTGGCTGGGCTATCGGCGCGTCTGTCGTGACCTCGCCGCCGCCTCGGACCACGCGCTCCGACCTGGCCTGCGAGGCCAATGACCAAGGACTTCTGGCACGCGTGGTTTACTCGGGAACAACGCTTCAATGTCCCGGACGCCCCAACCAATGGAGAAACATATGCTCAAGCCTCTCGTTCCTGCCGCCGGCCTGCTGCTGGCGATGTCCATTTCGACCGCGATCGCCCAGGACAAGGCCACGGCGGCCCAGCGCATCGCCGACACCGAATTGATTTCCCGGGACGCGCTGTTCGGCAACCCCGAACGCGCGCTGGTGACGATCAGTCCCGACGGCAGGAACCTGAGCTGGATAGCGCCAGTCGACGGCGTGATGAACGTGTGGGTCGCGCCGGCCGACAAACCGGGCGAAGGCCGCGCGGTTACCGCCGACACCACGCGCGGCATCCGCAACTACTTCTGGTCGTATCGGCCTGACACCTTGCTTTACGTGCGCGACACCGGCGGCGACGAGGACTTCCATCTTTTCAGCGTTGATCTTGCCAGCGGCAAGACCACCGACCTGACGCCGTTCCCGAAGACCACAGCGCAGGTCGTCGCCGCAAGCCACGGCAATCCCGGTTCGATCCTGGTCGGGATGAACGATCGCGACCCGCAGTGGCATGACCTGTACCGGGTCGACCTGAAGACCGGCGAGCGCACCCTGGTCGAAAAGAACGACGACAAGATCGGCGGCTATATCGTGGACGACGATTACCACGTCCGCTTCGCCACGCGCGCACGCCCCGACGGCGGCGAGGACGTACTGCAGCCAGACGGCAAGGGCGGCTGGAAGGTGTACACCGACATCCCGTTCGAGGATTCGCTGACCACTCGGCCCGGCGGCCTGACCACTGACGGCAAGACCCTGTACATGAGCGATTCGCGCAACCGCGACACCGCTGCGCTGTACGCCATCGACGTGGCCAGCGGCGACCGCACACTGGTATACGAGGACGCGCGCGCCGATGTCGGCGCGCCGCTGACCGACCCGCAGACCGGCGTGGTGCAGGCGGTAGCGGTGGACTACCTGCGCGAGGAATGGCAGCCGCTGGATCCCGCGATCTCCGAGGATCTGAAGAAGCTGCAGGCCATTGGCCCCGGCGAGATCGGCGTCAACTCGCGGACCTGGGACGACAAGACCTGGATCGTCACCTACTCGGCAGCCGAGTCCCCGGTGTCCTACTACCGCTACGACCGCGGCGGCGACGGCGCGTTGACCAAGCTGTTCTCGGCACGTCCGGCGCTCGAGGGCAAGCCGCTGGTGCCGCAGTGGCCGCAGGAAATCACCTCGCGCGATGGCAAGACGCTGGTCAGCTACCTCACGCTGCCGCGCAGCGCCGATGCGAATGGCGACGGCAAGGCCGACCTGGCGGTGCCGATGGTGCTGTTCGTGCACGGCGGGCCGTGGGGCCGTGACAGTTACGGCTACAGTCCATACGCGCAGTGGCTGGCCAACCGCGGCTATGCGTCGCTGGCGGTCAACTTCCGCGGCTCCACCGGCTTCGGCAAGGCTTTCACCAACGCCGGCAATGGCGAGTGGGGCCGGAAGATGCACGACGACCTGCTCGATGCCGTGCAGTGGGCGGTGAAGGAAGGCGTCACCACGCAAGACCAGGTGGCGATCATGGGTGGCAGCTACGGCGGCTACGCGACGCTTGCCGGCCTTGCCTTTACGCCCGAGGAGTTCGCGTGCGGCGTGGATATAGTCGGGCCCTCCAACCTCAACACCCTGCTGAGCACGGTACCGGCGTACTGGGCCAGCTTCTACGAGCAGCTGGCCAAGCGCATGGGCGACCCGCGCACCGAGGAAGGCAAGGCGTGGCTGGTGGAGCGTTCGCCACTGACCCAGGCCGACCAGATCAGCAGGCCGCTGCTGATCGGACAGGGCGCCAATGATCCCCGGGTGAAGCAGGACGAGTCCGACCAGATCGTCAAGGCGATGCAGGCCAAGAACATCCCTGTGACCTACGTGCTGTTCCCCGATGAAGGCCACGGCTTCGCGCGGCCGGAAAACAGCAAGGCGTTCAACGCGGTGGCGGAAGGATTCCTGAGCCAGTGCCTAGGCGGACGTGCACAGCCGATCGGCGATGACTTCGCCGGCTCCAGCATCAGCGTGCCGACTGGAGCGGACGGCGTGCCCGGCCTGACCGAGGCGTTGAAGACGCACAAGCAGGCGATCCGCAAGTAGGACGCCAACGCCGCCCCGGCAATACCGGGGCGGCGTCGCCAAGCAAAACACCGGATGGAACCAGCGCAATCCGTAGATCCGAGCTTGCTCGGATGCTCCTGGCATTGACTCTGGATCAAAAGCATCCGAGCGAGCTCGGATCTACGGGGCATTGAATCAAAAGCATTCTAGCGAGCTCGAATCCACGCGGCATCCGTACCTCGTCACAGCGCCCGCCCAGCCTTGTAGATACGAGCTTGCTCGGATGCTCCTGGCATTGGCTCTGGATCAAATGCATCCGAGCAAGCTCGGATCTACAGGGTGGAGCGAATCGGATTTTGCTTACGCGACGCTGCTGCAGGCGCCGATACGGCGGCCTGGCCCGTCGCCCAAGCATATGGGCGATGGCAAATCCTGTTCTCTTGCGCGGGCGCACTTCCCAGGTTGGCGGGTACTACTGCGTCACCACGGTGGTGCACCACAGGAACCCGGTGTTGGCCGCAAGAGGCAGCGCGGACATCATCCGCAGCGAGCTGCATCGCACTGCAGAAGAGGGTACGGCCGAGACCTTCGCCTGGGTGCTGATGCCCGATCACCTGCACTGGCTGTTCCAGCTGCAGCACGGATCTCCGGGACGGTGCATGCAGCGCTTCAAATCGCGTTCCGCGCGGGCGTTGAATCTGCAAGCGGGATCGTCCGGTCGGTTCTGGCAGGGCGGATATTACGACCATCTTCTTAGGAGCGACGACGACCTGCTCAAGCAGGCGCGCTGTCTCGTGGAGAATCCATTGCGCAAGGGCCTGGTCACCCGGATCGAGGATTACCCGTTCTGGTGGTGTCGGTGGATTTCGAGTTCGAGTGACCTGGTGTGACCGGCACGCTCGTGTGGATCACCCGCACCGCGTGGTGTATTCGAGCTTGCTATGAGGCTCTTGGCCTTCGATCCGGATCAAGGGCATCCGAGCAAGCTCGGACCTACGAGGCAAGAGCAGCTTGCAACGGTGCACGCCCTGCCTTGTAGATCCGAGCATGCTCGGAGGCTCCTGGCCTTGGCTCTGGATCAAAGGCATCCCAGCGAGCTCGGAACTACGGGGCAAGAGCAGCTTGCCACAGCGCCCGCCCTGCCTTGTAGATCCGAGCTTGCATGGATGCTCTTGGCATTGGCTCTGGATCAAAGGCATCCGAGCGAGCTCGGATCTACGGGGTCAGGGGTTCGGTGTGCCAGACCGCGCCAGCGGGGTCCAGTTCCATGGTGGCCATTCTGTCGCCACGCCAGGTGAAGCCGCAGATTGCCAGTGCACCGTCGCTGCGGAGGTCCAGGCCGAAAGCCTGCTCCAGCGGGGTCTCGCCGTGACTGCGGAGGTCCAGGCCGAAGGCCTGCTCCAGCGGGACGTCGTTGATGGCGCAGGTGATGTGGACGAATGGAATGCGGGCCGCAGCTTGCGGCGGCGTGAGCCGTGCAACCCTTCGACACCAGCGCTGCGAGCCGGCGCTCTGTGCGCACGGGGATTTCAGCTCGGCAGCGCATTGAAGGCGTTGGCTTGAACTTCTGTTAGTCCTGCCGGACGAAGGCGCATTGCAGTTCGGTGGCGCGTTGAAGACGTTGGCTTGAACGTTCGTTCGTCCTGAGCGTAGCGCAGCCGAGTCAAAGGGCAGTCCACGCAAAACCGCCAATGGCAGGAATCGGAAATCGCAGGCGCACGCCATCAGACGTGCGGCCACACCCGGTGGTTCGGGTCGAATTCGACGTGGGACATCGCGTTGGCGCGCGGGCCGATGCCGCAGACGGCCAACGCGCCTTCGGACATGGCGTCTAACCCGAAGGCCTGGTCGATCTGGGCTTCGTTGATGGCGGCGGTGATGAAGCTGCCCAGGCCTTCACGGGTGGCGCTGAGCTGCAATACCTGCGACAGATGGCCGACATCCAGGATGCACACGCGGTAGGACTTGGCGTGATTGCGGTATTTCCAGTGGTTGCGCGTGAAGCGGGGCGCGAGCACGCACAGCACTGGGGCGTTGGCGAACCACGTCTGGCCGGCGACCGCTGACAGCGCGAGCGCAGCCAGACCGTCGGCGCTGCGTTCCTGCAGCAGGTCCAGCGCATGCCGGCCGACGTGGTAGTGGTACAGGCCAGGCTGCAGGCCGTCCACGCGCTGCACGATGAGATAGCACTCGGTGGGGTGCAGTCCGCCGCCGGACGGGGCGGTGCGCTTGATCAGTTCCAGTCCTTCGCCCACTTTGACTTTGCCGCGCGCACCGAAACTGCGAGCCAGCACAAGGGACAACGTGGGCAATGCGACCGATGCGGTGGCGTCGAAATTCCGGCAGGTGGCGCGGGCATCCAGCAGGGCATCGAGTTCGTCGGGGTCGGACGCGGGCAGCGCAGTGCTGGCCAAGGCATCGCTGCGGGTGTGGATTGCGGGTGGCGCGGGGCCAAACTTGTGCAGCAGTTGTTCTCCCGTTTGCGCCCCGGCGTCCTGCATCGCCGCGGCGGCGTCGACGCCATCCCAGCGGGCTGCGCTATGCATGACCGCGGATGCGGGATGCCAAAGACCTGCGCGCACCGACTCGTCGGCGTGTCGATGGGTGGCCCAGGCCTTGGTGCTACCGATCAGCAGACCCGCACGCAGCAGAGCGCGCACGCGCGCTGCCCCGTGCGCGGTGCGAAGTGCGGATGCGGCGACCCAGCCCGACGGCGATACGTCTCCGAGCAGCGCTGTGCCCGCCTGGTCCAGCAGCAGCGGCGCCGGCAGATGCGCGGCGTGCGCCTGCCATCCCAGCGCCGTGCGCACGCCGGTACCGCCAGCCAACACGTCTTCAAGCTCGAACCAGGTGTGCTCCACGGCTTCCAGCCAGAGCATCGCGCAACGTCGGATCCTCATGCATCGCCTTTGCTGCCGGGTCTTGCCCCGGGGTCATGTACAGGGTAGCGTCCGCAACGATCCAATCGCACAGGGCAACCCATGGCTACTCGCAAGTCCGGCAAGCAACCGCTGCCGCCGCTCGATCCGAAGGTGGTCCGCCGCTTCCTGGACCTGATGTCCACCGACAACGAATTCCGCCGACTGTTCAAGAAGGATGCGCAGGCCGCCCTGGTCAAGGCGGGGTGGAAGCCGCCGAAGGGTCCGCCGGAGTCGATTCCGCCCGCCTATGGCGCCTGCATGCAGATGAAGCCGGGCCAGTTGATCGCCAGCAAAGCGCAGATCGCGCGCGACCGGGCGAAGTACGAGGCGCTGCTGACCAACGAAGTCGCGTACATCATTCCTTTCCACGCCAGCAATTAAGGCGAGGAGCGGGCTTTCCTCACCGGGCGCCAGGCGCCCTTGCAACGCGCACGCGCGCGAGCCACACGGCACTGAGCAACTCGCCGGTAGGTTCGCCGATGCCATCGGCGTATGCGCGCCCGATGGCATTGCCCAGGCGGGCGCGCAGCTTGGCCGCCTGCTCTGAATTGCCGCTGGCTTGCGCCGCCTCCAGGCCTGCGACGAGTAGTGCCGAGTGGACATCGGGGCCCGCCAAGCGAGGCTGCAAGTCTCTGAGCGATGCCTTCGCCTCGCCTGCAAGGGTCTTGCGACGGGCGTCCAACGCATTCAACAACAAGGCCTGGCTCGGCCAGTCGCGCGCGATTATTTCGCGCTCTGGAGCGAGCTGGCGCAATGCATTGTCCATCGCGGCCGCATCGCCGAGATCGGCAGCAATCCAGGCCTTCGCGACCAACAGCGCATAGCGCTCACCCGCGTCCATCGTCTCGGTTGGCGTGAATACCAGGAGGTCGCGGGCAGTCTTCCCCGGATCATTGCCTGCCGCCGCATGCGCCACGACCAGCTGCCGGAAGCGCATCAGCAAAGCAATGTCGTCGGGTTCCCCGGACTCGTCCACCGCCCGCGCCATGAGCGCCTGGGCCGCTGCGTCGTCGCCGTAACCCAGAGCAATGTTCGCCCGCTGGGCGAGACGTCGTTGACGCTGCATCGGCTGGAGAGTCCCCAAGTCTTTCTCGAGCAGCGCCTCGGCTTCCAATCGGCGTTTCTGCGCGGCCAGCGCGGCCGCGCGTGCCTCTACCTCGGGGACACCTGCCGCGACCGCAGCATCGAACGCGCGCTGCGAGGCGGCGAAGTTGCCCAAGCCGAGTTGCCCGATCCCCTGCATGTACAAGGCTGGGCCAACCGTGCCGGACTGCGGGCGGGCTGCTTGCAAGGCAAGCTTGAGCCCCGGGTCGTAGCGTCGAAATTCCAGCAGCTGAAGTTGCGCAAGCGTAAATGCCACGTTGCCGTGATCGGGATACATCTGGGAAAGTGCGCTCCAGGCGCGATAGCCCGCTCCGGGAGACTCGAACAGCAGCGCCCAGTTCGCGTTCAACTGCAGTCGCTCACGCGGGATCATGCCTTCCTGCAACGACAGCGCCTTCTGCAACGCGACGCGGCTTGCGGGCATATCGCCAAGCATGGCGTGCACATAGCCCAGCGCTGCATGCGCAGAAGCAAAGCGACTGTCGAGGGACAATGCCGTCTGCAGCGCGGCATGCGCCTCGCGAGGCTTGCCCTCGTGCGCCAGCTGGCGCGCCACGGCGTAGGCCTTCAGAGCCTCCAGGTTGTCGGTGGCCACGTTCGGCAACGGCACGGAACTCTTCTGTACTGAGCTCAGGGCCTCACCGAGTTTCAGGCGCAGCTGGCTGGTGACATCGTCGATGGACGCCAGCGCGGACTCGATCCCGCGACCATCGGCAGACAACGCATACACCGTGGCCTGGGTGCGCGGGTCCACCACGTCGGCGCTGACCCGCAGTCGCCCACCCACTTCCGAGACTGTCGGCAGCAGCAACGCGCGCGCGCCGTCGCGCAAGGCGATCTCCGAGCCGATGGCGCGGTCTACCGCCACGCCGGGCTTGCGCTGCATGCGCTGCAGGGTTTCACGCACCTTGAGGTCGCTGAGCAGGTTGACGTAGTTCGACTGCTCAAGGCTGATCCGGAACGCCTGCTGCAGGGAGTCGTCCAGGCGCGCGTCGCCGGTCAGGTTGCGCACGTCACCCACCACCACCCAGTCGCGCTCGGCGAAGGCGATGGCCGGCTCGGACCGGGTGGAGATCCACGCGCCCACCCCCATCGCGACCAGCAGAAGCACTTCGGCCACCAGCGCCGCCGGCCTCCGCCACAGCGGGATATCGCGCCAGGCCTTTGCGCCGTTGGCTGGCGCGCGCAGCGGCGCAACGCCGACTTCGCCGACCTCGTGGATTTCGTGCGCCTCGGGAATGCCCTTGAAGCGCCAGCGCCCGTAGGATTTCCACAGCAGGTTCTCGCCGCGCTGCCCCAGTTCACGCGAGGCCCGGCGCGCCAGCGGCTCGGCCATGGCCGAGATCAGGATCTGGCCAGGGCGGGCCATGGTCATCAGGCGCGCGGCCATGGGCTTGGCCAGGCCTTCGACTTCGATCATCTTGGCCCCCAAATGCACCGCCGCATCGCTGTTCTTCCAGCTCAGCACCTCGCCCACGTGAAGTCCCGAGCGTGCCTGCAGATCCACGCCGCGCGCCTTGCCCATGGTGCGCAGGCCCAGGGTGTAGTCCAGGGCGAAGCCGAGACCGTCGATGGCGCGCTCGAACAGCAGCAGCAGGCCGTCGGAACGATCGATCAGGCGCCCATGCCAGCGCTGCTGCAGTTCCAGCACCAGGCGGTCGTGTTCGCGGAACAGCTCCGAGGCCGGGACGTCGCCCAGGCGCTCGACCAGGGCCGTGGACCCGACCAGGTCGGTGAGCAGGATGGTGCGCAGCTGCGGCGTGGTACCGGAAACGGTGCGCGCCTGCCCGTCTCTCATGGCCGGACTCCGCCAGTGCGGCCGCAGGCGAACCGTCTCACGTCAGTCCTGCCACTCGACCCGGTTGCCGCCGGAGCGCTTGGCGCGGTACAGCGCCTTGTCGGCATGGGCATACCAGTCGTTCCAGTCGCGGTCCGGGTCGATCAGGCAGGCACCGACGCTGAGCGAGCAGATCAGCGGCGGCGAAGGCTGCATCTCCAGCAGCGCACGCGCCGTGGTCACCACGAAGTCCGCAAACCGCAGCATTTCATCGCGGCTGGAGGCACGCAGCAGCACGCAGAATTCATCGCCGCCCAGGCGGCAGGCGATGTCGTGGGACCCGGTCAGCGAGCGCAGGATGTTGGCCACGCTCTGCAGCACCCGGTCGCCCAACAGGTGGCCGTAGGCATCGTTGATATTCTTGAAACGGTCGCAGTCCACCAGCATCAACCCATAGCCCTGGAAGCCATCGTTGCTGCGACCCTGATCGATGAACAGCGACAGGCCGCGCCGGTTGTAGAGCTCGGTCAATTCGTCGGTGCGGTTGAGCTCCTCGCTGCGATCGAGGCGATGCGCGGTGACCCGCAGGCTGTCGAGCGCGGCCTGGAGCTCCTGGTTGCGGCGCCGCAGGCGGTGGATGAGATTCTGCTCGTTGGACACCACGCGCACGATCACCCGCCGCAGGAAGTGCGCCAGGATCGAAGGATCGCGTGTCACCAACTGCTGCAGCTCGGGGTGCTCGAGCTCAAGCAACAGCCCGTCGCTTGCGGCCACGGCCGAGGCGCTGCGCTGGTGGTCGCCGATCAACAGGCCCAGCTCGCCGAAGAATTCGCTCGGTCCCAACACCTTGCCAACCAGGTCGTCGCCGAAGTCCAGCTGCACCGAACCGTGCTGGATCACGAACATGCTGCCGCCTGCGTCGGCGCGGTCAAAGATCGATTCGCCAGCGACCATCGGACGCAGCCGGGCGAACTGCGCGAACAACGCGCACTCGTCAGTTGACAGCACCGGCGCGCTTGGATCGATCGGCAGATCGTCGTTGGCGCTGGGGCCGAGGTCTATCGTCAGGGCTGCTGATGGGTTTTCGGGGTTCATGACACATCCCGCAGATGAACCGGGAGGATACACCTGAACCATGGCTCGCCAGTTTTCGCAGAATTGCCGGGAGCGTAGGAACCGGGGATTGCACGGCGTTCCTCCTGCATTTGCGAAGCGAGCGGAGGACTGACGGCGGGCGCTGGAGGCGCAGTGAGAATTTTTCTTAGGTGTGATCTGGTTTCAGGGTGGCTGGGGACAGGCCACGGCACCAGCCTCAGTGCACCCCTCCTCAATCCTCCCCTGGGCTGCGCGTAAGGGAGGAGGCTGAAGCAACAGCTGGAGCAACAGCAACCGCTGGAGCACCCCTCCTCAATCCTCCCCTGCGCTGCGCGCAAGGGAGGAGGCTGGAGCAACAGCTGGATCAACAGCAACAGCTGGCAGTACCCCTCCTCACACTCCATTGCGCTGCGTGCAAGGGAGGAGGCTAGGGCAACAGCGGGAGCAACAGCAACAGCAAAAGCTACAGCACCCCTCCTCGATCCTCCCCTGCGCTGAGCGCACGGGAGGAGGCTGGAGCAGCAGCTGGAGCAACAGCTGGAGCAACAGCAACAGCAAAAGCTAAGGCACCGCT
>JBBSVH010000092.1:0-10294 GCA_038233685.1 Lysobacterales bacterium | reverse complement strand
GGCCGGACCTGCAGCGACCGGAGAACGGGGAAGTGGAGCTGGTGGTGGTCGACGTGGGGCAGGGCCTGGCGGTCCTGGTGCTGACCCGCTCCCACGCACTGCTATATGACGCGGGCCCGGCCGTGGCCGACGGATTCGATGCAGGCGAGCGCGCCGTAGTGCCTGCACTGCGTGCACTTGGCGTGATCCGGCTGGATCGCGTCGTGGTCAGCCACGCGGACAACGACCACGCGGGAGGACTCGGGGCGGTGACGCGGGTCGTTCCGACCGGCCTCGTGCAGGCGCCGGAAGGATCACCAACGCCGGCGGGCGCGCCCTGCGTTGCCGGCGACCGCTGGCACTGGGACGATGTGGAATTCAGCTTCCTGCATCCGACGCCGCACTTTCCCTATCTCGGCAATGAGGCGGGCTGCGTCCTTCGGATCCAGTCCCGGCACGGGGCGGCGCTGCTGACCGGAGATATCGGTGAAGTCATCGAACGCATGCTGGTGCGTCGCAGTGCGCGGCAGATCCGGGCCGATGTGGTCCTGGCTCCGCATCACGGCAGCGGCGGTTCCTCGATCAAGGAGTTCGTCAGTACGACCGAGGCGCGGCTGGTGATTGTCTCGGCGGGTTTCGGTAATCGTTTTGGACATCCAAGGGCCGAGGTGGCGGAGCGCTGGCGCATCAGCGGCGCCGAACTGGTCAACACGGCAGAAAGCGGCGCAATCCGCGTCTGGCTCGGTGCTTCTGGTCTATCGGTACGTGAACAGCGCGCCTCCAAGGCCTGGATGTGGGATGCGGTGCGGGTGCGTCGGGCCGCTGGGCTATCCTATCGATCCGAGAGCGAGCGGCCGCGTGGGCCGGAGGACTGAACGTGCTGGAATTGGTCAAGGCCGGTGGATGGCCCATGATCCCGCTGCTGCTGCTGGCTGTGGTCGCGTTGGCGATCGTGGTCGAACGGTTCTGGACCCTGCGGCGCAAGGAAGTCCTGCCGCCAGGCCTGGGCGAGGAAGTGCGCAAGTGGGCCGCGCGCGGACAGCTTGACCCGGCTCACCTGGAGTCGCTGCGCCGCAATTCGCCGCTGGGCGCTCTCTTGGCCAGCGCGCTGGAGAGCCGCAGTCGGCCCCGCGAACAGGCCCGTGAGCGGATCGAGGACACCGGCCGGCACGTGGTCCATCGCATGGAAAGATTCCTCAACGCGCTGGGCACGATCGCGGCGGCTGGCCCCCTGCTGGGCCTGCTGGGCACGGTCGTGGGCATGATCCAGATGTTCCTCGGCATCCTCGACAGCGGCGTGGGCGATGTGAACCAGCTGGCAGGCGGCATCGGCAAGGCGCTGGTGTGCACCGCCACCGGCATGATCGTGGCGATCCCGGCGCTGATGTTCCACCGTTACTTTCGCGGCCGTGTCACTGGCTACGTCATCGACATGGAGCAGGAGGCAACGCGCCTGCTCGACGCGCTCGATGGAAAACCGGTCATTGCGCCAAAGGCTGCGCCGGGCCATCCAGCTGCCGCTCCGGCAAGGGCCTGACCGGCCGATGCGCATCCGCGATGATCGCGCCGGTGACGAGCCGGAGATCAACCTCATTCCGCTGATCGACGTGATCCTGGTGCTGATCATCTTCTTCGTGATCACCACCACCTTCGATACGAGGTCGACACTTCAGCTGCAACTTCCCAAGGCTGCAGCCGACACCGCGACCACCGAGGCGGCGGTGCTGAGCGTGCTCATCAATGCCGAAGGACGCTACTTCGTCGGTGACCGGGAAGTGCTGCGCACCGACCTCGATGCCCTGAAACAAGTCCTGCTCGAAGTGGGGGGCGAGGATCGCACCCGTCCGGTGCTGCTGCGTGCCGATGCACGCACGCCGCACCAGGCCGTGGTCACTGCGCTCGATGCCCTGGGGCAGATCGGCTTCCGCCGCATTTCCATCGCCACCGCTCCCGAGCAACGCGAATGAGCGCACCGGCGCACCAGCAGCCGGTCTGGCCGATCTACCGGCGCCTGCTCTCCTATGCGCGGCGGTACTGGCCGTTCCTGGCCGCGGCACTGGTAGGCATGCTGATCGAGGCCTCGGCCGCTGCGGCATTCGTCCGCCTTATGGAGCCGCTGACCAACCGCGGCTTCGTCGATCCGGAGCCGCGGATGGCGGTGGTTCTGCCGCTGACGATCGTCGCCCTGTTCCTGCTGCGCAGCGCCGCTACCTTCTGCACCGACTACGGGATGGCCCGCACCGGACGCAGCGTGGTCCGCGACCTGCGCGAGCAGGTCCTGGCGAAATACCTGCGGCTGCCTTCCACCCATTTCGACAACGAATCCACGCCGGTCATGGTCAGCCGTTTGAACTACGACACGGAACAGGTGACCGAGGCGAGTTCCAACGCGCTCAAGACCATCATCACCGACGGATTGACCGTCACGTTCCTGCTTGGCGTCATGCTCCATACCAGCGTCAAGGTGACGGTGGCCATGCTGGTGATCACGCCCTTGATCGGCGTGATCGTCTGGTATGTGGGCAAGCGTTACCGGCGCATCAGTGGCGGTATCCAGGACGGCATGGGGCGTATGGCGCAGGCGGCAGAGCAGTCGTTGGCGGCGCAGCAGGACGTCAAGGTGCACGGCGCCCAGGCGCTCGAGACTTCACGTTACGCGGTGCTCGCCAACCGGATACTCGGCTTGAACATGAAGGTGGACACCACGCGCGCTTCAGCCTCAGCGCTGGTCCAGTTGCTTGCAGCGGTGGCGTTGGCGGTGATCGTGGCGGTAGCAACGCGCGAGGCACTGGCCGGTGATCTCAACGCGGGGCAGTTCATCCTGCTGATGACCGCCATGATGGGCATCATTCCGTCGCTCCGGCGGGTCACCAGCGTGCAGACCTCGATATCCCGTGGCGTCTCTGCGGCGGAGCGTCTTTTCACCATCCTCGACATGGAGGAAGAGCGGGACCATGGCGGCATTGTCGTCCAGCGCGTCCGTGGCGAATTGAAGTTCGAAGGCGTGAGCCTGCGCTATCGCAACCAGGAGCAGTGGGCACTGCAGGACCTCAGCTTCACCGCCCGGCCCGGAACCGTGACCGCGATCATCGGCCGGTCCGGCAGCGGCAAAACCAGTCTCGTGCGCCTGGTGCCGCGCTTCTACGAGCCCGACGCGGGGTCGATCACGCTCGATGGCATTGCGCTGCACGACTACAGCCTGGAGAGCCTGCGACGGCAGATTGCGCTGGTCGGGCAGCAGGTGATGCTGTTCGACGACAGCATCGGGGAGAACATCGCGTTCGGCGCGCAGGCAACACCCGGGGCGGTGCGCGCCGCGGCGGAAGCGGCCAATGCGTGGGAGTTCATCGAGCGGCTGCCGCAGCAGCTCGACACCCCCATTGGCGAAAATGGCGCGCTCCTGTCCGGCGGCCAGCGCCAGCGCCTGGCCATTGCCCGGGCGATCCTGCGCGACGCGCCGCTGCTGATCCTTGACGAAGCCACCGCAGCGCTGGACAACGAATCCGAACGCCTGGTGCAGAACGCGCTGCAGAAGCTGATGCCGGACCGCACCACGCTGGTCATCGCCCATCGGCTTTCCACCGTCGAGCACGCCGACCAGGTGCTGGTGCTCGACCAGGGCAAGCTGGTGGAGCAGGGCACGCATGCCGAACTGCTGGCGCGCGGTGGTTTGTACTCGCATTTGCACGGCCTGCAGTTCCGCGAGGTCCAGTGAGCCGGCCCAAGGACACCACCCCGGCCTGGTGGTACGGCGATGCCGCGCCCCCTCTGTACGCGCGGGCCTTGGCCGGCGTGTTCGGCGCGGGGGTCGGCGCTCGTCGTGGGTTGCTGCAAATGGGCTTGCTGCGCAGCCATCGGGTCGGCGCGCCGGTGATCGTGGTAGGCAACGTCACGGCGGGGGGTACCGGCAAAACCCCGCTGACGATCGAGATCGTAAAGCAGCTGCAAGGGGCCGGCTATCGCCCCGGCGTCGCCAGCCGCGGCTACGGCCGTGAGAAGAAGGCCAAACCGGTGTGGATCGAAGCTTCGACCTCTCCTGCCGAGGGAGGGGACGAGCCGGTACTGATCGCGCGTCGCAGCGGGGCGCTGGTGAGGGTCGATGCCGACCGGGTGGCTGGCGCGCGGGCACTGGTGGCTGAGGGCTGCGACGTGGTCGTCTGTGATGACGGGCTGCAGCACTACCGGCTGCAGCGTGACATCGAGATCGAGGTGGTCGACGGTCAGCGCCGCTACGGCAATGGTCGCCTGCTGCCGGCCGGACCGCTGCGCGAGCCGGCCGAGCGCGGCATGGCATGTGACTTCCGCGTGGTCAACGGAGGCGACCCCGGATTTGGGGAGTGGGCGATGCGCCTGCGCGCGGACGGGGCGATGCCGGCTCGCGGCGGGCGCCTGCAACCGCTGTCTTCGTTCGGTGGGCATCGGGTGCACGCCGTCGCGGGCATCGGCAATCCGCAGCGCTTCTTCGACATGCTCAAGAGCCTGGGTATCGGTGTCGTGCCGCACGCGTTCGAGGATCATCACCAGTTTGTTGCGGCAGACTTGGCGTTCGGCAGCGAGCTTCCGGTGCTGATGACCGAGAAGGACGCGGTCAAGTGCACCCGATTCGCCACCGACTGGCACTACAGCGTGCCGGTGACAGCAGAGCTCCCGGCGGCTTTCTGGGTGGCACTGCTCGAAAGACTGAAGAACAGCCGGGGGCCGTGCCCATGACACCCGAATTCGTCGTCGCGATTCCCGCGCGCTACGCCGCCTCGCGCCTGCCGGGCAAGCCAGTGCGACTCCTCGGTGGCGTCCCGCTCGTGGTCCACGTAGCACGTCGCGCGCTCGCCGCCGGCGCCCGCGAGGTGTGGGTGGCCGCTGACGATGCGCGCATCGCCAAGGCGCTGGAGGGTCTGGACGTGCGCGTGGCGATGACCTCGAGTGCGCACCTGTCGGGCAGTGATCGCCTGGCCGAGTGCGCTGACATTGCAGGTTGGAGTGATCAAACGATCGTGGTGAACCTGCAGGGCGACGAGCCGTTCGCGCCGGCCACGGGCATTGGCGCCGTTGCCGACGCGCTGTTCCGCAGTGGCGCTGAAATGGCCACCTTGGCCACCCCCTTGGATGAGCTCGAATCGCTGCTCGACCCCGCTACGGTCAAGCTGGTGCGGGGTGTCGAAGCCTCCGGCTGGGCCGACGCGCTGTACTTCAGTCGCGCCCCGATCCCGTGGCCGCGTGACGCTTTCGCCAGTGACCGGTCGGTCATGCCCGCAGGCGAGTATCTGCGGCACATCGGGATCTACGCCTATCGCGCCGGCTTCCTGCGACGCTTCGCGGCCATGCCCCCGGGCCGGCTGGAACTGTTGGAATCGCTCGAACAGCTGCGCGTGCTTGAAGCCGGCTACCGGATCGCGGTCGCATTGACGCCAGAACCGTTCCCGCCTGGCGTGGACACGCCCGAGGACCTGGAGCGCGCCGAGGCATGGCTGTCGGGCGGACCGGCATGAAGCTGCTGATCGTCTGCCTGGGCAATATCTGCCGGTCCCCTCTGGCCGAAGGCGCGCTGCGCAGGCGGATCGAGGATTCACCGCTTGCGGGGAAGGTCGAGGTCGACTCGGCCGGGACTGGAGACTGGCACGTGGGCCAGCCGCCCGATCCACGGTCGATCGATTGCGCCAGGCGACACGGGGTCGAAATAGGAATGTCGCGGGGGCGGCAGATCAAGGCAAGCGACTTCGAAGTCTTCGACTGGGTCCTGTGCGCTGACGCTGACAACCTGCGCAACGTCCTCCAGCTGGCACCGCCGCACGCCAGGCACAAGGCGGCACTGTTGATGGAGTGGGCGGGCGTCGAAGGCCACAGCAGCATTCCCGACCCCTACACGGGCGACAGCGAGGATTTCGAAGCGGCGTGGCGGCGGGTCGATGCCGCGGCGCGGGGCGCGGTCACTCGCCTGTGCAGGGACCGGGACTCCGGCATAATCCGGGGGTCATGAGCAACCCGTCCGCCCCTGAGTTTCCAGAGAGCCTGCTGTGGCTCAATGCCGCGCCGACTTCGCTGCGCGAAAAACGCGGTCGCGTGGTGGCGCTGGTGTTCGTGAATGCGGCGTCGGCCTGGTCCTGGCAGCGCCTGCGCGATGTGACACAGCTGCAAACGCGGTACCCCGGCCGGCTGCAGCCGCTGGTGGTGCACGTGCCGCGCTTCGAAAGCGAGCGCGTGCCGCAGCAGGCCCTCAAGCAGTTGCGCAGGCAGGGAGTGAGCTTTCCTGTCGCGCACGACCGGGACTGGCAGGCCTGGCAGCGGTTCAAAGTGGAATCCTGGCCTACCGTCATCCTGATCGATGCCGATGGCGAGGAACGCGAACGGATCGTGGGCCTGCATTCGACCGGGCAGCTCGAGCGGGCCCTGGCTGCCCTGTGCGAAGAGCTCCCGGAACTGCGTGATGACGAAGACGCCCGGCCCGGGCATGAGCTGGGCCCCGAGCCACGCCTCCCGCTCTGTTTCCCTACAGGCCTCGCGGCCACGTCGGACCGGCTTTACGTGGCCGACAGCGGACATCACCGGGTGCTCGAGTGCACGCATTCGGGACGCATCCTGCGCCAGTTCGGCATGGGCCTTGCGGACTTCATCGACGGCGACCTGGAGCAGGCGGCGTTCCGTCGCCCTCAGGGACTGTCGCTGGTGCGCGACGCGCTGTACGTGGCCGACACTGGCAACCATGCGCTGCGACGCATCGACTTGCTCACCGATCGGGTGGAGACGCTATGCGGAAACGGTCGCGCCGGTGAACCCATCGAAGGCCTGGTCACCACGCCGCGCGCAGCTGCGCTGAACCAGCCGCAGGACGTGGCCGCCACCGACAGCGAAGTCCACATCGCCATGGCCGGGGACAACCGCATCTGGACCTATTCCCTGGGTAATCACCAGATGCGCTGTTTGGCCGGTTCCGGAAAGCTCGACCTGGGCGATGGTGCCGGGGCGATGGCCTCGTTTGCGCAGCCGGTCGCGCTGGCTGCGGTGCAGCAGATGCTCTATGTATGCGACGCGCTGGGTTCTGCCGTTCGCTCTGTACAGCTGCGAAATGCCGTGGTGCAGACGCTGATCGGGCAGGGGATTTGGGAGTTCGGCGACACCGACGGCCCGCGCGACCAGGCCCGCCTGCAGAATCCGCAGGCCATCGCGCTCAGCCCGGACGCGCCGCTGCTGTGGATTGCCGACACCGGCAACGGAACCCTGCGCACCTTGCGCCTCGGGGGCGGCCAGGTGGCCACAGTGGAGCTACCACGGAAGCTGCATGGCCCCGCGGGACTTGCGGTAGTGGAGGGTTCGGTCTGGATCGCCGAGACCGACGCACACGCCGTGCTGCGTCTGGATATCGCCAGCGGACAACTGGAACACGTGCCAATCGGCGAATGAGCAGGGCAGCAGTCGAGTTCGATGGCAAGGCGTTCGCGGCAGGACTGAGCACGGCTCCGGGCGTCTACCGGATGTATGCCGCCGACGACAGCCTGCTGTACGTGGGCAAGGCAGGCGCACTGCGCAAGCGGGTGGCCAGCTACTTCAACAACATCCCCCGCAGCCCCCGTGCACACGCCATGCTGGCGCAGGTGGCGCGCATGGACGTGACCGTCACCCGGACCGAAGGCGAAGCGCTGCTGCTGGAGAACCAGCTGATCAAGTCGCTGGCGCCGCGGTTCAACGTGTCGCTCCGGGACGACAAGAGCTACCCGTACGTGTTGTTGACCGGTCAGGATTGGCCGCGCATTGCGCTGCACCGGGGTCCACGAGCGGTGCAGGGCAGGTACTTCGGTCCTTACCCCGGGGTCACCGCAGTGCGCGAAACCCTCAACCTGATGCAGAAGCTGTTCAAGATCCGCAACTGCGAGGACAGCGTTTTCCGCAACCGGACCCGGCCCTGTCTGCAGCACCAGATCGGCCGCTGCAGCGCGCCGTGCGTGGAGCTGGTTTCTGCCCAGGACTACGCGGAGTCGGTGCGGCGGGCGGGGCTGTTTCTCGACGGCCGCAGCGACGAACTCGCCGACGACCTGACGACGGCAATGGAAGGTGCCAGCGGGCGCCTGGATTTCGAACAGGCCGCGCGGCTGCGGGACCTGCTCGGCTCCCTGCGCAGCATGCAGGCCCGGCAGTTCGTGGACGGTCGCGCGGCCGACCTGGACGTACTGGCGTGCGCGATGCAGGGTAGCAGTGCGTGCGTGCTGCTGCTGGCCTTCCGCGACGGGCGCAATCTGGGCACTCGCGCCTTTTATCCGCGCACCAACGGGGAAGACAGCGCGGCCGAAGTGCTGGCGGCATTCGTTTCACAGTACTACGCCGAGCAGACCCCACCGCCGGAGATCGTGCTGGACCGGGAGATCCCCGATTCCGAACTCATCGAATCCGCGCTATCGGCCGCCGCCAACCGCAAGGTCCAGCTGAAGTGCAACGTGCGTGGCGAACGCGCCGGCTACCTGGACCTGGCCCGACGCAATGCCGAGATCACCCTTGCGACCGAGCTGTCCAGCCGCGACGCGCAGAACGTTCGCAGCGAGGCGCTGCGGGAACTGCTTGGGCTGGGTGAACCGGCCAAGCGCATCGAGTGTTTCGATATCAGCCACACGATGGGGGAGGCGACGGTGGCCTCGTGCGTGGTGTTCGACGCCAGCGGACCGGTGCGCGCGCAGTACCGACGCTACAACATCACCGGCATCGAACCCGGGGACGATTACGCGGCCATGCGCCAGGCGATCCAGCGACGCTTCCGCCGGGCTGTCGAAGAGGGTGGGGTGATGCCTGACGTGCTGCTTATCGACGGCGGCGCAGGACAGCTGACCCAGGCGCGCTCGGCGCTGGACGAGCTGGGCGTCGACTGCGTGGCGCTGGTTGGCGTGGCCAAGGGCGAGGAGCGTCGTGCTGGTCACGAGACGCTTATCCTGGCCGACGGACGCGAGCTGCGTCCGGGCGCGGCGTCGCCGGCACTGCAGCTGGTGCAACAGGTGCGCGATGAGGCGCACAGGTTCGCGATTACCGGCCACCGCGGCAAGCGCCAGAAGGCGCGCAGCACGAGCAAGCTCGAGGACATCGCCGGCATCGGCCCGAAAAGGCGCGCCAACCTGCTCAAGCACTTCGGCGGACTGGTGGGTCTCAAGGCGGCGGGCATCCACGAGATCGCACGGGTGGACGGCGTCAATGCGGCGCTGGCCGAGCGAATCTACGCTAACCTGCACGGGCTGCCCGAGCCGGCAGCGCCAAACACCAGGGAAAGCGGGTAACGCGTTCGATGAAGTTGACTGTCCCCACTTGGCTGACCTTGCTGCGCATCCTGCTGATCCCCGTGCTGGTGGTTGTGTTCTACCTGCCGTACAAGTGGAGCAATTTCGCCACCGTTTTCATCTTCATCCTGGCCGCGTTGACCGACTGGCTGGACGGCTGGATCGCGCGCCGCTTCCACCAGCATTCGGCCTTCGGCGCATTCCTCGACCCCGTCGCAGACAAGCTGATGGTGGCCGTGGCGCTGTTCCTGATCGTGCAGGGCCATCCCACGCCGTGGATGGCGTTCTGGGCTGCGGTGATCGTCGGCCGCGAAATCGCGGTGTCGGCCCTGCGCGAATGGATGGCGCAGCTGGGTCAGCGCGCCACGGTGAAGGTCGCGACCATCGGCAAGTTCAAGACCATCGCGCAGATGGTGGCGCTGGGCTGCCTGCTTTACTCGGTGACCCCGGCCCATGTGCCGCGGGACCAGATCTGGCTGGGCTGGCTGGTGTTCCACATCGGGGACTGGCTGCTGGCCATCGCGGCGCTGCTGACCCTGTGGTCCGGCGCCCTCTACCTGCGCGCCGCGTGGCCCATCCTGCGGGAGGATGAACGGGCCGCGGTTGACAGTTCACGCAAGGACGGTAAAATTCCGCGTCTCAACTCGCGGGAATAGCTCAGTGGTAGAGCACGACCTTGCCAAGGTCGGGGTCGAGGGTTCGAATCCCTTTTCCCGCTCCAGTTTCGAACAGGACCCCGTTCGCGGGGTTTTGTCTTGTAAGGGCCTTGATTGCGCGCGCGGCATGCGCCAGTCTCGGCGCTGAGGTCACCGGCCTGGTGGCAGAGTGGTTATGCAGCGGCCTGCAAAGCCGCGTACGCCGGTTCAATTCCGACCCAGGCCTCCATCCCGCACTACGCCGGGAGCTTGAACGACAACGCCCGCGCTTGCGGGCGTTTTCCGTTGGCGAAGATTGAACACAGTCGTTCCCATCGGCGCTCGATTCGGGCAGGCTACGCGCAGGCCCGGGTGGCGAAACTGGTAGACGCATCAGACTTAAAATCTGCCGGGAGCAATCCCGTGCCGGTT
>JBBSVH010000091.1:0-10342 GCA_038233685.1 Lysobacterales bacterium | reverse complement strand
GCGCGGACCGCGGGCCGGTCCGCGCTGAGGTGGGTGGTTCTGGCTATGGTGGTGATGGGTGCGGTGCTCGTCTGGCGGCTGCGTGCACCGCAGCAGCCGAATCATTCCGTTGCCGCCGCTGGCGCTGACCAGCCAGCTGCGGCCATGGCCGACGCACATACGCCTTACAGCAATTCATCAACTCTGCTAGAAACCACCGATGAGCTCCCCAATGGCGACCCCAACGACCTGGCGAACTATTTCCGACCGGGTGACCCCGAACCGACGGGTGCTGAATTGATCGA
Source organism: Lysobacterales bacterium (assembly GCA_038233685.1). Taxonomy (GTDB): domain Bacteria; phylum Pseudomonadota; class Gammaproteobacteria; order Xanthomonadales; family Xanthomonadaceae; genus Pseudoxanthomonas_A. The sequence continues at coordinate 10,058 of JBBSVH010000091.1, read as the reverse complement.
TGCCCTGCACCACGTCGGCATCCGCACCGGCATCGGCGCCTTCAACCCGCCCGGGACCAGTCCGCCGCTGGAAGGACTCGCGGTGCCCGAGGACTTCCCATTGCCCGACGGCTATGCGCGCCACTACCAGTCCACCGATGGCGGTGTGGCGATCGAGCCGATCCTGATGTTTGCACCCGACTTCACCCTGTACGACCGTGACGGCCGGCCAGTCGCCATACCCGACAACCGTGTCGTACCGCCGGAACTTGCACCGCCGGGCCTGCCGCTGCGGCGCGTGCGCATACCGCCGCCCTGACCCCACTACCGGAGTGTCCTGACTTGATCACGGAGCGCTTGCCGCTTTCGCGCTGGCACCCTATGGCCGGTCTGCTGGTCAGCGCGGTGCTGTTGGGCCTGTACGCCCGGGGTGGCGTGGCATGGGCGCTGGGCTTCGTTGCGCTGGTGCCCTGGCTGCTGGCCCTCAACGCCGGCTGCACCCTGCGCGGCGCGCTGGGCGCCGGGCTGCTGATGAGTGTGGCCTTCGTGGCGACCACCTTCGCCTGGTTCGGCGCGGCAATCGGCGCCTACACCGGGATTGGCGCGCTTGCGGGCACGCTGGTCCTGCTTGCGCTTGCGCCACTGATGCAGCCACAGGTGGTGGCCTTTGCGCTGGTGCGTCACCTGGCCGGTCGCCGCCACGGCCCGGTGCTGAGCGCGCTGGCCGGTGCCAGTGCGTGGGTGGCCTGCGAGGCGCTGCTGCCCAAGCTGCTGGGCGACACCCTCGGACACGGGCTGTTCCCCTCGGCGCCGCTGCGCCAGGCGGCGGACCTGGGCGGGGCGGCCGGGCTCACGGTCCTTCTGATACTGGCCAACGAAGCCATCACCCTCGGGATTTCCCGGCGCAGCCGCGGCGCGCGCGCGCTGCTGCTCCCCATCGGTTGCGCCGCCGCCATCGTCGTGGCCATGGCCAGCTACGGCTTGGCGCGCCTTGCGACGCTGCAGGCATTGCCTCCGGAGGCGCCCGCGCTGCGGGTTGCAATGGTCCAAGCCAGCATCACCGACTACGAGCGCCTGCGCCGGGAAATTGGAGCGTACGGCGTGGTCAGGAACGTGCTCGATACGCACTTCGCGCTGTCGCATTCAGCGGTGCGCGACCACGGTGCCGATGTGCTGCTGTGGTCAGAGACCGTCTATCCCACCACCTTTACCCGGGCGCGCAGCGAGGACGGTGCGGCGCTGGACCGGGAAATCCAGGGCTTCGCGGACGCCATGGGCGTGGCGCTGGTGTTCGGCACCTACGACATCGACGCGTCCGGCGAATACAACGCTGCCGCCTTTCTCGAACCGGGGCGCGGGCTGCTGGGCTTTTATCGCAAGACCCATCCCTTTCCGCTGACCGAGCACGTGCCGCTGTGGCTGGACGGCCCGACGCTGCGGCGCTGGCTGCCCTGGGCGGGTGGCTGGCAGCCCGGCAATGGCGCGCGGGTGATGCCGCTGCGCAGTGCCGACGGCCGCGAGGTCAACGTGCTGCCGATGATCTGCCTGGACGACGTACACCCGGGTCTGGCGATTGACGGAGCGCGCCTCGGCGCCCAGGCCATCATCGGGATGTCCAACGATTCGTGGTTTACCGATTATCCGATCGGCGCGCGACTGCACTTGTCAGTAGCGGCGTTTCGCAGCATCGAGACGCGGTTGCCGCAGCTGCGCGTCACCACAAACGGCCTGAGCGCGATCATCGACGATACCGGCGAAGTGCTGGCCAGCACAGCGATGGGCGACCAAGCCGTGCTGACGGCAGTGCTGTCGGCGCGCGATCCTGTGCCCACGCTGATGGTCCGCTGGGGCGACTGGGTGGGGCGGGCAGGGGCGGTGTTCCTGGTGGCGCTCATGCTGCTGGCCGCATGGCGTGCGCTGCGCATCGGCGCGGTGAGCACGTCCGCAAAGGACTACGTGGAAGACGTGGTCGTGTTGACCCGCCCCTGGCGCAGCGCTACCGGCTTGCTCCGCCTGTGTGCCGGCGCTGGCCTGGCCTGGCTGGCGCTTGACATGCTGCTGCGCGTCGGACTCCAGGTGCAGACCCTGGGGCAGCTGAAGATATTTGCCTTCGTCGTGGTGGTGCCGACGTTGGTCGCTTGGGCGATCGGGCGCGCGTTCGCTGCCAAGGTGCGTATTGAAGGCGCTGCGCTGCTACTGGACCAGCGACGCCAGCGGATCGAGGTCCCACTGGCGTCAATCAGGGAACTGCGAACGTGGCGCCTGCCGCTGCCGCGCTCCGGGGTAGACCTGCACCTGGCCCCAGGCCAACGATGGTCGCAAGGTGTGGCGCTTGCCGATCCGATGGCGCTGCATCGCGCCTTGGCCGCAGCCGGTGTGCCTGTGCCGGTGAAAAGCTCGTTCCCCATGCGCCTGGCCGAGGTGCGTGCCGCCACCTACCGGCGCTGGATGGACGACCCGCTACTCAAGTTCGCTCTGTTCCCGCTGCTGCCCGCTGCCGTGGCCTTCCGCCTGCACCAGATCATCGCCTTCGGCGGTCCACTGGGCGAGTACTACACCTACGGCCTGAAGGCTTGGCTGACCGGCGGTCTGATCTGGTGGGCCTCATGGTCGCTGGGGCTGATGCTGGTCGCAGCTGCCCTGCGCGCCATCGTCGAAACCATTACGGTCATGGTCCTGGCATTGCCGCTTTCGAGCGGACGAGCATTCGCGGCGCGCGACGCGATGATGTGGCTGACGCGCGGCATCTACTACCTGGGCGTGCCGGTCTGGCTGGGGCTGCGGCTGCTATCGGGCTGATCGCGAATCTCCGCTGGAGCCGTCCGGGACGGGTGGAGGTCAGAGGCAGCGGAAAGAACGAGAAGTTGCAGCCACCCAGTCGAAGAGGGATACCCGGTCGCAGATTGGTGAACCTCAAAGCCCAAGTGGACACTGCCACTGCAGGCTCAACTCGGGCTGAAAACGCGGAGGCACCGTGTCCCAATGCACCTCATATTCGACCGGCCGCCCTTGTCACCAGCGCCGCGAATACCTAAAAAAGCCGGGACTTGCCCGGCTTTCCTCAACCCTTCGAACCGATCGGGCCGAGATCAGGGAGTGGGGTTCACCACGGGCGCGAAGTTCGCATGGACCAGCATCCACTTCCCATTCTGCTTCACATAGACGCGGGTGGACTTGGCCAGGTTGGGGCTCATCTTGCCCTCACGGTCCTTGGTCACGCCGGCGTAGTTGTAAGCGAGGATCGCGGTGTCACCATAGACCTGGACGTGCGGATTGATCATTTCCGAAACCATGCCCTTGTCGCCGCTTTGCAGTGAGGCATCGTAGAAACGCGCTGCGGTTGCCTTGCCTTCCACGAGCGTGGGGACGACGGCATTGAACTCGGTGTAGTCGTTGGCTACCGACGACAACGCCTGGGCGGCGGTCTTGCTCTGGTCCTCGGCTGACCATTGCGCCCTTGCCAGCGCCATGATTTCGTCGGAGGCCGGGTTGGATTCGGCGGCAGCAAGCGGGCCGGCGGCCAAGAGCAGGCCGACGACGAGAGGCAACAGGGCGGTGCGCGTGGACTTCGCAGTGGACAGGATCATGTGGTTTTCCTCATGGCGTGGATGAAAGGGGCGCCTGAAGGACGGGGGCCGTCAATACAGGCATGCCATCTGTCCAACGGAGTGCGAGCGGAACTACCGGCCATGACACGCACAGGGCACTGACGGCGGTCGGGCTCACCGCACTCGTGATCTGCGCATGATCCAGGCAGTCCGCCAATCCGCAGAGCCCGCTGGCAAGGAACGGCGGGCGCGGACACAGCCGTCAACGGGTTCATCGCGAACGGCAATCCTTGCGTGCGTGTCGGGCCACAAGCCAACGCCAGCCCAGGTCGAATGTTTCGCGACGGAAGGGGGGTGCCAGGGGGGGTGCCGCACAGACGGTCCCGCGTCAAACGGCCACCGCAATTGACTGCTGAAACCCGCTGAGATCCGGTCTCCAGGGTGTCAAGGTTCCGTGGATCGGATAACTCTTGTCCTTCACGAACTTCAGGCCTTCCAGTGGCGCGGCGAGGTCGGGACGAGCAAACAACGCTTTGGAGATCTCGATGATCTGCAGGATGCGGGTCTTGTCGCTGGCGCCGACCGGGCGTCTAGCAAGGTGCAGCGGAGCCGGCCAAGTAAGCTTGCGGCAAGACGCTTGCGATCACGGTCGCATCGAGCCGTCGAGATGCGAGCTCCTGCGCAGGCCTTGCGTCTTTGGATCACCTGCGCCGTGCCCTTTTTCAGATCACGCCGCGATACACCTCTACCCTGCATGCTGACAATCATCGAACACGATCAGAGGAGGGGTTTCGTAGAAACGCGTTGCTCACTTCGCGTTAACTTCGTTGCAGAAAAGACGTCCTCTGTGCATCCCGTCACGGCCTGCTCACGCTCAATGGGCGACAACGCAATAGTTCCGCAAGTCCGTTGATGTGTTCATGGTGCATCTATTTCGCGGGTCCTCTCGCAGACGTGCCAACCCCTCTCGATACGGCGGGCGGGAGCGCCACAGCCCCTCGGGGTCACACCGGTACAACTCCGTGTCCCTTCACCACAAAAGGAAATCCACATGCACATGAAAAAACAAGCGGCCATCGCCGTTGGCGTTGCCGCCATGGTTTTCGGCGCCGCGTCGATGGCGTCCAGCCACCGTGAGGCCCCGGGCATCACCAAGACCCCGAAGCTAGACAACACCGATCTGTACGCGTTCCGTAGTTACGAGGCGGGCAGGGCTGACGCAGTCACCATCTTGGCCAACTTCCAGCCCCTGCAGGACGCTTACGGCGGCCCCAATTACTTCCTGATGGACGAAAATGCCGTCTACGACGTCCACGTCGACACCGATGGCGACGCGCTTCCGAACATCACCTACGAATTCCGCTTCTTCAACCAGTTCCAGGACAAAAAGTTCCCCGTAAATGGGGTGCCGGTGGCTATTCCACTTAGCCAGATTGCTCCAGTAAACGAGAATGACTTGCGCGGCCTCAACGTGCTGCAGTACTACACGGTCACAGTCATCCAGAACGGTGTCCGCACCCAGGCGGTCAATCCGTTTGGTCGTACCGAGTTCTACCCAAAGCCGTTCGACAACATCGGCAGCAAGACTTTCAGTAATTACGCCAAGTATGCCGATGCGCACATCGGCCTGCTTAGCTATCAGGGTTGTGGCGGCTCGGGAAAGACCTTCGTCGGACAGCGTAAAGACGGCTTCAAGGTAGCCCTAGGCGAAGTCTTCGACCTGGTCAACCTGAATCCAGTGGGTCCACCCAATGGCGAGCGCGACGACCTGCGCGACGCGAATGTCACCACGATCGCAATCGAAGTGCCGATCAGCTGCCTGGCCCTAGCCAGCGAGCCGGTCATCGGTATCTGGAGCGGCGCGCACTTGGCCACCAACGGCGTGACCGGCGCAGGTGTCTCGCGCCTCGGCATGCCGCTGGTGAATGAGTTGGTCATCGGCCTGCCGGACAAGGACAAGTTCAACGCGTCCCGCCCCGCTGACGACGGTCAGTTCGCGACCTACGTCACCAACCCGGTCCTGCCGGAGCTGCTGGAGGTCCTGTTCGGTGTGACTGCTCCGAACAAGTTCCCCCGCACCGACCTGGTGGCCGCGTTCCTGACGGGCATTCCCGGCCTGAACCAGCCCGCGAACGTGGTTGGGTCGGAGATGCTCCGCCTGAATACGTCGATTGCCCCGAAGGCTGCAGCCGCTCAGTCCAATCTCGGAGTGCTGGGTAATGACACCGCCGGGTTCCCGAACGGTCGTCGGCCTGGCGACGACGTCGTCGACATCACCCTTCGCGTCGCGATGGGCGTGCTTCTGACGGACGCGGAAGCACCGTCGCGCAACTTGCCGTATACCGACGGCGTGACTGTGTCGGCAACTGAGTTCCGCAACACGTTCCCGTACCTCAACACGCCGATCGGCGGTGACGTGGACCTGTAAACGCACGACAATTGTGCGTGGTAGAGTTAATCGGCGGCCGCAAATGCGGCCGTCGTTCTGTTCGAGGATTGGTGCTTGTCAGTGGAGAGATGAATTTGAATTCACGATGGTTGGTCCTGGCAGCGCTTGCGGCCTTCTGTGCCGACGCCTACGCAGCCCGCCCGCCGCTCGAGACACCCAGGCAAGGCACATTGGTGCTCGAAACGCTCCCGCCCGGCTACCCCGCACCGGCGACACGTAACTCGGCGCCGTCTCTCGATGCGGTGGACCGTCTGTTCGCGGCCGCTCGGCAGACGGGCGATATGCGACTGTCCGCGCGCGGCGAGGCAACGCTACGAGAGCTGCCGGCCACGCAGCGGCAATCTGCCCGCGGACTTCGCCTTCAGGCCGCGGCCGCCCAACATCGGCATGATTTTTCCGGGGCGCTGGCGCTGCTGGAGAAAGCGCTTGCACTGGACTCCCGCGATGCCGGTGCGCGTGTTGCGCGCTCCCAGATCTATCTGGTGCAGGGACGCATCAAGGACGCCAGGAAGGACTGCGCGACGCTTGCACTCGGTATTGATCTCGCCGCCGGAACGCTGTGCGCGGCGTCTGTTTCACTGCGCCAGGGTGATCTGGACCAGGCGGCACTGCTGGTAGACCGCTGGATTGATCCACCACAGGCTGATCCAGAAGTCAGGCGCAGCGTGCTTGTCATGCGGGGAGACATCGCGTCGCGCGCCGAGGACGAGGATGCGGACAGGTGGTTCGAGACGGCATTGAAGCTGCGCCCCCTCGACGTCAGGACGCTGGGCGCTTATGCGCGACATTTGAACCGTGCCGGGCGACACGAGGCCGCGCGCGTCCTCCTCACCAACGCCCCTGCCGCTGAGGGCGTCGAGCTGCAGGCGGCAGTTGCTGCCCTGGCTTTGGGGCTTCCTGACGGCCGGCAGAAAGCAGCGGTGTTGGCCCAACGTTATGCGACGACCCGCGCAGTTGGCATGGTTCCTGAGCTGCGCGACGAAGCGGAGCTGGAGCTGGCCATGGGTAAACGGGAAAGAGCGCTTGAGCTCGCCGTCCTGAATTTCCAGTCGCAGCGCGACTATGAAGACACCGATCTCTTGGTTCGCGCGGCCGCGGCGGCGGAGCGGCCGAAAGCGGTGGCGCCGGCGCGCGCCTGGGCGAAAACGGAGGGCGTTGTATTGCCGGAGCTGGAAACAATCCCATGAGGCACCTTCGCTGTTTTTGCCTGGCCGCCATGCTCACGTGTGCGGCCGGCCCCGCCGCATCGCACGCCCTTTCGCTGTCCCATCTGTCGGTGACCGAATCCAGCGACGGTGGCATGCTCGTCGAGCTGGATCTGGCGCTGAAGGATGTTGCGCTGACCTTGCCCATCGACGGGGACAATGATCGCAATATCACCTGGGCAGAACTGGTCGCGGTGCGTCCGGAAATCGAGACACTGGCACGCGACGGGCTCAGCCTGACCCGTGGGGGCGAGGGCTGTCCGTTGGAGCCCTCCCGCTTGGGGATCCGCCGCTATGAGGATGGCGTTTATGCTGCACTGGTGATGACCGCGAACTGCCCCGCCGCGGGCGCCTTGCTGGTTGATTATCGGCTGTTCTTCGACCGCGACCCGACCCATCGCTCGCTGGTGACGATGCGCACTTCCAGCGCTTCAGTCACCGCGATAGCCAGCAATTCCAATTCCAGGTTAAAGGGACCGTCGGGCACTGGTGCCAGTTCGTCGGTCTACAGTTTCCTGCGCGAAGGTGTCCACCACATCCTGATCGGTTATGACCACTTGGCGTTCCTCGGGCTGCTGCTGCTGCCAGTCGTGCTGCGGCGGTCGGATCGGAGCTGGCGCCCGGTAGCGGGCATACGGCCCGCTCTGCTGCAGGCCGCGGGCATCGTCACCGCATTTACGGTGGCCCATTCGATCACCCTGACCAGTGCCGCCCTCGGCTGGCTAACGCCCTCGACGCGGTGGGTTGAGGCCGCGATCGCCGCCAGCGTGCTGCTGGCCGCGCTCAACAATATCTGGCCCCTCATTACGCGACGCCTGTTCCTGCTGGCGTTCGGATTCGGGCTGGTGCATGGTTTCGGCTTCGCCAGTGTCTTGGCGGAAGTCGGCATTCCAAGGGAGGCGAGGGTCGCCTCCCTGCTCGGGTTCAACCTTGGAGTGGAGATAGGACAGCTCGCCGTGGTGGCGGTGCTTCTCCCGGTGTTGTACCTGGCACGCCGAAGCAGCTGGTATCCCTCGCTGGTCCTGCGCGGAGTCTCTGCGGCGGTCGGACTACTCGCCGTGTGGTGGATTTTCCAGCGTCTTGCCTAAGCCTCAGGGCATCAGGACTGTCTCGATCACATAGACAACACCGTTGCTGTTCACCACATTGGCAACGCTGATGTCGGCCGAGCTGCCGTTCGCGTCGACCACCATCGCAGCACCATTTCCTACCGTGGCCTTGAGGCTGCCGCCTTCTACGGTCTCCAGCGTGGCGCTGCCGTTGCCAGCCAAGACGCGAGCCGACATGGCGTCAGCATCGATTCGGGCGGGCAGCATGTGGTACGACAGAACCCGCAACAGGCGTTCGCGCTGCTCGGGTTTCATCAGCTCCTGGTAGCCGCCGGGAATACGCTCGAACGCGCCATTGGTTGGCGCAAAAAGCGTCAACTTCCCGCTTTCCTCGATGACCTTGTCGAGCCCGCTCGCCTCGATCGCCGATACCAGAATCGTATGGTCGCTGGACTTGCGCAGGTTGCTGAGCATGTCGCTACCCGCCGACATCCTGGCGCCGCCTACCACCGGCTCTTCATACGCCATAGGAATGGGCATCATTTCAGGAGGCTGTTCCACTGCTGGCTTTGTCTGCGCCTGCACCTCCGTCTCGGGCACTGGAGCCTCCTCGCTGGAACATGCAGAGAGGGCGACCAGGGCGGTGAGGGCGAAGGCACGAATCGAAACAATCATTGGAATCTCCTGAGAGCGGGAAGTGGCAAGCGTTGATCGCTGGCCAGAGGTACGTGCGGGCGCCTATGAGGGATTCATGGCGCACCGCGAATGACAGCGCTTTCGATCGTGGATTTGCCGCCAGAAAGTGCCGCGCCCGATGATACCGTCCGTAAGCACTTACAGCTGCATGCACGGTGGTTCAGGTGCGATGACCGGGATCATGGGCCGACTGGGCTATGCGTTGTTCGCCCCTGGCAACCACGGCGGTACGATCCGCATCTCGATCCTGGTGGCGGCAGAGTGCGCGATGCCACCGACGTGCCTGGGATCGCGATGGACGGCCAAGTGGACCTCCTGATCGGGCAGCAGCGGGGCCGGGCGCTAGACTGGGGCCTCTTCCCCACCGGTGATAGAGATGACCACACTAGGAACCGCGCTCAGGAACGAGATCACTCGGCTCTCCCGGAAGGAGCTCCGGACGCAGATCGATCCCCTGAAGAAAGCCAGCAGCGCCCAGCGCCGGGAGATCGCGGAACTCAAGCGCCAGGTCGCCGCTCTGTCGCGACAGATCAAGGTGGCAGGCAAGGCCGCCGGAAAACCAGCGCCAAGAGGAGGTGATGCGGCGCCGGCCACGCGCTTCGTGGCCAAGGGCCTGCGCTCGCTGAGGTCGAGGCTGGGCCTGTCGGCCGCCGATTTTGGAACGCTTGCAGGTGTCACTGCGCAGTCGATCTACAACTGGGAGAGCGGCAAATCCGTTCCGCGCAAGTCGCAGCTGGCGGCCTTGGCCGAACTGCGCGGCCTGGGCAAGCGCGAGGCGCAGACGCGGCTGGAGCAGTAACAGCACGAATCCACGTGAGGTGTTCACACTGGAGTGGGCTGGGGCATCCCGGTCCGGCGCCATGCGGGGTATGGCGTGCGCCGCGGATGCCCCACGAAAAACGGGCCCGAAGGCCCGTTCCCGTTTATGCATGAGCGTGGATCAGAACTTCATGTTGGCTTTCCAGTAGGCCTCGATCTGCTCGACCAGCGCGTCGGGCAGTGGCACGTAGTCCAGCGCCTTGGCCTGGGCATCGCCATTGGCATAGGCCCAGCGGAAGAAGTCGCGGGCACTCTGCGAGCGGGCCGCATCCTTCGGCTTCTTGTACATGAGGATGAAGTTGGTGGCGGCGAT
>JBBSVH010000090.1:0-10405 GCA_038233685.1 Lysobacterales bacterium | reverse complement strand
TTCGTGCGCGAGTCGGAAACGGCCAACGCAGTGGCCGAGGGAATATCCGTCATCTCCGAGCAGGCACTGGCGTCTGGCAGCACCCATCCCGATGTCCTGTCAGCGCTTGGCAGCCTGTACGCCGACACCATCAGCCACCTTCGCCCCAAGGTCATGGTCCAGGGCAATCCCCACTACCTGGGCCAGCCCGGCGTGGTGGCGGAGATTCGAGCGGTCCTGCTCGCGGCCGTGCGATCAGCCGTGCTCTGGCGCCAGCTGGGCGGCAGCTTCTGGGACCTGCTGCTGTCACGCAAGGCCATGGCCGATGCGGCCAGTGAGTGGCTCGACTAGGTAGACCGAACCTGCGCTCAAGTTCATTGGGCGCGCTCAAAAAGCAGATCATCGCGTCGCAACGATCGCGCCGGCGGCTGGCAGAGTCAGGGCGGGAGAATGCAGATACCCAGCGGCCTGGCGTTTGGCGCGCAAGTCTGCGTACACAGCGGCCGCTTGCGCTTCGCTGATGGCCAGGTCCGATGCAAGCTCGAGCGCACTGCGACCGTGGTCCAAGGACCAGAGTGCCAAGTCCATCTGCGCAAAGGGCAGCGCGAAGAAGAACTCATCTTGCCCCTGCGGCAGGCTGTAGGTGTCGGTGGTGGGCGTCGTGGCGCAGATCCCGTCCGGCAGCCCCAGGTGGCGCGCCATAGCGTAGACCTGCGTCTTGAAAAGGTGCGCGATCGGCTTGATATCGGCGGCGCCGTCGCCGTTCTTCACGAAAAAACCCTGGTCGTATTCAAGCCGGTTCGGCGTGCCGACCACGGCGTAGTTCAGGCGGTCTGCGTGGTAGTACTCGAGCGCCTTGCGTACACGCTGTTTGTGATTGGTCGCGGCGACGATCTGCAGATAGTCCTGTAGCGGGAGCCTCGCCTCCTGCACCACCCCGTCCGCAGATTCGACCACCAGCCGGAAGAAGTTGATGCCGCCCGCCAGTCCTCCGCCAATCGCGATCTTGCTTCGCCAGCCTTCGCCGTAGTCCGGAAACACGTTGCGGATCGCCGCATCACGGCTGCTGTAGCAGCCGAGCGCTTCCAGGGCCGGCTCGATGTCCTGGCACTCGTAAGGGATGTCCAAGTGTTTGGCCAGCTGCATCCCCAGCTCGGTCGAGCGTGGGCTTGAGTCCCGCTCTGGCAACAGGAGCCCGAAAACCTTGCCTGGGCCAAGCGCCCGTACCGCCAACGCCGCACACACGGAACTGTCAATGCCACCTGAGATTGCCACGACAAACCCGCGCCGGCGGAAGCCCTGGCACGACGCTCGCAGCCAATCGCCGATGCGCGTGGCCTCGGCTTCAAGGTCGATCACAAGCCTTCCATCAACGCTCACGCGCTGCACGTCGTCCAGGGTCAGCACGCCAGCTTGCCGCTGATGAAGGCGTCGATGGCGTCGAGCGAATCGAGGTTTTCGGGCACCATTTCCTCGTCCCCGACCTTGATCCCATAGCACTGCTCGAGGAACTGAACCAGCTCGAGGAAACCGGTCGAGTCCAGCATATGCGCGTCCATGAACGAATCCGCATCGGAATACGGCTGGGTTGCCCCCAACAGGAAGTTCTCCTGAATGAAGAGGCGCACTGTGTGTTTTATCGTCTGCATTGTCGCTCTGTCTGAGGGTTGGGAGTGGGAGCTCAGTGCATGGCGTTCCGGCGCACCTTGCCGTTGTAAGTACGTGGTAGAGCGTCAACGAATTGCACCAACTTGGGCGCCATGTAGCTCTCGAGTTGCGAAAGGCAATGGCGGATCACGTGCCGCTCTTCCAGCACCACGCCTGGCAGGCACGCCACGTAGGCCTTGACGATCTGACCAAAAAGCGGGTCGTCGACGCCTACGACCATGCACTCGGCTACGCCCTGGAGACGCTGCAGCACTCGCTCGACTTCGCGCGGGCTCACCTTTTCGCCGCGCGTCTTGATGATGTCGTCCATGCGCTCCACGAAGTAGAGCCAGCCATCCTCGTCACTGCGGAAAAGGTCGCCGGTAAAAAGAGTTCGCTGGCCGCTGGTGGGGTCTATTGCGATCTTCTCGCGTGTCGCTTCAGGATCCTGCCAGTAGCCCAGCATCACATGTTCACCCTGCACCACGAGTTCGCCGCTGGAGCCGTGCGGAAGGCGCCGACCGGCCTCGTCGCGCAGCCACCAGGACTGACCTGGCAGCCCCTGTCCTACGCTTCCGGGTCGCTGCAGATGTTGCGTCGGAGGCAGATAGCTGATGCGCGTGCATTCGGTCTGGCCGTACATTTCGCACAGCAGCGTATTCGGGAACCGGGCCCTGAGCCTGGAGCCAAGCTCGACGTCCAGTGGGGCCGAGGCGCTGGTCAAGAGCCGCAGTGACGGCAACGCGCTCGCACGAAAGTTTTCAAGGGTCTCGAGCATGGCAAACATGGTGGGCACCGCTGGAAATACCGTAGCTTCCTCCCGCGCCATCGCTTGCACGATCCGCACGGGAAATGAGAATGAACGCTCCAACACCAGCGTGGCGCCAGCGGCACAGGCCACGAGCAGTTGGGTGAGTCCGTAGTTGAAGCTCAGCGGCAGTGCGCTGAAGATGACATCGCGTTGCGTGATCCCAAGATATTCGGTGATGGTGGCGGTGATGGTAGCCAGGCTGTGGTGGCTGAGCACCACGCCCTTCGGCGTCCCTGTCGTGCCTGACGTGTGGCTGATCAATGCTGGATGCTGGGGATCGACAGTCAAGGGGGTCGACGTCTGGCTCCCTCCAGCCAGCTTCTGCCACGATCGCTCGCCGGCCTCCAGCAGCGTGCAATCGCCGATTACCAGGACATGGCAGTCGACATCGCTGCCCGACAGCGCGCTGCGCCATGTTGCTGCCAGCGACGCCTGTCCGAGGACAGCTTTTGGCCTGGTTGACCGAAGAATCCCCCCGAGCTTTTCAGCCTTCACCAGCGGGTTGAGAGGCACGCAGATTGCACCTGCACGAAGCACTGCGAAGATGCACGCGACCAGCGCTGCGCAGTTGTCCATCAGCAACACCACCCGGTCGCCCTCCTGCACTCCGCACGCCGTCATTTTTGCAGCGTACTCGTGCGTCCGTGCGTTCAGCGCCTCGAACGAAAGCCTCTCTCCGCCGCACACCAGAGCCGTTCGCTTCGGGTGCGTCGCTGCGGCGGTGTCGAGCAAATCAGTGAGCATGGTCAGGAACCCCCGGCAGTTTGCACGAATTGTTCATGCAGCAGCAGCGTCGACAGCACGCCGACGAACGCCATGTTGTCCGGGAATCCGATCGCCCTGCCGGCCCGGCACTTCGCCGCCAGACGTGTCACTCCATCAACGTCGAACAGCCCGCATGCTCTCAGTCGTGAAGGGTCCAATGCGTCGGCGACCCAAGGGAGTGGCGCCCCGTCACGAAAAAAACTGCTGCTGTCAGGCGACCGGTAAGGCTGCTTGTGGCGGCTGATGATGGAGTGCGGCACGTCGCCCCTGATGGCCCGCTTCAGGAGGTACTTTTCGGACAGACCGCGAAGCTTGTACCGGGCAGGCAGCCGGTTACCGAACTCGACCAAGCGGTGGTCAAGGAAGGGATAGCGCGCCTCTACCGAGTGCGCCATGCTCATTCGGTCGCCCTGCGAGGACAGAAGATAGCCGGGTAGCAAGGTTTTGGCCTCGACGTACTGGTCGCGCGCCAAGTCACCCATGCTGACCGTAGAAGGTGGGAGTCGGGGTTGAAGAAGAAAACGCGCACCTGGTGGCCCGAACTGCTCTCTCACTTGCGGGCTGAAAAACCGCCAGGCACGCTGGGTGCTGCGGATTCGTGGACCATGCGCAAACCACGGCTCCTCCAACTCCTCGCGGCCCTCGCCGAAGAACTGCGCGCTGAAGCCGCGAGACCGCGCAGGTGAGTGTGCGAGGTACGGATACAGACGCTCGACCAAGCGACCGCGCCAGCGGCTACCCGGCTGCCGTGCCATGAAGCGCCGCACCTTTGCCTCTTTGAACAGGTCATAGCCGGCGAAAACCTCGTCCGCTCCCTCGCCCGTCAGCACGACTTTGTAGCCGGCACGGTGCGCGTGGCTTGCCAGTAGCGACATCGGCACTGGACCGGTGCGCAGCAGGGGCGATTCAGCGTGGCGCACTGCATGGGCGAAGCCGTCGGCGATGTCGGGGCCAGAAATCACGATCTCGCTGTGCTCGGTGCCAAGGGCCCTGACCATCGCACGCTGGTGCGACCGCTCGTCGAACTCAGGCGTGTCGAACCCCAGCGAGAATGTCCGCGTCGCGACACCTCCGCAATGCGCCACGAGCGCCGCGATCGCCGAAGAATCCAGACCACCGCTGAGGTAGGCACCGACCGGTACATCGGCGCGCATCTGCAGACGCACCGCATCCATGAGCAGGGCGCGCAGTTCTTCGGCGTAATCGTCCTCGCTGCGGCGCGACCCGGTGTCCTCGAAGAACTCCCAGTCCCAGTACGCGGCCGACACCGGCTCAAGCACTGGCGCACGCAGGTCCAGGATCATCAGGTGTCCAGGCTCGAGCTGTCTCACGCCTTCAAATACCGTGTCTGGCGCCAGGGCGCCCCACGCAGAGAAGACCTGTCCCAAACCACGCAAATCGATGGCCCGATGCGCATCGGGCAAGGCAAAAAGCGCCTTGACTTCCGAGCCGAAGACGAAGCGGCGTCCGTCGCAGCTGTAGTAAAACGGTCTGATCCCCACCCGGTCACGCGCGAAAACCATGCGCTGGCGGCGCGTGTCGTGAAGAGCGATGGCAAACTGGCCATTGAGGTGATCCACGAAGCGATCACCATAGCGGTCGTACAGATGGACGATTACCTCGGTGTCGCAGACGGTCCTGAAGCGGCATCCCTCGCGCTCCAGCTGCCCGCGCAGTTCGAGGTGGTTGAAGATTTCACCATTGAAGACCACCCAGGTCGAGCCGTCGTGATTGGCCATGGGCTGCCAACCGCCGTCCAGATCCACGATCGACAAACGAGCGTGGGCCAGGCCAACCTGCCCGTCGCATCGGATACGGGAGCCATCCGGACCGCGATGATGCAGAGTCGCAATCATCCTGGCCAGCGCCTGCTCGCTGGGAGGTGGTGCGCCTGCAGCGGACGCGATTCCGGCTAGTCCGCACATAGACGTGTCTTGGCCGGCGTGCCGCGTCTCATGTCAGTAGCAGCCGTCATTGTCAAAACTGAGGTCGGTGATCCGCCAGGGGCGCTGCGCCAAAGATGCCGCCTCCGTCTCACCCTCCAGGTGCAGTCCATTGAGGCGAAACGGTGACGAGGCGGCACGCAGGAAGCCCATTTGCCGAAGCAAGGGTTCGGCCCTTGGGTCGAGCACCGTGGTGTATATCCGGTCGCATCCCTCGCGCAGCGACCATGCCGTGCAGTGGCGCATCAGGCCCGCGAGCGCGATTTTTTCGCTATCCACGGCGCACTGCCAATGGATCAGGTGCAGCGCAGCGCGCTTGCCGGCACTGCGTATCACCCTCGCCGAGGCGTAGCCAATCACACAGCCTCGGCGGCGCATGACCATCAGCTTATAGCTGGCCCTGGGGTTGTCGTGCAGACGCCAGCGTAGATGGTGCGCACTGGGCGCGACGCCGAGAACAGCTGGATCTCTTGCCGAGTGCACCTCTTGCAACACCGAGTCGGGCACAACAGACTCCTCGGTCACTTCGACACCTGCGCGTCGTGCCGAAGCTACACGGGATCGCAGGCGCCACCCTGCGCCCATGCCGGCACCAAGGAGCCGAGACATCGGCTCCGGCACGCCGGGGCGCGCCAGCAGGGCCGCAAAGTCCAGCGGCAGCACGTAGTACCGGCGTGCCTGCATGGGGACGAAGAGCCGCTTGACCAGGCCGATCGACTTCGCGTTGGCGCCGATGGCCAGGGTCAGCTTGGCCTTGGGGAACATCGCCTGGTTCAACCACGTGCCGCCACCGGCGTCTTCCAGTGCCGGATCGAGCTGCAGGTCGATCAGCACCTGCGCATCAAGGATTCGGCCGTTCGCAAAAACTGCCTGGCGCTCCCGACCAATCATTCCACGCAGAGTGCGACCCTGCCACAGCAACCACAGCTCACCTGGACACTCCGACTGGATTCCCTCCAGGCCAAATCGCCAACGCACGTAAGCTAGGTCGTCCCAGCCTTCGCGCTGGCGGAACGCAACGATCGCCTCGACGTCCGAGGCATTGGCGCGACGAAACGAAGCAAGCAGTTCCCCCGGCCCCATGCCCATGGCGCGCGAGAAGAGCCGCGAAGTAACGGAAAATTCAGGCGCTGCGGACCGGGCGTTCACCGTCGTTCCACCAGGCATTGTTCGTTGCGCAGGTAGTCCAGCACATCGCCGACGCTACGCAGGCTGCGGGATTGCTCGGCGCTGAGCTGCAGTGAACACCGGTCGTCGAGCTCGGCCATGAGCATCAGTGCGCCCATCGAATCCCACCCGGGAATATCGTCGCGCGCACGATCTGGCACCAGCGCGCTTTCAGTTTCGCCAAAGCAGTCGGCCAGCATCTCCAGGGCGTCCTCCAGGGTCAGCTTTGCGCTCATCCGCGAGACCAGTCGCCACGATAATCGGCATGCAGCATGTGCACGTCCGGATCCAGAGCCAGTGTCGCCGAAGCCCAGGAGAGGCCCACGCCGTAGCCCAGCAGCATGACCCGCTGCGCACGCTCTGAAGGCTTCCAACTGCGGGTCAGGGTCACGGCGACGGAAGGACCGCCGCAGTTGGCGGTGTCTTCGATGGTGAACGGAACCTGCCGATCATCCAGCCCGGATTTCCTGGCCAGGTGCTTGATGATGAAGCGGTTGGACTGGTGGAACACGAACTGATCGATGTCCGCAGTGGTGGCCCCTTCAAGCGCAAGCGCCTCCTCTATCAGCGTGGGCACGCGCTTGATGGTGAAGTTGAAGATCGCCGCGCCGTCCATGCGCAGGGCCAGATCGCGCGGGTCCTTCGGGCTGCGATCGCGGAATCCTCCTCCCCGCATGATCAGTCCGTCGAAGCCTGTTCCGTCGGTGTGCAGGCAGAAACTTGCGCCCCCGGCGTCCGAAAGCTCAAGCGCGGTTGCCGAGCCGGCGTCTCCGAACAGCAACGTCGTCGCGTGGTCGTCGGCGTCGGTGAAGCGGCTCGGGGTTTCGCCGTGCAGCAGAAGGATGCGGCGGTGGCCGCCGGCCTTGAGCATGCAGGCGCCCAGGTAAAGGCCGTACGGATAGCCGGAACAGCCCAGGCCGATATCAAAGGCCGCACAGTCATCGGACAATCCCAGCCACTTGTGCAACATGCAGCTGGTGGAAGGAAGGAAGTAGTCCGGCGACTGGGTGACGAAGATGACTGCGCTTACGGACTCGCGCGCCCACTGAAGGCTCTCCAGCAGACAGGCGGCCGCTTCGAAGCAGAGATCGGACGAAGTGGTACCTGCATCGACGATTCGGCGCTCGCGCACTCCCGCCATCGACACCACCTTGCGCACTTCGTCCTCTCCGAAGTGTCCGGATTCGCCCAGGTTGTCCACGCGCTCCGATGGAACGCGCGTGCAGACGCCGGCGATGCGAAAACCATCAATTTTTGCTCTTGCCAAGCCAAGCCCCTGGTGGATGGCGAGCCGTGACGCGTTCGCGTTCGTTGCTGCCATGTCGGCGGCCCCGATATCTGGAGCGTCCACATAGAGGCTCCAACGCAGGCTGGAGGACGAAACGGCCGCTGCCCTGACATCCCGCCACTGGCAGTCAGCGAGAACTTAAACCAGCAGAAAGAGCGGCATCAGGGGCGAGGTTCGTTGATGACGCGGTGGCGGCATCAGACCGGCAGAGATTCCGCCGTTTGCCGATACTCCTCGATCTGGTCGAAGTTCAGGTACCTGTAGACCTCTTCGCTGCCGCTGGCGAGCACGCCCATGTCAGCCATGTACTCCTCACGGGTGGGAATCCGCCCGAGCCTGGAGCAGATTGCGGCCAGCTCTGCCGAACCCAGGTACACGTTCGCGTTCTTGCCCAGCCGGTTGGGGAAGTTGCGCGTGCTGGTGGAGAACACGCTGGCACCTTCGCGCACCTGGGCCTGGTTGCCCATGCACAGCGAGCAGCCCGGCATCTCCATGCGCGCGCCAGCGCTGCCGAAAGTGCCGTAGTGGCCTTCCCTGGTCAGCTCGGCAGCATCCATCTTGGTCGGCGGCGCAACCCACAGCTTGGTCGGGATGTCGCGCTTGCCCTCGAGCAGCTTAGAGGCCGCACGGAAGTGGCCGATATTGGTCATGCACGAACCGATGAAGACTTCGTCGATGACCGCGCCGGATACTTCCGACAGCGTCTTCACGTCGTCCGGATCGTTGGGGCAGGCCACGACAGGCTCATGTACGTCGGCAAGATCGATCTCGATCACCGCGGCGTATTCGGCATCCGGATCGCGCGCCAGTAGCTGCGGATCGGCCAGCCAGGCCTCCATCGCCTTGATCCGACGGGTGATGGACCGCACGTCCTGGTAGCCCTCGGCGATCATCCACTTCAGCATCACGATGTTGCTGGTGATGTATTCCATGATCGGCGCCTTGTCCAGGTGCACCGTGCAGCCGGCCGCCGAACGCTCGGCCGATGCGTCGGACAGCTCGAAGGCCTGCTCCACCTTGAGGTCCGGTAGACCCTCGATTTCGAGGATCCTGCCGGAGAAGATGTTCTTCTTGCCCTGCTTGGCCACGGTCAGCAATCCGGCTTTGATCGCGTACAGCGGGATGGCATTGACCAGGTCACGCAGGGTGACGCCGGGCTGCAGCGCTCCCTTGAAACGCACCAACACCGACTCGGGCATGTCCAGCGGCATCACCCCGGTGGCCGCGGCAAAGGCGACCAGGCCGGAGCCCGCAGGGAACGAAATGCCGATCGGAAAACGCGTGTGCGAATCCCCGCCGGTGCCGACGGTATCAGGCAGCAACATGCGGTTGAGCCAGCTGTGGATGATGCCGTCGCCTGGACGCAGCGGAATCCCGCCCCGCGTGCTGATGAAGGAGGGAAGTTCGTGGTGGGTCTTGACGTCGACCGACTTGGGATACGCGGCGGTGTGGCAGAACGACTGCATCACCAGGTCCGCGCTGAAGCCCAGGCAGGCCAGGTCCTTCAGTTCGTCACGGGTCATCGGCCCGGTTGTGTCCTGGGAACCCACCGAAGTCATGCGTGGTTCGCAGTAGGTGCCAGGACGCATGCCCTGCCCTTCGCCCAGCCCGCAGGCGCGGCCCACCATCTTCTGGGCCAGGGTAAATCCCTTGCCGGTGTCGGCGGGAACCTGCGGCAGGCGGAACAGCGTGGACACGGGCAGGCCCAGTGCTTCGCGCGCTCTCGCGGTGAGGCCACGACCGATGATCAGGGGAATCCGCCCACCGGCGCGCACCTCGTCGAACAGCACGTCGGATTTCACCTGGAACTCGGCAATCACTTCGCCATTTTTCAGCGCCTTGCCTTCGTACGGCCTCAGTTCGATCACATCGCCCATGTGCATCCCGGTGACGTCGAGCTCGATAGGCAGCGCGCCCGCATCCTCCATGGTGTTGTAGAAAATCGGCGCGATCTTGCTGCCCAGGCAGACCCCACCGAAGCGCTTGTTCGGAAGGTACGGGATGTCCTGCCCGGTGAACCAGAGGACCGAGTTGGTCGCCGATTTGCGCGAAGAACCGGTACCGACCACGTCGCCCACATAGGCGACCAGGTGACCCTTCTGCTTCAGTGATTCGATGAACGCGACCGGTCCTCGCTTGCCGTCCTCTTCCGGCACGATGCCGTCGCGCCCGTTCTTGAGCATGGCCAGTGCGTGCAGGGGAATATCCGGACGCGTGGTCGCATCGGGGGCCGGCGAAAGATCGTCGGTATTGGTTTCGCCGGTCACCTTAAGGACGGTGACCGTCAGGCTCTGCGGAACTTCAGGACGGCTTGTGAACCACTCCGCGTCAGCCCAGCTCTGCAGCACACCCTGCGCCTGCACGTTGCCGGCGTCGGCCTTGTCCTTGACGTCATGGAAGGCGTCGAACATCAACAGCGTCTTCTTCAGCGCCTCGGCCGCGATCGGGGCCAGCCGCGTGTCGTCCAGGAGCTCCACCAGCGGGTGGATGTTGTAGCCGCCCAGCATGGTGCCGAGCAGTTCGGTTGCGCGCTCGCGACTGATGAGATCGCTCGGCTCGGTACCGAATGCAACGGCGGCCAGGTACGAGGCCTTGACCTTCGCTGCGTCATCCACGCCTGCAGGCACGCGATTGGTGATCAGATCCAGCAGAAATGCTTCTTCGCCCGCCGGCGACTGCTTGAGCAGTTCGATGACTTCGGCGGTCTGCACTGCGCTCAGCGGCAGCGGCGGGATTCCGAGCGCCGCGCGCTCGGCGACGTGGTGGCGATATGCTTCCAACATGGTGTTCTCCGTGGTGATACGA
>JBBSVH010000089.1:0-10862 GCA_038233685.1 Lysobacterales bacterium | reverse complement strand
GGCGCGATCGGTTTCCCGCGCACGCACCAGAACATCGATTTTGCGATCACGGAAGCTGTAGCGGGTTGCCACCTCGCCCCTGACCTTCTTCACCACCACGTCGGCGATCTGGCGCGTGGTCAGGCCCAATGCCGCCGCGCGCTCCTGGTCGAATCGAATCTGGATCTCGGGAAAGCCCTGCTCGACCGTGGATGTGACGTCCGCGTAGTGCGGGTTGTCACGCAGCATCGCTGCCATCTTCTGGCCCGCCTGCTCCAGGCTGTCCAGGTCCTGTCCGCGCAGTTCGATTTCAAGCGGTGTCGAAAAACTGAAGAGCTGCGGCCGACTGAATTCGACCTGCGCGCCGGGCTGCGACGCAATTGTTTCCCGCATGCGTGCGCTCTGCTCTGCCTCGAATTCCTCACTGCCGCCGCCGGCCATGACCACGGTCAGCTTGCCGATGTTCTCGCCGCTTTCGGTTGGATTCGCATCGAGACGCGTGCCGCTGCCGCTGACCCCATACAGCGCCTCGACGCCTTCGTCGCCGGAATGACGCGTCTGCAGTTCACGAACCACCTGGTCGGTCACGCGCAGCGGCGTGCCGGGAGGCAATTTGACCGTCATCTCGAAACGGTCCTGGGCCAGCTGCGGAATCAGGTCAGTACCCAGCGTAGGCACCAGCAGCAGAGTCCCGACGAACGCCGCAGCGGCGAGCGCCAGGACACGTCCCGGCTTGGCCAGTGCACTCGGCAGCAGCCGCAGGTATTTGCGCTCGGCACCAGCATAGGGCGCCATGGCCGCATCGCTGAGCTTGCCCATCACTGGCGACATGATCGCCACCAGTCCGCGCCACAGGCGAACGAAGAACCAGGCAATCCCAAAAAGCACGTTGCGCACGGCCGTGCCCACGCCGCGACCCACGGCCGCCACCGGCTTCTGCATTTTCGAGGAAGGCCGCCATTGCGCATGTGCCTGCTCTTCCGGGAATGCCATTGGCGCGCGCCCTTTCCAAGCAGAAAGCATCGGGATCAGGGTCATGGACACCAGCAGCGATACCGCGATGGCGATCGCCACCGTCAGCGCCTGGTCGCGAAACAGCTGCCCGGCGATTCCTTCGACGAACACCAGCGGCAAGAACACTGCAATCGTGGTGAGCGTGGATGCAACCACCGCCATGCTCACCTCGCGCGTGCCTACAATCGCCGCCTGGAGCACACCCAGTCCACGCTCGCGCGCCTTGGCGATACTTTCCAACACCACGATGGAGTCGTCCACCACCAGGCCGGTGGCAAGCGCCAGGCCGCCCAGCGACATCACGTTGAGACTGAGCCCCAACTGGTCCATGAAGAAAAACGTGGTGATGATGGAGACCGGGAGGGACAGGCCCACCACCAGCGTGCTCCAGCCGCTGCGGAGGAACAGGAAGATCACCAGGATTGCCAGGGTGCCGCCGATCAGGGCGTCGATCTTGACGTCCGAAATGGCATTGCGGATGAACTTGGACTGGTCGTCGACCACGGTCAGTTCGAAATCGGCGGGAAACTGTTCCTTGAGTTCCTCGATGCGCGCGTGGACCGCGTCGGCGGTCGCCACGGTGTTCGCATCCCCTTCGCGATATACCGCAAGCTCAACCGCTTCCTTGCCGGCCAGGCGGATGATCGCTTCGCGCTCCTTGTAACCCTGGCTGACCTCGGCCACGTCACGCAGCCGCACGGGCGTACCGCCGGCGACGGCCTGTGAGCCGGACGATGAGCTCTGCAGCGACGCTGCGGCGGCCATCGAGCTTGCGTCCCCGCTGGCAGCGGCGACGCGCGCCATCTGCTGGGCCGCGCTGTCCTGATCGCTACCACCGCTGCCCTGCGTTGACAGCAGCATGTTGCCAATTTCCTGCACGCTGCCGAACTGGTTGACCGTGCGCACCAGGTAACGCTGCGTGCCTTCTTCCAGCCGGCCGCCAGACAGGTTGATGTTTTCCTGTTGCAATCGGCTGATCACGGTTTCGATGGGCATGTTGAGTTGCGCCAGGCGCTGCTGGTCGATCGACACCTGGATCTGGTCTTCCAGGCCCCCACCAACCTTGACTGCCGCCACACCGGGCACAGGCTCGAGTCGCTTCTTCAGGTCGTCATCGGCGTAGCGCCTCAGCGCAATCAACTGCCGGAGCCCATCAGCGGCGTCGGTTGAAGTATTTTTCGTCGACAGCACCAGGCGCATCACCGGCTCGGTAGACGGGTTGAAACGCAGCAGCACCGGCGAATCCGCTTCCAGCGGCAGCTGCAGCACTTCCATCTTGTCGCGCACGTCAAGGCTGGCCTTGTCCATGTCGGTGCCCCACGCGAACTCCAGCACCACGTCACTCTGGCCGGTGCGCGAGATCGACTTCAGCTTGCGCAGGCCCTTGACCACGCCGACCGCCTCCTCCACCGGCTCGGTAACCAGCGTCTCCATCTCCGAGGGAGCTGCGCCGGTGTACTCGGTGCGCACGGTCAGCGTGGGATAGCTCAAGTCAGGCAGCAGATTGACTTTGAGGTCTCTCAGCGCGAGCAGCCCGAACAGCACGAGCGTGACCGTGAACATCGCGATCGTGACCCGCCGGCGGGTAGCGAATTCGACCAGTCCGCCGCGGCCGGAAGGCGTGTCCTTGGGATCGGGGATGACCGGATCAGGTCCGCGCGTGGTCATTAATTCGATCCACTGGCAACGGTTGCGGACTCGGCGGAGGCGCGCGTGGATTGCTGCCCGATCACCTGCACGTCGCTTCCATCGCGCAAGGCAACCTTGCCCGCGGTGACCACCGCGTCGCCCATTTTCAGTCCGTCGCGCACTTCGATCCACTCGCCTTCGGCATAGCCAAGCTTGACCGGCACGCGTTTGGCCTTGGCATCGCGGACCACGAACACGGCAATATCCGACTGGTCTTCCAGCAGCGCGCTGCGTGGCACCACCAGCGCGTTGGCGCGCTCGTCGTAATCGATACGGATGCGGGCGAACATGCCCGGCTGCAGCAGGTCACCACCTTCGAACGCGAGGATGACGCGGAACGTTCCACTACCCGAATCCACGACCGGCGCAATGCGATCAACCGTGCCGCTGAAGCTGCGCCCCGGCAGGGCATCGGCCACCAGGGTGACTGGCTGCCCCGCCCGCAGGGTCGCGATCTCCCGCTCCGGTACATTGAGCGTGGCTTCGAGCTGCCCATCGTCGACGATACGGAATATCGGCGTATTGATCTGCACGAAATTGCCGGTCTTGATCGAGCGCGACGCAATGACTCCGGAAATCGGGGCCTTCACGGTCGAGTAGGACAGCTCCAGCTTCGCCAGGCGATGCTGGGCGCGCGCGTTTTCGAGGTCGTACTTGATCTGATCCAGGTCGTTGGCGCTGATCATCTGCTGCGCCACCAGCTGCCGGGCGCGGCTGTAGTTGTTCTCCAGCTTGCGCATCTGTGCGTCGGCCTGGGCCACCGCCAGGCGCAGGCGGTCCGCATCCAGGCGCACCAGAGGCTGCCCGGCCTGCACAGTTTGACCCTCTTCCACCAGCACGGACAATGCAACGCCGGACGTCTTGGCGACGACCTGCGCCTCGCCACGCGGCTCCAGCGCTGCGGTGCCCGTGTAGCTGGCGGCCACGGCGCGCCGCGAAGCCTTGACCACTTCGACCGGAATAGCCTCGACGCTTCCCTCGAGGGTCTTGGCCTCCGCCTGCCCTTCCCCTCCTTTGCAGGCGGAAAGGGCGACCAGTCCAGCGAGGAGGGACGCGCGGAAGACGCGTGAAAGCAAGCGGCCGGGGCGGGCTGAGGATAGTGACATTGGGATGGGCCGTAGGTAGGTAGTGAGGTGTTGTACATAGGTATATCACCCAATATCGGTTCCGCCATGCGCCGAAGGTCATGGTTGGGTCTACAAAACTCCGATTGCCTGGAAGCCGGCTTGGGGGGCAGATCAGCCCAGCACGTGGTCCCGACATATCGCTGATGCGGTAAGCGCCTTGCAGATGACAGGGCCCGGGGCCCGCACGCTATACTTGCGTCCGCCAAGCGCTGCGGTTTGACGTGGCGCGCGCAATTCAGAGAGTTCCGGATTACGACATGATGCGACCGCTTCCGCTCGCCGCTTGCCTTGCCTTGGCCGCCGCCCTCCCCGTGGCCGCCGTGACCCTTCAGCAGGAAGCCGCAGAACCGGCGTCCACCATGCCGGCAGCAGTCGTCGCAGTGCCGCCACCGGCCAAACTGGTCGGCGACCCGCAGAGCGGACACTCCCTGGCCTACACCTGCAAGGGCTGCCACGGCATCACCGGCTACCGGAACGTGTACCCCAGCTTCAAGGTGCCGAAGATCGGCGGCCAATCGGCCGAGTACCTGACCCAGGCGCTGCTCGCCTATCGGGCGGGCCAGCGCAAGCACCCGACGATGCAGGCCCAGGCCGAAAGCTTTTCCGAGCAGGACATCGCCGATCTCACCGCCTACCTTTCCTCGTTGAAGTAAATCGACCCATGCCCAACGTCCTGCATGCCAAGCGGCTGACCCTCGCCCTGCTCACCATCCTCGCCCTCGCCGCCTGTTCCGGACCGGAGGCAGCTGACTACGAAGGCGCCGCCTCGGAGCATGGTGGCGACACGAACGCTCCAGCCTCGAGTTCAGCAGGACTTCCCGCCGGGCGTATCCAGATTGGTGAAGAATTGTCGCTGGCCAAGGGCGAAGCGACCGGCCAAAGCTGCGTCGATTGCCATGGCGCCGAGGGCAACGCTCCAATTGATCCGAGCTATCCGAGGATTGCGGGGCAGTATTCGGACTACCTTGGCCATGCCCTGGAAGCCTATCGCTCCGGGAACCGGCAGCATGCGTTGATGACCGTTCAGGCCGCCCGTCTGAGCGACCAGGACATCGCGGACCTCGCTGCGTATTTCGGGTCGCGCGATTCCAAGCTGCGGGACCTGCACGGCGTCGACTGACCTCTCGCATGCATGACGCTTGAACACGGGGCTTCTGGCTCCGTTTTCTTTTGTGCAACCGGGAATCGTTCCTTCAGCTGTCGACCGGGATAGGCGTCCGCTTGACGGGAATCTCCGGCGGCGGACGCGCGCTGGCGGGCTGTTCGTTGAGATTGGGGTCAGACACGGCGCACGAGCCCCCCAGGGCCAGAACCGAGACCACGCACTTCACCTTCTTCGAGGTGCCGGGTATGGGGATCTCCACTTCCTTGATGCTCCGCCGCACCCACTCGGCCAGCAGCGATTCGTTGGGTACCCAGAACTTGTCGAACATGGTGGGCTCGTACGGGTACTCGGGACGTTCAAGCCACTTGCTGGCGCGGTCCGCATCGGCCTGCTGCGCCTGCCGCGATCCCGGCGGTCCTGCAGCCGGTGCGCTTCCGGCAATGCCGCTGCCGGGAAGTCGAACGCTCCCGTCCGCATTGAACAATCCCGGCTTCTCCCCGGCACCGACCGGCGCGTCTCCTGGCACCACCTGCGTAGAGGCGCCCCAGTCGACGCCGCGCGGGGCAGCGGGTGATCCAGCGGCCCGTTCCTTTGACGCTGGTCCTGGCGCACTGCCGCTGGCGGCCTGCGAAGCCCGCGCTGGCGAGAATGCTTTCTCAGGTGCATTGCCGGCGCCTTGAGCGGCTGTCGGCGTTGCCTGGCCGCGCGCCGGCGCCGGGCTGGGCATCGCAATTTCGGCCTCGCTAACGTCGGGAAGCGGCGCACGTATTTGCGCGGTTGCCGTCCTGGGACGGGGAATGTCGACACTCGGGATGGACGGCAGCGGCGATGCGATCTGGCGCTCGCGCACCGTGATCTGCGGCTGCTCGATCACCGGAACCTCGACCTTGCGCGGTACCCGTTGCTGCGCCGGCGGCACCTCGACGATCCGGATGTCACGGGTCGGGATGCCAAGCTCTGGAACCTGGATTTCAGGGGGTACGACATCAGGTGTCCGCGCGGTGGCCATTGGCAACACGAACCGGGTCGTCACAATCTCGGTCTCGGTCACCTGAAGCGGCTGCTGCGCGGCAGGTGGCGCGGGCGCGGCGGTCTCCTGCTGCGGCAGTGCCGCAACCGACGATGCAGGCTCGCTGCTCGAAGGCCGCTCCGCTGGCTCTTGCAGCGCCGCCGCCGCACCGGCCTCCGCTTCACTTGCACCGCCGCCAACGTCTTCAGGCGTCTCCACGCCGACGAACTCCACCTGTACCCGGCTGCCATCGCTCTGGGAGTCAACAGGAGGCGGCAACCTCAACATCGCCATGTACAGCAGGAGGAGGAGGAAGATCAGATGCATGAGCACGCTGGTGGCGCCTGCGAACCAGCGCAAGCCGCGCTCCTCGCGCAGCGGCGGATCCCAATCCTGGTAGAAAAGTGACCGGAACGCCTGCCATTGGCTCAAGGCGGGAGCGGCGGGCGGCGGCGGACGCACGGGTCGATGATGCACGGCCTCGATCACCGCATCGGCGGCGTCGGCACGGATGCTGCCAAGGCGCTCGGACAGGCCGCGCATCCACAAACCCCAGCCGTGGACCATCCCCGTTCGACGCTCTACCACCAGGCTTGGCTTGCCCTCCAGTAGCGCAGCAATGATTGCGGCGGCCGTGGTCACCGTTGGTCAGCTTCTCAGGCGGCGTTGTCGCGCGGAATGTACGGCGCGTCCCCGGTGTCGTGATCGGTCACATCGCGTACGGCGGTGACGCCCGGGACGCGGGACATCAGGGTCTTCTCGATCCCCTGCTTGAGGGTGACATCGGCCATTCCACAGCCGTTGCAGCCTCCTCCGAAACGCAGCAGCACCACGCCATCTGCGCTGACCTGTTCGACCGCCACCACGCCCTTGTGCTGGGCCAGCTGCGGATTGACCTCGTTGTCCACTACCCAGCGCACGCGCTCCACCAGCGAGGAGGCTTCACCGGGTGCCTGGCCTTTGATCTTGGGGGCCTTGATGTTCAGCTGGCTACCCGCCCCCTGGGTCACGAAATCGACTTCCGCTCCGTCCAGCCACGCCACGCTCTGTGCGTCGACATACAGGGTGAAGCCGTCGCAATCGACCGCCCATTCGTCACCCATGAGATCGCCGGGCTCGGCGAACTCCAGCCTTGCGTCTGCGCGAACCGTACCTGGATCGATTGCGCTGAGGCGAACGCCGAGACCGGGAAGGTTTTCGCGTTCGATCAGACGGCGGAAGTGCGCCTGGGCGCTGTCGGATATCTGGATCATGCCGCTATTCTAGCGATCTGGCCGTGTGGCGTTGATTCGCGCCCATCACTGCCGGGGTGATACGTTCAGCCTGCCCCGCCACACAGGAAACTGCCATGTCCGATCTAGTCCCCCTCGCCCTGGCCCACTGCCTCCCGCGCAAGGGCAGCGAGCACAAGCTGACACAGGCCCGGGTGGCCGAACTCATGCTCGACATACCGGGCTGGACACTTGCCGAAGAAGGTCGCGCAATCTGCCGTACCTACCGCTTCGAGGACTATTACCGGACGATGGCGTTCGTCAACGCACTTGCGTTCATCGCGCACCGCGAGGACCATCATCCCGACCTTGGCGTGCATTACGACCGCGCCGTGGTGCGCTACTCCACCCACGATGTCGGCGGCCTGAGCGAGAACGACTTCATCTGCGCGGCGAAGGCTGACGCGCTGGAGGGACAAGCATGATTTCATCCATCGCCATTAGTCTCATCGGTCGTTGTCCCGAGAGCCTTGCCCGTGCGCTTGTCGGAACAGCCATCGCCGTGTCCCTGGCCGCATGTGGGGAGCGTGCCGATCAGCAGGCGCCGCCGGTCGCGACTGCGACCGAGGTGGCCGCCGTGAACACGCCCACGCCGCCCTACCCCATGGAACTGGCGTGCGCAGGCGTCGGCGGCAAGGTGGTCCTTTCACTATCGGTGGGCGTCCAGGGCACACCCACCGAGGTGCGCCTGGTGCGCAGCAGCGGCAACGAGGCGCTCGATCGCGCGGCACGGGAAGGCGTCCGTGACTGGGAGTTCAAGCCGGCCACGCGCGGTGGGCAGCCGCAGACCAAGACCATCCAGGTTCCGGTGGACTTCAATGTTCCGCAACCACGTCCTGAGGAGTGCTTCGCACTGGACGCCAAGAGCTGAGCGCGCCTGCAGGCAGTCCGCTGCACCATCAGAAACGGAGCCGGACTGCCGCTCATCCCAGCCGATCGAGTGCCGCAGCCAAGTCCACGGCAAGCGGCGAATTCAGGACATACGGCGCGCGACCCGCATCCAGCGAGAACTGCAGCGACGCCGCATGCAGGAACAGCCGCTTCAGCCCGGCCTGCTCGCGCAGGCGCCTGTTGACGGCTTCATCACCGTATTTGTCGTCACCGCCCACCGGATGGGCGATGTGCTGGGCATGGGCGCGGATCTGGTGGGTGCGGCCGGTTTCGATCCTGACCTCGCAATAGGAATGGCCACCGCGGCGCTCCAGCACGCTGAAGTGGCTCAGTGACGGTTTACCTATCGGATTGACCTGAACGTGGCGCTCCCCGCCCTGGCGAAGCCCCACATGCAGCGGTGCGTCCACGCTCATGGTTCCGTCAGGCATCCGACCCACCAGCAGCGTCAGATAGCGCTTCTGGATACCGCTGCCGCCATCCTCACGCATCAGGGCCTGCAGCTCCAGCAGCGCAGAGCGCTTCTTGGCAACCACCAGTAAACCGGATGTATCGCGATCCAGGCGGTGCACCAGTTCCAGGCTCTGGTGGGGCCGCAGCGCGCGCAGCGTCTCGATCGCGCCGAAGCTGACGCCGCTCCCGCCATGGCTGGCCACCCCTGTGGGCTTGTCGAGCACCAGCAGACGCGGATCCTCGAACAGGATCGCCGCCTCCAGCCGCTCCATGAACCCCACCGGTGGCGGGCCCCGTTCGGCACCCTCTTCAGCAACAGATACCGGCGGAATCCTGACCTCGTCACCCGCGTCGAGCTTGCGATCGGCCTTGGCGCGCCCCCCGTTCACCCGTACCTGGCCGCTACGCACCAGCTTGTAGATCAGACTGCGCGGCGCGCCCTTCAACTTGCCCAGCAGAAAGTTGTCCAGGCGCTGTCCGTCACGGTCATCTGGCACCTTGATGGTGCGAACGGCCGTGCGCGCTGCAGGTTCAGGAGTGGGGGTGTGGGGGGGCTCGTTCATCCGGATCTTATTCTGATACACTCGGCGGGCGATATAAGGGTTTGATTTCGCAGGAAGTTACCCAGCTCTCTATTGACGCTGCGGGCCAGAAGCCCAGCTTCCCGCGATTGCGGCAACGTGCGCGACCACCGCCCCCGGGGCGGCCATGTTAGCGGCTTGCCGGCGACTCCAGACACCGCCCGATGCGTCAGACGTCGGAGCTGAACATGTCCCGCGGGGCGTCCGAGCTTCTGCCCGAGCAGCCCCCGGCCCGAAACATACAAGAAGAGACAAGCGCTCCCGCGGGTTTGCCGTGGTGTTGCAGCGCTGGAAGCCAACGTTGGCCGGCGCGCTTGCGCGCAGGACAGCGAGCCCCCTCGCAAGAGGAAGGCTCCAGAAGCGAAACCCACGGCGGTCCGCGCGGTAGCTGCGCACCAGGAACGCAAACATGAAACGCATGCTGATCAATGCGACGCAGGAAGAAGAACTCCGCGTTGCCATCGTCGACGGACAGACCCTGTACGACATCGACATTGAACAACCGTCGAAAGAGCAGAAGAAATCCAATATCTACAAGGGCCGGATCACGCGGCTCGAGCCTTCGCTGGAAGCCGCGTTCGTCGAATACGGTGCAGAACGCCACGGCTTCCTGCCGCTGAAGGAAATCTCACGCGACTACTTCCAGTCGGGCGTCGACCACAACAAGGCCGGGCTGAAGGAACTGCTGCGGGAAGGTCAGGAAGTCGTGGTCCAAGTGGACAAGGACGAGCGCGGAAACAAAGGCGCGGCCCTGACCACGTTCATCTCGCTGGCCGGCCGCTACATGGTGCTGATGCCCAACTCGCCCACCGCCGGCGGCGTCTCCCGGCGAATCGAAGGCGATGACCGTGCCGAGCTGAAGAAGGCCATGGACGCACTGGCCATTCCCGAAGACATGGGCGTGATCATTCGCACCGCGGGCGTCGGCCGCGACGCCGAAGAGCTGCAATGGGACCTGGACTACCTGCTGCAGGTGTGGCGTGCAGTGGCCGAATCGGCACTGAGCAAGCCCTCTCCGTTCCTGATCTACCAGGAATCGCGCCTGATCG
This sequence comes from Lysobacterales bacterium, assembly GCA_038233685.1. Taxonomy (GTDB): domain Bacteria; phylum Pseudomonadota; class Gammaproteobacteria; order Xanthomonadales; family Xanthomonadaceae; genus Pseudoxanthomonas_A. The sequence continues at coordinate 694 of JBBSVH010000089.1, read as the reverse complement.
TTCGTGCACTTCGCGACTACCTGCGCTCGGACGTCGGCGAGATCCTGGTCGACACCGATGAACTCCACGCCACGGCCAAGGAGTTCATGGAGCAGGTGATGCCGCACAACCTGCGCAAGCTCAAGCACTACACCGATGACATCCCGTTGTTCAACCGGTTCCAGATCGAGTCCCAGATCGAAGGCGCCTACGAGCGCAACGTACGACTGCCCTCGGGTGGCTCGATCGTGGTCGACCAGACCGAGGCGTTGACCGCGATCGACGTCAACTCATCGCGCTCCACCAAGGGCAGCGACATCGAAGACACCGCGTTCCAGACCAATCTGGAAGCTGCCGACGAAGTCGCTCGCCAGCTGCGCCTTCGCGACCTGGGCGGATTGGTCGTGATCGACTTCATCGACATGTCCAGCAGCAAGCACCAGCGCGACGTGGAAAACCGCCTGCAGAACGCGCTCAAGTTCGACCGTGCACGCGTGCAGATCGGCCGCATCTCGCGTTTCGGGCTGATGGAAATGAGCCGCCAGCGCCTGCGTCCAAGCCTTGGAGAATCCAGCCAGATCGTGTGCCCACGCTGTGACGGCCATGGCCGCATGCGCAGCATCGAGTCGCTTTCGCTTTCCATCATCCGCGTGGCCGAAGAGCACGCGATGAAGGAGAACACCGGCCAGGTGCTGGTCCAGGCCCCTGTAGAGAT
>JBBSVH010000088.1:0-10937 GCA_038233685.1 Lysobacterales bacterium | reverse complement strand
TCGCAGGGCTGCCAGGTGAGCCGCCTCAAGCGCACCCGCTACGGCAAGGTGTCGCTGCCGCAGCCGCTGCTGCGCGGGCAGTCGCAGGAACTTGCCGACGCACATGTCGAAAAACTCCGGGCCGAACTGGGCCTGGAGGACGGCGCGCCGCCGGCGCTGACGTTGCAGCCGGTGATTGGACAGCGCAAGGCGGCCAAGTCGACTGTGCAGGTATCCAACGAGCAGCGTCCGCAGGGCTACGTCAACGGCCACAACAGTGCAGACGAAGGACGCGAACTGCGTCGCTTCGACCACGTGCGCGAAGACCGCGGCCGCGGACGCTTCGGCAGCAAGAAGCCCCACGGCGGGCTCACGGTTTCCGGTGAAGCGGCCGCAAAGCAATCGCAGAAACCGTTCAAGTCGCGCCCAACCAAGGGGCCCAAGCCACTTCCCGATGGCAATCCGGCCGCATTCCGTACCTGGTATGTGCCCGATGGCGTGGAGACCGGGCCAACCGGACATCGCAATGCAGGGCCGAAGAAGCCGTACGCCGGCAAGCCCGGCGGTGCGCGCCCGGGTGGCGGCCAGGCACGACCCGGTGGTGGTGGCAATCGCCCGTTCGGTGCACGCAGCGAAGGTGGGCCTGGCGGCGATCGTGGTCCACGGCGCGAGGGTGGCTTCAATACCGATTCGCGTGGACCACGCGGCGGTGGCGATGCCCAGCCGCGCAGCCCGCGTCCGTACGGGCACCCGGGCAACGCTCCGAGTTTCCCCTCCGACCATGCCAATCCGGGCAGCTTCAATCCGTACGGGCAGCCACCGCGCGCGCCGCGCCCGCAGGGTGCGCGTCCCGGTGGAAAGCCGGGCGGTGGCAAGCCGAGCGGTGCACCGCGTCCCGGTGGCAAGCCCCGCGGTCCGGGCGGCCCTCGCGGCGCCGGGCGACCGCCCGGCGCAGGCAACCGCGGTCCGCGCGGTGACGGCAATGGTGGCAATGGCACCTGAGCATCGACGCGGCTGGCACACCAGTGCCGCTGCACCGATGCAGGCGCAACGTTAGCGGCAAAGCTTCCACCGATCATCCTCGTGTGGGAGCGATGTAAGTCGCGAAGCATCTCACCGACCACCCATGCATGCACGCATGCAGGCATGGATGCAACTCGAGCGGCCCAGCTGATTTCGTCCGGCTTCCCGGGTTTCGCGACGTACGTCGCTCCCACACGTTGGCCCCGTCTATCTTCATCCCGTGCCCGGCTAAAATGCCCGCACCCCTTCGGCCTCTTTAAATCCAATGTCATCCGCCTACGGCACGGAAACGGTGCTCGACGTCCGCCACTGGACCGACGACTACTTCAGCTTCACCACGACCCGCGACGATGGCTTCCGCTTCGACAACGGGCAGTTCGTGATGATCGGGCTGGAGGGCGAGACGAGGCCGCTGCTGCGTGCCTACTCCATCGCCAGCGCCAACTGGGAGGAGCAGCTGGAGTTCTTCAGCATCAAGGTGCCCGACGGTGCGCTCACCTCGCGCCTGCGGGACATCCGCCCGGGCGACACCGTCCTGGTCGGCAAGAAGCCCACCGGGACGCTGCTCATCAGCGACCTCCATCCCGGCCGCAACCTTTACCTGCTGGGCACCGGCACCGGACTGGCTCCTTGGCTGTCGGTCATCAAGGATCCGGAAACCTACGAACGCTTCGAGCGCGTGATCCTCACCCACGGCGTGCGCTTTGAACAGGACCTCGCCTACCGCGACTATTTTGAAAAGGAACTGCCGCATCACGAGTTCCTGGGCGAACAGATCCAGAAACAGTTGCTCTACTATCCGGCCGTGACCCGCGAGCCGTTCCACAATCGCGGCCGCCTGACGGCGTTGATGGCCAGCGGCCAGATGATGGAATCACTCGGTATCGAGCCGCTCGACCCCGCGCGCGACCGGGCCATGGTTTGCGGCGGGCCACAGATGCTGGCCGATACACGCAGCCTCCTCGACTCGCTTGGCTTCTCGCCGGCGCCTCGTATCGGCAGCCCCGGGCATTACGTCATCGAACGCGCATTCGTCGAAAAGTAAGCGCTGTGAGCGCGTGCTAGCCTTCGGTCTCATCCGGAACAGGACGCACCGATGGTCGAGAAAATTTCCTGGACAGCGGCACTGTGGGCGTCGCTGGTGGCCTCCGCGCTCGCCGGTCCATCGGCAATCCAGCCAAAGGTTGGCGAGATTCCACCAAGCGATCTGGGCAAGTCGCATGAAAGCGGTCTACCGATCGACCTCGCTCAGTACCGGGGCAAGGTGGTGATCGTAACCTTCTGGGCCTCGTGGTGCGGTCCGTGCCGCAAGGAGTTGCCGGTATTGGGCCACTTCCAGAAGGTCATCGGCCATGACGCCCTCGAGGTGATCGCGATCAACCTGAAAGAGCCGCGCAGGGATTTTCTCGGCGTCTTGCGCGCCAACCGTGACTTCAACCTCAACTACGTACACGACGCCAAGGGTGTGACCAGCGACCAGTACGGGGTGCAAGCGCTCCCCAACATGTTCGTCATCGACCGCGAGGGCAAGGTGGCGCACGTGCATCGTGGCTATTCGGAGCGGATGCTGCCTGCTTTCATCGAAGAAATCATGGCCCTGCTGCCTGCCGAGGTGCTTTCACGGCGCGCGGGCAGCTGACCCTTGAAAATGAGCTTGCGCAAAAGCAGCGCGGCAGGAGAAGGCAATGATGGGTAAAACATCGACTGGTTCGGCATTGATTGCTCTTGGCTTGGCGCTGCTGCTCGCCGGCTGCTACCCCAAGGGCGATGCGAGCGTACCGATCCCCCACGCACTGGTCCCTGCGCCGACCAAGGCAACGCGACTGGTGGTCGTGCTGCCTGGCCGCGCCGACGACCTGGACGCGATGCAGCGCTCAGGCATCGCCCAAGCCGTGCAGTCGGTATGGCCTGACGCTGACGTGATCCTCACCGGATTGGCCATGGACTACTACCAGCAGGGGCGCGCGCCTCAGCGGCTGCATGAGGAAATCGTGGCGCCAGCGCGACGCTACGGCTATCGGGAGGTGTGGCTGGCCGGGGCGTCGATGGGCGGCATGGGCACGATCATGTACGACCAGGCCTACCCCGGTGAAATGGACGGGCTGATCCTGCTGGCACCCTATCTGGGCGAAGACGCGTTGCTGCAGGAAATTCGCCAGTCAGGCGGCCTCGCCCAGTGGAAACCGGGCGAGCCTGCGGCGCCGGGCTGGGAGACATTCCAGCGCGAGCTCTGGGAACACGTGCAGTCCTGGATGAACGACCCCGTGCAGGCCACGGACATCTGGCTTGCCTATGGCACCGGTGATCGCTTGAAGGACACCATGCCGCTGCTCGAACCTGCACTGCGACCGGACCAGGTCCTGGTCCAGAAGGGCGGCCACGACTGGAATACCTGGTCTTCCCTTGCGGCCCGGATCCTGACCCGGATCGAGAGAGACAGCGCACCGAAGCGGTGATCCCCGGCGCTGACCACTGAGCCACTGCTCAGGCGAGCGCGGCTTCGATGTCCCCGGAGAGGGACGCAGGCTTGTCCGTGGGCGCATAGCGTTTGATGGCCGCACCGTCGCGGTCGATGAGGAACTTGCTGAAGTTCCACTTGATCACGCCGGTTCCCAGCAGACCGCTCTTCTCCTTCTTCAGCCACTGCCACAGTGGATGCGCCTGGTCGCCGTTGACCTCGATCTTGGCGAACATCGGAAAGGTGACGCCGTAGTTGAGCGAGCAGAAGCTGCGGATTTCGTCCTCGTTGCCCGGCTCCTGGTGGCCAAACTGGTCGCACGGGAATCCCAATACCACCAGCCCCCGGTCGCGATAGTCCTGCCAGAGTTTTTCCAGGCCCTCGTACTGCGGAGTGAATCCGCACTTGGAGGCCACGTTGACGATCAGCATCGCTTTGCCCCTGAATTCCTCGAGCGATATTGCCTTGCCCTCGATATCGGTCGCGGAAAATTCATAGGCAGTGCTCATCTGTTGGCCCCAAGGTACGAGTGAACCGGCATGAGACACCGCCAGCCCGTCCTTTGCAACCGATGATGGGACGCAAATCGAACGCGCTGGTGCCTATCGTGCTGCGCTTGCACCACAGTCAGCGTCCAGCAGCGGCGAACCGTCCAGCCATTGCTTGTCGGGAAAGTAGGCGAACAGGAACGCCCCGTCGCGGAGCGCGTCGATCACCGGGCGGGCGACAGCCGGACGCAGTGCGGGGCAACCGAGGCTGCGTCCAATGCGGCCCTGCGAGGTGATCAACTGGGTGCTCACGTAGGGCGCGCCGTGAATGACGATTGCCCGGTTGCGCGCCTGGTCGTTCACCCCGGACTCCAGCCCGCGAAGCCGCAGCGAGTACCCGTTCAGACCGACATACGACTCCTGCGCCTGGAACGCACCCAGGCTGGACATGTTGCTGCCTTCGATGTTGGAGAAGCGCGTCGCCATGTTTTCCCCGGTATTGCGCCCGTGGGCCACCAGTTCCTCATACAGGAGCCGGTTGCTGCCCAGGTCGAACACCCAGAGCCTGCTCTTGGTGGACGGCAACGAGTAGTCGATGACGCCCATCACCTGGGGATCGTCGATTAGCGCACTACGGCGGGCGCAGCTCAGCGAACGCGCCGCAAGGGCCAGCACCTTCCGGTCTATAGCTGGCGCGCTGCGGGCCAAGGCCTCGACACGCTGCTGCAGCGTCAGGCCTTCGCGCGCGCCTGCTGCAGACACGCCAACAGCCGCGCCGCACACCAGCAGGACGGAGGCCAGCAGGATAATGGAATATCGGGGATTCATCGACGGCCCAAAGGTCCTTGGCTAACGGCTTGAACGAGTTCTAGCATACCGTTCGGCAGCTGAAGCGGTCGGTAAGCGCAGCGCCTGCCGCATATCAAAGAACCCCACTGGTCACGGCTGCACAACGGCCCATGGGTTAGCCTTGTCGGTCAATCCGTGGAAGGAACCTGCTCTATGACTACCCGCCTCGCCCTCGCGCTTGCCGCGACCCTTGGACTTTCTATGCCTGCCTACTCCCACACCGTTCCCGCTACCACTGACGACGCCAAGCCGGCCAATCCATTCTTCGCAGAGAGCCCCCTGGCCCTGCACTACCCCCAATTCGACCAGATCAAGGACAGCGATTTTGCACCTGCCTTCGACGCAGGCATGGCCGAGCAACTGAAACAGGTCGAAGCGATCGCCGCGGATCCACAGAAGCCGAGCTTCGACAACACCATACTGGCGCTGGAGAAGTCCGGCCGGGTGCTTGATCGCGCGACGACGGTGTTCTACAGCCTTGTTGGCGCCGACACCAATGATGCCCGCGAGGCGCTGCAGGCGGAATACGCTCCGAAATTCTCGGCACACCGCGACGCCATCTTCCTGAATCCGCAGCTTTTTGCGCGGATCAAGGCGCTGCATGACAATCGCGAGTCGCTGGGTGTCGATGCCGAAGCCGTGCGGCTGATCGAACGCTACCATACCGATTTCGTCCGCTCCGGTGCCAATCTTTCCGAAACCGACAAGACCAAGCTCAAGAAAATGAACGCGGAATTGGCCGGCTTGGGTACCAAGTTCACCCAGAACGTGCTCGGCGGTGTCAATGCCTCTGCACTGGTCGTGGACGACGTCAAGAAGCTCGATGGAATGAGCCAGGACCAGATCGACGCCGCGGCAGCCGCGGCTGAGAAGCGTGACTTGAAGGGCAAGTACGTCATCGCCCTGCTCAACACCACGGGCCAGCCGCCCGAATCGGAATTGACCGATCGCGAGACCCGCAAGCGCCTGTACGAAGCATCGGTGTCGCGCGGCAGCAGCGGCGGCGAATTCGACAATCGCGAGATCATCTCGAAGATCATGACGCTGCGCGCCGAGCGGGCCAAGCTGCTTGGATACCCCAACCACGCCGCTTACGTGCTGGAGGACGAAACCGCCAAGACTCCGCAGGCCGTCAACGCCATGCTGAGCAAGCTGGCCCCGCCGGCCGTCGCGAACGCGAAGCGCGAAGCAGCCGACCTGCAGGCGACGATCGACAAGGAAGGGGGCAATTTCCAGCTCCAGCCCTGGGACTGGTCGTTCTACAGCGAGAAGGTCCGCCAGGAGAAGTTCAACTTCGACGAGTCCCAGCTCAAGCCCTACCTTGAACTCAAGAACGTGCTCGAGAACGGGGTATTTTACGCCGCCAATCAGCTTTACGGGCTGACGTTCAAGCAGCGCACCGATCTTCCGACCTATCACCCCGACGTCACCACCTATGACGTGTTAGATGCCGACGGCAAGCAGCTGGCCATCTTCATTGCCGACATGTACGCGCGTCCGTCCAAACGCGGTGGCGCGTGGATGAACTCTTACGTATCGCAGTCGGGCCTGACCGAATTCAAGCCGGTGGTGGCCAACCACCTCAACATCACCAAGCCGGCCGACGGGCAGCCTACGCTGCTGACCTGGGATGAAGTCACCACGATGTTCCATGAATTCGGCCATGCGCTGCACGGCATGTTCTCCGACGTCGAGTACCCCTACTTCACCGGCACCAGCGTCCCGCGTGACTTCGTCGAGTACCCCTCGCAGGTCAACGAGATGTGGGCTGACTGGCCCTCGGTGCTGAAGAACTACGCCAAGCACTACAAGACCGGCGAGCCGATGCCGCAGGAGCTGCTGGACAAGGTGATTGCCGCGTCCAAATTCAACCAGGGTTTCGCCACAACTGAATACCTCGGGGCGGCAATGCTTGACCAGCGCTGGCACCAGATCGACGCCAGCCAGGTTCCAGATGCAGCCAACGTGATGAAGTTCGAGGAGGATGCACTCAAGGCGGACGGCATCTACTACAAGCCCGTGCCGCCGCGCTACAAGACCCCCTACTTCAGCCATATCATGGGTGGCTATTCGGCCGGCTATTACGCCTACATCTGGTCCGAAGTGCTGGATGCCAACAGCGTGGCATGGTTCAAGGACAACGGCGGGCTCACGCGCAAGAACGGTGACCACTTCCGCGCCACGCTGCTGTCGCAGGGTGGCAGCAAGGATGCGCTGCAGCTGTTCCAGGACTTCGCCGGCCACGAGCCCAGGATCGAACCGTTGCTCGAGCGCCGTGGGTTGGTCGCGGAAATGACCGACGACGCCGGTGCGGTTGCCGCACCCATGGACGATCCAGCGAACTAACAGGGATTGCCCTGTCCAAGAAAAAAACCGTCGGGGTCGCACCCGGCGGTTTTTTTTGGTTGGTGTTTACACAGCACAAACCCCGGAGTGGGGCGACGCGCCCTCGCCCGCTGGAGCAGGCAGTGAGCTTCAACCCCCGGCGAAAAGCCCCCGGTACTCGCTAGCGACGTGTGGAAGCAGTACCTCGGTTGGAACATCCACTGTCTGCGTGCCGTCCACGTAGGGGCCCACCTGGTACGGCGGAAAAATGAAGCGCAAGCCAGTGATTTTTCCGCTCGCATCGACGCGTGGCTCGAAACTGCTGAAATTTTCCGCGCTTGGCGCAGTGCCCTCCCTGATGTTCTTGTCGGCCTCCCGCACCAGCCGCGATCGGTCCTCGGGCGCCAGTCTGTCCCGATCAGCGCGCACCGAAAGCGCCGTATGCAGCTGTTCGCGGATGTAGCTCGCGATGTCCGACCATGACTCCTCGTTGGGTATCAGTTGCTCGGAAGACAGCATGCGCCGCTGAATGGGAAGCCACACGAAGCGCTCGACGATCGGCTCGGCGTGGGCCCCTCCCGTGTACCGGCTTCCGTCCACCGAGACCGCCACCAACCCGGGAGTCTCCAGCACGGTGCGATACCCCAGGGACAGCTCGTACGGCGAAGGGGGCTCGTCGTTTCCGAAGGCCTCGACGGCCTCCATCAACTCGGCGCGCGCCTGTGCCGCGTGGCTCTGCACAACCTCCGCCAGTCCGGGGTACTTGCTGATTTCAGGGCCGTAGCTCACGCCCACGATGTACGAGCCAGTGGTTTCAATCACGTCTTGAAGCATCGGCGCAGGTTCGGAGGTGGGTGGCGCCACCGCTGGAGCCGGCACCTCGACCGCTTCCCCTGTGCTGTGGCCGCCTTTTTGCCGGTCGCACGCAGGCAGCAACAGCAATGGCGTCAAGCAGAGTGCGAGCTTCACGACGTGGGACACGATGGCTTCCTTGCAGGACGGATGGCGGAGTCTATGACGCCGCGCAACATGAGCCCGTGACGAGTCAGGCGAGCAGGTCCGCATAGGCAGTGTGCCGCTGGATGTAGGACGCCGCATAGGAGCAGGCGGGCACGACCTTCAGCCCCTCCGACCTCGCGAAGTCGAGCGCTGCCTTGACCAGATCAGCAGCGACGCCGCGCCCGCCTATCGCGCTGGGGACTCCTGTGTGCTCGATGGTGATTCGATCCCCGTCAAGGCGGTAGGTGAGCTTGGCGTCGTGGCCGTCGATCGTTGCGTGGAAGCGACCTGCTTCGGGCTGGTGGCTGATCTGCATGGGCTGGTTCCTGTGGACAGTCGCGGCCATTGTGCCGCTGGGCCGTTAAGGCGGCGGCATAACTGGACGTTCCGCGTCACTTTGCAGCCGTCGTGCCTGCTGTACTTGCTGCGAGGTCAACGGGCGCGTCGGCACCCAAGAAGTTGGCACGAATTCTGCTTCACACCTTTCGTCCACCTTCCAACCCAGGGAAATGCAGATGAGCCTCGACGAATCGACCACCAGCAGCGTGTCTTCCAGCGACTTCACCTTGCTCGAAGGCCTTTACCAGCTTGCTGTCACCGGACACACCGACGAGTGGGAGTTCGAGCGTCTGAACAACGCCGTCTACGAGCGCCTCCTGTCGTCCTACGCCAGCCACGAAGGCGCAATCTGCACCAAGGGCGTCAGCAACCTCGGCGGCGAGTAAGGCCACGACAGAGCAAGAACGCGATAGCCTCCGCCGGTGGCCGCTCGGGCGACCAAGCAAGCAATGCACACCCTCACGAGCAGGGACTGTCCGGGGTCAATCAGCCTTTACCACCACTGCCCTGCCCATCGCGGACGCCGGTAACGAAGCTGCCCTGGATCAACGTTAGACGTCGCTCGCCCGCGTGCCATCGCAACGCCTTTACGCTCGCCTCACCGCACTGCAATCCGGGATAGGCAGCGCTCCGCACATCAATACTCATTCCCTGACAGGCCGGCGTTTGCCTGGTGCGGCCCGGGCTGGCTCGGGTGATGGTCTGCGTTTCGTGATGATTGAGCCACGGCCAGCCTGCACAGCACGCAGGCGCGGCGAGTGCTGAAACGTCTCAGCCGCCGAACGTCGGATTCTGCAGCGTATCGATAAAATGCTGGAGCAGTGCGGGTCGCATGATCAGCATGAACATGACGCCATAGGCGGCACCGGCCAGATGGGCACTGTGGTTGATCCGGTCGCCCCCGCGCCGGTCCATCCAGATGCTGTAGCCCACGTAAAGGACCGCGAATACGATGGCGGGCAACGGAATGAAGAACACGAAAATCAGCTGCCATGGAGCGATCAGCACGAACGCGAACAGCACCGCTGAGACGCCGCCCGAAGCGCCCAGGCTGAGGTAGTTCGGGTTGTGCTGGTTCTTCAGGTAGGTCGGCAGGATCGAAACCACCATCGCCGACAGATAGAACAGCGGAAACACCCACACGCCCACCGCCCGCGCCATCACCTGTTCGATCATCCGCCCGAAGAAGAACAGCGTGACCATGTTGAACAACAGGTGCATGAAGTCGGCGTGGATGAACCCGTAGGTCAGCAGCCGCTCGTACTGCCGATGCTTGTCGATGGCCGGCGGCCACAGGATCAGGCGGTCGGTGAGCCGGCGGTTGTTGAAGGCCAGCCATGAAACCAGGCAGGTCACGGCGATCAACAGCAGGGTGATAGGTGCTTCCATGGTGTCCTCGATTGTTGCGGGAAACGTACCGCATCGCGCAACGTCTCACGTACGGGCCAGCGGCCAGTGCGGCGACAATCGCGTGTGCGGCTGAAAAGAAAAAGCGCAACGGCCACTCGCTGCGCCCCGTCCCAACGCCCTGCAGGATCACCGATTGGCGGCTTGCCCGTCGGGGTGGGAACCGGTGGCGCTGCCGAGGTCGTCGTGGACAGGCCGATGGGGTCCTGCGGCCAAGGCCAGTGCGGGTGTGTCCATCGACGCGTCCGGACTTTAAAGTGCTGGGAGGGTACCGCATCGTGCAGACCCACAGCTGAGCTGCGTGCGCGTTTTGCTGCGCATGCCCGTGCGGCCACGGCACACCAGGTGCATCATGCGCGTCTCCTCACAAAATTCTCGCCTTCCTGTGCCCAGACTTCTCTCTCTGCTATTGGTCCTCTTCTCCATGCCCGCCAACGCGACATCCCTCACCACCGTATCTGAGCGGTCCGGCTTCCATAAGACTGGCCGCTACGCCGAAGTTCCGCTGCTGTGCGAAGCATTTGCCCAGGCCTATCCGCAATCGGTGCGCTGTTTCGATTTCGGGGTCTCTCCGGAAGGCAGGCCGATGAAGGCGCTCGTCGCATCGACCAGCGGAGCGCTGGATCCCGCCGCCGCGCGCGCTGCAGGACTGCCGGTGGTGCTGGTCCAGGGCGGCATCCACGCCGGTGAAATCGATGGCAAGGACGCAGGATTCCTTGCGCTGCGCGAGGTCTTGGAGGGTACCGCCGCGCCTGGCGCGCTGGACAAGCTGGTATGGGTGTTCGTGCCGGTGTTCAGCGTCGATGGACACGAACGATTTGCCGCCTGGAATCGACCCAACCAGCGCGGCCCCGAAGAAATGGGCTGGCGCACGACCGCGCAGAACTACAACCTCAACCGCGACTACGCCAAAGCCGATACGCCTGAAATGCAGGCCATGCTGGAGCTGGTGAAGACCTGGGATCCGCTGGTGATGGTGGATCTGCACGCGACCAACGGTGCCCAGTTCGAACACGATATCTCGATCCAGGTGGAGCCGCTGCAGGGTGGCGACGAGCCGCTGCGCAGCG
>JBBSVH010000087.1:0-11041 GCA_038233685.1 Lysobacterales bacterium | reverse complement strand
CACCACGCCGATCATTGCGGCGGCGTGAGAGCACTCCTGGAGCGCTGGCCAACCCTGGAGGTCTACGCGCCGGAGGACTCGCGGATCAGCATGGCGACTCAGCGTGTAGAGCAGGGCTCGCGGGTGCCGTTCGGCGAAATCGCTTTCCAGGTGCACGCGGTCCCCGGCCACACCCTGAGCCACGTCGCCTTCCACGGTGGTGGGCACCTGTTCTGCGGCGACACACTGTTCAGCCTGGGCTGCGGGCGGCTGTTCGAGGGCACTGCGGCGCAGATGCTCGATTCCCTGGACCGGCTTGCGGCACTGCCCCCGGACACGGCCGTCTGCTGCGGCCACGAGTACACTCTGGCCAACGCCGCCTTCGCCCGGGCCGTGGACCCCGCAAACGACGCCCTGCGTCGACGTACCGAGGAAGCCAGGACCATGCGCAACGCCGGTCGACCCACCTTGCCCTCCACGTTGGCAGTCGAGCTGGCCACCAACCCGTTCCTGCGAATCCGCGATGCCGCCGTACGCGCCGTGATCGAGCAGCGAATGGCGCGCGCCGGCGTCGATGATGTGGAAGCATTCGCCGAACTGCGGCGCTGGAAGGACGGTTTCAGCGCATGAGGCGCTGGGCGTGGTTGCTTGGCGTCATGCTGTGCGCGCTGACCTGGACGCCACCCCTGAAGGCCAGCGACGCGGTGGCGTTGAACACCAGCCTGCCCACGCCGATGGCGGCCGTGCCGATCGTCCCCGCCACGCTTGCCTCCCCGCATCTGGTCAGTGGGCTCGCCATCTACGAACGCTTCCGCGATGGCCTGGCCGACCCCGAGTGCGCCGGCGGCACCCGCTGGCAGCAGCACTTCGTGAACGCTCCGGCCCGATTGGCCAAAAGCAACGACGACCTCTTGCCACTCTTCGGCTACGTCGTGGAAGCCCTGCGCGAGGCGCAATTGCCAACCGAATATGCCCTGATCCCCTTCGTAGAGAGTGGCTACAAGCCCGCTGCCCGCAGCGCCAGCGGCCCCGCGGGGCTGTGGCAGTTCATCGGCATCACCGCGCGCAACCAGGGCATCGAAATCAGCGGCGGCTACGACGGGCGCCTTTCCCCAGTGGATTCCACGCGGGCGGCGGTGAAGTACCTGAAGAAGCTGCACGGGATGTTCGGCGGTGACTGGAGGCTTGCCGTCATGGGCTACAACGCGGGCGAATACCGCATCCTGCAGTCGATGCGAAAGGCCGGCATGAACGCCCAGAACGCACAGCCGGCAAAACTGCCGGGGCTCTCGCGCATCACCTACTCCTACGTCGAAAAGCTGCACGCGCTGGCCTGCCTGCTGCAGCAGGCTCCTGAGCGCGAACAGTGGCTGGATCGGATTGATCGATCGGTACCGGTACTCGCGGCACAGGGCGTTGCCCCGGGAGTGCGGAGCCTGGATGCCTGGGCCACCACGCAGGGACACGATCCTGCGCTGCTGAGGCGGCTCAACCCGGCACTGGCTTCGGGGATCAAGCGTGGCGGCACGCCGGTTCGGATCCTGGCCCCGATGAACGGCCCTGTTTTCGCCGCGCCCAGCGGCTTGGTGAGCCGCGTTGCCCCTGCCGTGTTGCTGCCTGCTGACAGCCTTGTAGCCGGCCAATCGCCGCCGCCGCGATTCCACACTGTGCGCCGCGGCGAATCGGCCTGGACGATCGCAAAACGCCATGGACTCACTTTGGAACAGTTGCTGAGCCGCAACCGGCTCACTGGCAGCAGCACCCTGCAGCCTGGCATGGAGCTGCGGCTGGTGGAATCCGCCGACTAGCCAGTGCGCTGCCCCCGTCGGCCGCGCAGGGGAAAGGTGGCAAAATGGCGGCCGGATCAATCAGCAAAGGGTGTCCATGGGTTTCCTGCAAGGCAAGCGCGCACTGATCACCGGCATCGCGAGCGACCGCTCGATCGCATCGGGCATCGCCGAAGCCATGCATCGCGAAGGCGCGGAGCTGGCGTTCACCTACCAGAACGACCGCCTCAAGTCGCGGGTGGAAAAAGCCGCAGCGGAGTTCGGCAGCGATATCGTGCTGCCGCTGGACGTCACCGACGATGCGCAGATTGCGCGCTGCTTCGAAGGACTTGCCCAGCACTGGGACGGATTCGATATCCTTGTGCACGCCATCGCATTCGCTCCGCGCGAGGCCATCACCGGCGGCTTCCTCGATGGGCTGACGCGCGAGAACTTCGCCCAGGCCCACGACATCTCTGCCTATTCGCTCGCGGCGCTGGCCAAGGCGGCGCGGCCCGCAATGCAGGGCCGCCACGGTGCGATCCTGACCCTCAGCTACCTGGGCGCGGAACGCGCGCTCCAGAACTACAACGTCATGGGCGTGGCCAAGGCCAGCCTGGAGGCCAGCGTGCGTTATCTTGCACTCAACCTCGGCCCGGAGGGCATCCGCGTGAACGCCATCTCGGCCGGCCCCATCAAGACCCTGGCCGCCGCGGGCATCGCCGGCTTCCGCAGCATCCTGGGCCACGTCGAAGCCTACGCGCCGCTGCGGCGCACGGTCAGCATCGAGGATGTCGGCAACGTGGGCGCGTTCCTGTGCTCGGATCTTGCATCGGGCATCACCGGTGAGATCACCTACGTCGATGCCGGCTACAACATCCTGGGGATGACCGGCATTGGCGATTGATTCTGGAATCCAGACATTCGCTTAAAAAAAGCCCGGCGATACCGGGCTTTTTCTTTCCAAACAGGGCTGGCGGGCTGGAACCGCGCCCGTGCAGGTCCGCCTACTCCAGGCGCGCTTCCTGCAGGGTGATCCGATATCTCTTGCGCAGCGATTCCACGAAGGATTCGACCGCGCTGCGACCACGCATCTGCATCACCTGCTGTTGCAGCTGGTCGCGCTGCTCGGGCTGCAGGGTCGCCAGGTCACCGTCGATGACCTTGGTCACCACGAACACGGCGTAACCGCCGCCTTCCATGGGCGCCTTGCCGGCTGAGATCGCACCTTCGGCTGGACGTTCGGTGGCGAAGATCGCCTGGTTGATCTGCGCCGAAGGCACCGGCGCGCCGCGCTGCACACCTGGCAGTTCACCACTCTCCAACGACTGCGCTTTCGCAATCCCCTGCAGGCTCTCGCCCTTCTTCACCCGCGCCAGCAGCGCCTCGGCAGCCACTGCGGCGGCCTTGCTGGTGCGATCGTCGCGCACCGACTGGATCACCTGGTCGCGCACCTGGACAAGAGGCTGCGCCTGGGCCGGCGTGTGGGCCAGGACCCGGAATACGACGCTGCGCTGCGGGCCCACTTCGATCGGGTCACTTATTGTCCCGTCCTCGACCATGGCATCGGAAAACGCCGCACGCAGCAGCGCCGGGTTACCCAGTATCCCTGGCGCGGTCACGCGAGAAAATGGCCCTGCTTTCTGCGCCCGCAGCCCCACGCTCTCAGCCGCCGGACCCAGCGCAGTCGGGTTCTTCAGCACTTCGTTGACAAGGCTACCGGCCAGTTCGCTGAAGGACCGCTCCCGCTGCGACTCGACCTGCTCGGCAGCCAACTCATCGCGCACGTCTTCGAAGGACTGCCCCTGCCCGCCCTTGACCTCGCGCAGCTTCAGCACGTGATACCCGAAGTCGGTCCTGACCGGGCCGCGAACTTCGCCAGCCTCCATCGAGAACAGCGCGTCCTCGAACGGCTTCACCATCGCTCCCTGCTCCACCCATCCCAGGTCGCCACCAGATTCGCGAGAGCCCGGGTCCTGCGAATTGGCCTTGGCCAGCGCTTCGAAATCTGCCCCTGGCCGGCGCGCCTGCTGCGCCAGTGATGCCGCCTTCTTTTCCGCTGCGGCGCGAACGGCAGGGGTCGCGTCTTCGGCCACGGTGATCAGAATGTGCGAGGTCATGCGCTGTTCGGCGGACATGAAACGCGACCTCTCCTTCTCATAGCGCTCGCGCAGCGCCGCTTCGTCAACAACGTCCTCGCCAGCAGGCAGCGTGCTCCCATCGATGTCGACGTATTCGACCGACACCGTTTCCGCCTGTTGGAAATCCTGCAGGTGTCCTTCGTACCAGCTCTTGATCTGGGCGTCGCTTACCGGAGCACTGTCAGCTTCGGCCGGTGGCAGGGCGACGATGCTCACGTCGCGGGTTTCGCCAAGCAGCTTGATCAATCTTTCCAGCTCGGAGGTGGTGACGAATTCCGACTCACTGAGCCCTTGCGGGATCAGCGCCATCTGCATCCGATCACGCTGCTCCTGCTGGAACTGGGCCGGTGTCAGGGCAGGCTGCTGCGAGGACAGCATCAGCGTGTAGCGATCCGGATCGAACTTGCCCTCGACCTGGAACCCGGGTTCTTTCGCGATTTCCTCGCGCACCGCCGCGTCGCTTACGCTGATGTCGGCGCGCCTGGCGGCCAGCGCCAGCACCTTCTCGTCCACGAGAACCTGAAGCAACTGCATCTTGTTGTCCAGGCTTTCGAACGTCCGCGGGTCGAATGCCTCACCCTGTGCCGCCCTTTCGCTGCTGCGCGCGATTTCAAAACGGGTGCGGAATTCCTCAAGGGAAACCACCTCCTTTTGCCAAAGCATGGACACCGGCCACCACGATGGTGCAGAAGACCACCATGCCGGCGGTGCTTCCACCGTAGCGACACTCGTGTCCCTGCTGCCGCTGCCGTACTCGTTCACGCCGACGAAAACGAACGGGACGATCAGCAACCCGAGGATGGCGGTGGCAATCCAGCCTGTGGTTTTCTCGCGCAGCTTCTGCAGCATCGGTGACGGACCTGAGTGTGTTGATGTAAGCCGCGCAGTCTAGCGCGCCGTGGCCCTCTGAGACAGGGCTTTGGACCTGCTATCCGGACATCCCGGGTCGGTGCGCTGCGGGGCGGGTTTGTCCGGATCGAACCCAATGAACGCATGTGACAGGACAGCAAAAAGCCCACATCTCTGTGGGCTTTCGGCTTGTTGAATTGGCGGAGTGGACGGGACTCGAACCCGCGACCTCCGGCGTGACAGGCCAGCATTCTAACCAACTGAACTACCACTCCGCTTTCTGGAACCTTTGTCGTACCACCGTGGGGTGGTGGGTGCTGAGGGTTTCGAACCCCCGACCCTCTCCGTGTAAGGGAGACGCTCTACCGCTGAGCTAAGCACCCCAGCGCTTTTGCCGGCGTCGAAACGTCGGCGGCAGCAGATTAGTTTACGGCATCCTTCAGGGCCTTACCAGCCTTGAACGCCGGATTCTTCGACGCATTGATCTGGATGGTGTCGCCAGTCTTCGGATTGCGGCCGCTGCGCGCGGCGCGAGCGCGCACCTGGAAGGTGCCGAAGCCCACGACGGTGACGCTGTCGCCCGACTTCAATGCCTTGGTGATGGAAGAAATCACCGCATCAACGGCACGACCGGCATCGGCCTTGCTGAGATCGGCGGTATCGGCGACTGCATCGATCAATTCGGTTTTGTTCATCTATTGACTCCGTGTGCGGCAACAACCGCGAAATGATGATCGAACTCCCCTGCTCGTTGCCAAGGGGAAAGGTCCAATCAGGTGGGCCGTGAAACGCGGCGTGAAATCGAGCGTCTCCGGGTGTGGCAGTTATACCAGCGCCCAAATATCGGCGCAAGGCGAAAACCTAGCAACGGCGCGGGTTTTGCGACCCGATCCGGGTATTCCCGATCGACTTCAATGCTTCACCTCTGGCTGCACCGGAGGCTTTTCCCTTGTCCGCGCCGGCAGCTTCTTTCCGCCGCCCGACGCTGCCGCTGGCGTGATCGGGCGCTCGAGAGCGAGATCCAGCACCTCGTCAATCCAGCGCACGGGCACGATCTTCATGCCTTGGGTGACGTTGGCCGGGATGTCCGCAAGGTCCTTGCGGTTTTCTTCGGGAATGATGACGGTGGTGATGCCGCCCCGTATCGCAGCGAGCAGCTTTTCTTTCAGGCCGCCGATGGCCGACACGCGACCACGCAGCGTGATTTCGCCCGTCATCGCCACGTTGGCGCGCACAGGATTTCTGGTCAACGTGGAGACCAGCGCCGTGGCCATGGCGATGCCAGCGCTAGGGCCGTCCTTTGGGGTCGCCCCATCGGGCACGTGCAGATGCACGTCCTGCTTCTGCAGGAAGTCCACGTCTATGCCGAGGCTTTCGGCGCGCGCCCGGACCACCGACAGCGCCGCAGATGCCGATTCCTTCATGACGTCGCCAAGCTGGCCGGTCAGGGTCATGCCTCCCTTGCCAGGCACCAGCGCAACCTCGATCTGCAACAGTTCGCCGCCCACTTCGGTCCAGGCCAGCCCGGTAACCAGTCCGATCTCGTTCTGCTCCTCGGCACGGCCGAAATCATGGCGTCGGACACCCTGGTACTTTTCCAGGTTCTTGGACGTCACGCTGATCGCGGCAGGCTTTTTCTTGCCTGCGGGGCGCGGTCCAGCGAGCGCAATCTCCTTGACCACCTTGCGACAGATCTTGGCGATCTCCCGCTCCAGGTTGCGTACGCCCGACTCACGCGTGTAATAGCGCACCAGGTCACGGATCGCACCTTCGGTGATGTTCAGCTCGTCCGCCTGCAGACCGTTGGCCTTGAGCTGCTTGGCCAACAGGTAACGCTGGGCGATATTGAGCTTTTCGTCCTCGGTGTAGCCGGGGATGCGAATGACCTCCATGCGGTCCAACAACGGGCCCGGGATGTTTAGGGTATTGGACGTCGCTACGAACATCACTTCGGACAGGTCCAGGTCGACTTCCAGATAGTGATCGTTGAACGTGTGGTTCTGCTCGGGGTCGAGCACTTCGAGCAGGGCCGAAGAAGGATCACCGCGGAAGTCGTTCGACATCTTGTCGATCTCGTCAAGCAGGAACAGCGGGTTCTTGGTGCCGGTCTTGTTGAGGTTCTGCACGATGCGGCCCGGCATCGAGCCCACATAGGTGCGTCGGTGGCCGCGGATCTCGGCCTCGTCGCGAACGCCGCCCAGCGACATCCTCACGAACTTGCGGTTGGTCGCCTTGGCGATGGATTGACCCAGCGAAGTCTTGCCCACGCCGGGCGGGCCGACCAGGCACAAAATCGCGCCCTTCATCTTCTTCACGCGCGTCTGCACGGCGAGGTACTCGAGGATCCGCTCCTTCACCCGCTCCAGGCCGTAATGGTCGGCATCCAGCACGTCCTCGGCGGCTTTCAAGTCGTTGCGGATCTTGCTGCGCTTTTTCCAGGGCACGCCCAGCAGCCATTCCAGGTAATTCCGCACCACGGCCGCTTCGGCCGACATGGGCGACATCTGCTTGAGCTTGTTGAGTTCGTTCTTCGCCTTCGCCAGGACCGGCTTGGGCATGCCCGCCTCGGCGACCTTCCTGGCCAGCTCCTCAAGCTCGTTGGGAGCGTCGTCCAGCTCGCCCAGTTCCTTCTGGATGGCCTTCATCTGCTCGTTGAGGTAGTACTCGCGCTGGCTCTTTTCCATCTGTGACTTGACCCGCCCACGGATGCGCTTTTCCAGCTGCTGCACGTCGATCTCGCCGTCGACGAACCCGACCAGCAGCTCCAGGCGCTCGCCCACGTCCACGGTCTCGAGCAGTCGCTGCTTGTCGCTCAGGCGCACGCCGAGATGCGCCGCGATGGTGTCGCCAAGGCGGCTGGGTTCATCGATGCCGCTCAGCGTCTGGAGCAGCTCCGGGGGCAGCTTGCGGTTGGTCTTCACGTACTGCTCGAACAGCCCCATCAGGGATCGTGCGACCGCCTCGATCTCGCGCGGCTCGCGCTCGTCGCTGGACTCCAGCTCCTCTCCGATGCCATACAGGGCACCGTCGCGCTCGTTGATCTTGCTCACGCGAACCCGCGCCGTGCCTTCAACCAGCACCTTGATCGTGCCGTCCGGCAGCTTCAACAGCTGCAGCACCTGGGCCAGAGAACCTATCGAATACAGGTCCCCGGCTGCAGGATCGTCGGTCTCGGGAGACTTCTGCGCGAGCAGCAGGATGCGCTTGTCGGCTTCCATCGCCTGCTCGAGCGCGCGCATCGATTTGTCACGCCCCACGAACAGGGGGATGACCATGTGCGGAAACACCACGACGTCGCGCAGCGGCAATACCGGCAGGTCAAGCGATTCAGTTTGGGAACGAGGCATGTCGGCTCCAGCGCGCGCTCAGGAAAAAAGGGTGCAAGGCACCATGGCCCAAGTTATGGGGCCATCTGCGAAGGGATGCAAGTGGAGACCGGAAAGCCGCTGCAGGACAACGGCCTGGGCAGCTATTCAGCGGCCGCGACCTTGGGTTGCGGCGGTGGATTCTGATAGATCAGATAGGGCTCGGATTTGTGTTCGATCACCGACTCATCGACCACCACCTTGCCGACGTTTTCCAACGAAGGCAGGTCGTACATCGTGTCCAGCAACACCGACTCGACGATGGTGCGGAGGCCGCGCGCACCGGTCTTCCTCTTCAGCGCCTTGCGCGCAATCGCTGCCAGCGCGTCCGGGCGGAATTCCAGCTCCACGCCTTCCATGTCGAACAGCTTCTTGAACTGCTTGGTGATCGCGTTCTTGGGCTCGGTCAGGATCCGGATCAGCGCCGGCTCATCGAGCTCCTCCAGCGTCGCCACCACCGGCAGGCGACCGACGAACTCCGGGATCAGGCCGAACTTGATCAGGTCCTCCGGCTCCACTTCCGAAAGCACCTTGCCCATCTCGGCCTTGCGCTCGGAACTCTTGATCTTCGAGCCAAAGCCGATGCCGCTGGCTTCGGTGGAGCGCTGCTGGATGATCTTGTCCAGGCCCGAGAAGGCGCCTCCGCAAATAAACAGGATGTTCTTGGTGTCCACCTGCAGGAATTCCTGCTGCGGATGCTTGCGCCCGCCCTGCGGCGGCACGCTGGCCACGGTGCCTTCGATCAGCTTGAGCAGCGCCTGCTGCACGCCTTCGCCCGACACGTCACGGGTGATCGAAGGGTTCTCGCTCTTGCGCGAAATCTTGTCGATTTCGTCGATGTAGACAATGCCCTGCTGCGCCTTCTCGACGTCGTAGTCGCACTTCTGCAGCAGCTTCTGGATGATGTTCTCGACATCCTCGCCCACGTAACCGGCTTCGGTGAGCGTTGTGGCGTCGGCAATCGTGAACGGCACATTGAGCAGCCGCGCCAGGGTCTCGGCCAGTAGCGTCTTGCCGGAACCGGTGGGGCCGGCCAGCAGGATGTTGGATTTGGACAGCTCGACCTCGTCGTTCTTGCTGCGGCTCTCGATGCGCTTGTAGTGGTTGTACACCGCCACGGCGAGCGTGCGCTTGGCCCGCTGCTGGCCGATCACGTACTGATCGAGGACTTCCAGGATTTCGCGTGGCTTGGGCAGGCTGCTGCGCGCGGACTGGGCTTTTTCCTCCAGCTCCTCACGGATGATGTCGTTGCACAGCTCGACGCACTCATCGCAGATGAACACGCTCGGACCCGCGATCAGCTTGCGGACCTCGTGCTGGCTTTTGCCGCAGAACGAGCAGTACAGGATCTTGGTGCTGTCGCCCGAACGGCTTTGACGATCTTCAGTCATGCTTGTATTTACCCTGTCGCCCTGCCCTTCTCACGGCAGTTCAGATCGAGAATAACACCCCGGGGCAGCGATGGAAGCGCCCTTGGAGCCATGTGGAACACAGTGTGTGGCCGGCGAATTGCGATCAGCCGGCCTGGATCGAATCTTCCGGACGACGCTCCAGCACCTGGTCGACCAGGCCATAGGTCGCCGCATCGGCCGCGCTCTTGAAGTTGTCGCGCTCGGTGTCGCGCGCGATGGTCTCAAGCGACTGCCCGGTGTGCTTGGACAGGATCTCGTTGAGCTTCTGGCGCAGGGTCAGGAGTTCCCGGGCGTGGATGTCGATGTCCGAGGCCGGGCCCTGGAAGCCGCCCAGCGGCTGGTGGATCATCATCCGCGAGTTAGGCAGCGCGTAGCGCTTGCCCTTGGCACCTGCCGCCAGCAGCAAGGCGCCCATGCTGGCCGCCTGGCCCACGCAGATCGTGCTCACGTCCGGCTTGATGTACTGCATCGTGTCGTAGATCGCCATGCCGGCAGTGACCACGCCGCCGGGCGAGTTGATATAAAAGCTGATGTCCTTCTCGGGATTTTCCGCTTCCAGGAACAGCATCTGCGCCACGATCACGTTGGCCACGTGGTCGTCGACCCCGCCCACCAGAAAGATCACGCGCTCCTTGAGCAGGCGCGAGTAGATGTCGTACGCGCGCTCTCCGCGGCTGGTCTGCTCGACCACCATCGGGACCAGGTTCAGGGCTTGGGTCTGGATGTTGCTCATGGTTCGTTGGGCCTGTGATGGATGTGGCGACGCGGGGGAACGAGGCTACTGACTACTGGCGGATGGCTTCCTGGAAACCCAGGGTTTGCTCGGCGTGCTGGGCCTGCTCGGCGATCCAGTCGATCACCTGCTCTTCCATGACCCGACCCTGCAATCCATTCATCAACTGGGGGTCGTTCCGATACAAGTCAATGACCTGGTCGGGTTCTTCATACGTCGATGCAATCAGCCGCAGCGTTTCATTCAGACGCTTCGGATCAAGACGCAGCTGGTTCCTGCGCGCGACTTCGCCCACCAGCAGTCCCACCAGCACGCGCTTGCGTGCGGATTCCATGAATCCCTCGTGCGCATCGTCCGGAACCTGCGGCGTTTGCCCGTTGCGTTTGGCCTGCTCGACGGCCTGCTGGACCATCGACCGGGCCTCGTTCTCGACCAGGCGCGGTGG
This sequence comes from Lysobacterales bacterium, assembly GCA_038233685.1. Taxonomy (GTDB): domain Bacteria; phylum Pseudomonadota; class Gammaproteobacteria; order Xanthomonadales; family Xanthomonadaceae; genus Pseudoxanthomonas_A. The sequence goes on along the minus strand of JBBSVH010000087.1, from coordinate 351 downwards.
CATTTCCACCTGCGCGTAGGCGGCAACCAGCTGCTCCCCGACCTCGCGACGCAGACGAGTCATCAGCGCACCTTTGAGCTCGCGCTCCAGGTTGCTGCGGATATCGCCGCGGAAGTGTTCCATGTCGCCGCTCTTCACGCCAAAGCTCTTGACGAACTCCTGGTCGACTTCCGGCATCACCGACTCCGATACCTCGGTGACCTTCAGGTGCACCTGGACCTGGCGGCCGGCAAGCTGCTGAACGCGCCAGTCGGCCGGAAAATCCACGGTCAGCGATTTATCGTCGCCCTTGGACATCCCCACCAGGGCCAGCTCGATTTCGCTGTACATGACCCCGGATCCAATCAGGGT
>JBBSVH010000086.1:0-11080 GCA_038233685.1 Lysobacterales bacterium | reverse complement strand
GGCTATCCGCTGTTCATCGTCGGCATCACCCTGCTGATCGCCACATCGGTATTCGTGGCCAATCACTTCCAGGCCGAGAATGCCCGCAAGAGCAGCGAACTGAAGCTGTCGCACGATGAGGTCAAGCGCCTGGCCGCGACGGCCGAGCGCGAGCGCATCGGACGCGACCTGCACGATCTGCTGGGCCATACCCTGTCACTGGTGGCGCTCAAGTCCGAGCTTGCCGGCAAGTTGATCGAGCGCGATCCCCTTGCAGCCCGCCGGGAGATCGACGATATCGCGCGCGTTTCGCGCGATGCCCTGTCGCAGGTGCGGCGCGCAGTCAGTGGCATCCGCGCCGCCGGCCTGGCCGCGGAACTGGCGTCGGCACGGCTGTTGCTCGAGTACGCCGGGGTCCGCTTCAGATACGACCTGGGTGACGCGCAAATGGCGCCTGAGCTGGAAACCGTTCTGGCCCTGGCGGTGCGCGAGGCGGTGACCAACATCCAGCGTCATGCCCGGGCCAAGCATGCCAGCGTGGTGCTGCAGCGGAAAGGCGCTGACGTACGGCTTCGTATCGAAGACGACGGCCGTGGCGGCGTAGTGGCGCACGGCAACGGCTTGTCCGGCATGCGTGAGCGGATCGAAGCACTGCACGGCCGGCTGCGGATCGAATCGGACGCCGTCCACGGCACCCGTATCGAAATCCTGCTGCCGGCGCCGGAGCTCGCGGTCGTGCCGAAGGCAAACACGTCATCGCCATCGGCAGCCCTGTGATTCATGGACGCGTCGCCGTGCTGGTGGATACAGGCTGCCGGGAACCGGCATGTCCCGGCCATGCCGATCCCAGCGTGCCCACCAACCCGTAGATCCGAGCTTGCCCGGATGCCCTTGATTTGCAGGATGCCATGTAGATCCGAGCTTGCTCGGATGCCCTTGATGCACAGAAGGACATCCGAGCAAGCGCGGATCTACAAGGTGCTGGAGCATCCGAGCAAGCTCGGATCTACAAGGTGCTGGAGCATCCGGGCAAAAGTCGGATCTACAGCGCTGAGGACCGGACAGCACCAGCGCCTGCGCGGATTTGCTAAGTTCGCGGCATGACATCTTGGCCCGGTATTCGATGATTCGCCTGCTGCTTGCCGAGGACCAGGCCATGGTGCGTGGCGCGCTTGCGGCACTGCTGGGGCTGGAGGCAGATATCGAAGTGCTGGCCGCCGTGGCCGACGGTGAAGCGGCGTGGCGCGAGCTGCAGCGGCTCAAGCCGGACGTGCTGGTCACCGACATCGAAATGCCCGGACTTAGCGGACTCGAGCTCGCCCAGCGCATCCACCGCCACGAACTCGCCACGCGCGTGGTCATCGTCACCACGTTTGCGCGGCCCGGGTTCCTGCGCCGCGCACTCGATGCCGGTGTCGCAGGCTACCTGCTGAAGGACGCGCCGGCAGACCGTCTGGTGGCGGCGGTGCGCCAGGTGAACCTGGGTGGCCGCGCCATCGACCCGGAGCTGGCCATCGAAGCCTGGTCAGAAGCTGACCCCCTCAACGACCGCGAGCGTCAGGTGCTGCGGCTGGCGGGCGAGGGCCGTTCAGCGGGCGACATCGCTACCCGGCTTCACCTCTCCCCAGGCACCGTGCGCAACTATCTCTCTGAAGCCATTGGGAAATTGGGCGTAGGCAACCGCATCGAGGCGGCTCGTGTGGCCCGGCAGAAGGGCTGGCTGTAGGCAGTGGCACGTTCGTTGCGTCTGGATTGTCCATGACCACGTAATGCACGCGGCATAGAGCGATACATCGGGCGCAGGGCGATGAAACTGGTGGAAAACACGATCGGGGGCAACAAGCGGCGCAGCCGGGTGGGTCTGGTGGCCGCCGCTTTCGTTTTCGTCGCGGTTGGGGTGGGGGTGGTGATCGGTGCAAACCGCCTGATTGCCGATGCGAAGTCGGTGGAAAACAGCCACATGGTCGTGGCTGTCATCGATCAGACCGAAGCCCTGGTGCGCGATGCGGAAGCCTCGCAGCGCGGCTATCTGATCACCGGTAGTCCTTCATACCTGGGTGACTATGGTGGCGCAGTCAATGCACTGCCTGCCGTGCAGCAGCGACTGGAAGCGCTGGTGAAGGGCGGTCCAGACCAGGAACAGCGCGCGCTGGCGCTGTCTCTGCTGATCGCGCAGCGCCTGGAACAGATGGCGGCGACCCTGGAACGCTACCGGGTGGGTGGCCTTGCCGCAGCCCAGGGCGGTATCGGCGAAGAGTCATTCGCCGTCTCCACCGCCATCCGCCAGCGCGCCGCCGACATGGTGGTCGCCGAAGGCCTGGTGCTTGAAGCCCGCGCGGCTTCCACCAGCGCCAGTAGCAACCTGCTGCGTGCGCTGGCGCTGCTCGGCGTGCCCATCGGTATTACCGCCATCCTCATCGTGTACCTGATGCTGGTCCGCGAGATCGGCCAGCGCGCCAGAGCTGAATCCCTGGCCGCCACCGCCAACGCCGGCCTCCTGCTGGGCGTCGAGCAGCTGGAGCGCAGCAGCGCGGACCTGCGCGCCCTGAGCCGGTTCGGCAGCATGCTGCAGAGCTGCAACCAGCCCGCCGAAGCGTTTGAACTCGCCTCACGCATGCTCCAGGCCATATTGCCAGGCACGGCCGGCACGATTTATCGCATGCGCAATTCACAAGACCATGCCGAAGCGCTGAGCAGTTGGGGTCAGCACCGTGCCGCGTGCCCGGACATCGTGGAGCCTGGCGCGTGCTGGGCGCTACGCCGCGGCCAGTCGCACCTGGTGGCCAACATCCGCGACTCGATGTGCAGCCATGCCGGTGCCACCCATGCGTCAGGCGTCGCAAGCGCGTGCATTCCACTGAGCGCGCAGGGGGTGCAGTTGGGCATGCTGTACCTGACCGACGACGACGCCTCGTTCCTGCAGCGCAGCGACATCATCGAGGCGGTGGCCGAGCAGCTGTCGATGGCCCTGTCCAACCTGTACCTGCAGGAGCGCCTGCGCCTGCAGTCGATTCGCGAACCGCTGACCGGTCTGTTCAACCGCCGCTACCTGGAAGAAGCCTCGATACGCGAGTTCGCGCGCTGCAGCCGCCGCCAGGTGCCGGTTTCGCTGTTGATGCTCGATATCGACCACTTCAAGTCGTTCAACGACGTCCACGGACACGCCGGCGGCGACCTGGTGCTGGCCGAGTTCGGCAAAGTGCTGCAGCAGCTGTCGCGGCCGGAAGACATCGCCTGTCGCTACGGCGGTGAGGAGTTCACCTTGATCATGCCCGAGACCACGCTGGAGATCGCGCACGAGCGGGCCGAAGCCATACGCGCAGCGGTCGCAGCGATGCGGGTCACCCATCTGGGGACCATGCTGCCGGCGCTCACCGTGTCGATCGGCGTGGCCAGCTATCCCGCGGACGGACGGACGCCAGAAACGGTCCTGCGCGCTGCCGACGATGCGCTGTACCGGGCCAAGCGCGGCGGCCGCAACCGCGTCGAAGTGGCGGGCAACCCGGCCACGCTGGTTCAGCCCGCGTAGCGGGTCTTCAGCATCTCGAAGGCGGCGCGCAGGGCGAGTGCTTCGCCGCCGGCGGGACGGCCGGGGCGATCACTGTCGTTCCACGCATATACGTCCAGATGCGCCCACTTCTGCTCCGGCGGCAGGAAACGCTCCAGATAGAGGGCTGCGGTCACTGCCCCGGCCATGCGCGACCCGGAGTTGGCGATATCGGCAATGCCGCTGGTGAGGTAGCGCAGGTAGGGGCGCCACAGCGGCATGCGCCACAGCGGATCGCAGGTGCGCAAGCCGGCGGCCAGCCAGTCGTTGGCCAGGGCGTCGTCGTTGGCGAACAGCGCGGGCAGGTCCGGTCCCAGCGCAACGCGCGCGGCGCCGGTCAAGGTCGCGAAGTCCAGCACGATCTCCGGCGCCTGCTCACCGGCATAGGTCAGCGCATCGCACAGCACCAGCCGTCCCTCGGCATCGGTGTTGTCGATTTCCACGCTCAGTCCCTGGCGTGTTGCGATCACTTCGCCCGGCCGGAACGCATTGGGGCCGACGGCGTTCTCCACTGCCGGCACCAGCAAGGTCAGGCGTACCGGGAGCTTGCGCGCCATCACCAGCCCGGCCAGCGCCAGCGCGTGGGCGGCGCCGCCCATGTCCTTCTTCATGTTGCGCATGCCGTCGGCCGACTTGACGTCCAGGCCGCCGGTGTCGAAGCACACACCCTTGCCCACCAGCGCCACGTGCGGGTGCGCGGTATCGCCCCAGCGCAGCATGATCAGTCGGGGCGCGCGGTGCGAGGCGCGACCCACCGCGTGGATCGCGGGGAAATTCTGTTCCAGCAGGTCCTCTCCGCGCACCACCTCGATCTGCGCGCCATGGACCTGGGCCATTTCGCGGGCGGCCGCTTCTAGATCGTCCGGGCCCATGTGCTCGGTGGGCGTGTTGACCAGATCGCGCACGCGAACGCAGGCGGCAAGCACGTCCAGCGCCTCGGCGTCCCGGATGTCCGCCCCCAGCAGCAGGCGCGCGGGCGCGCGCATCGGATCCCGATAGCGGGTGAAGCGGTACGCACCCAGGCCCCAGCCCAGCTGCAGCGCGGCCAGCGCCTGCGGTTGCAACGGCGACACCAGCGTCCAATCGCCCTCCGGCAGGCCGTGTGGCGCATGCGCATAGGAATAGGGGTCCCCAAGCTCGCCGATGCCAATCACCGCGCCCACCACGCCGGCATCCCCTGGCAACAGCACCAGCGAGCCCGGCGACGCATCGAAGCCCTGATGGTCCAGCCACGCACCCACCGCCGGGGACTGTGCGTCGCGCCACTGGCCCCATTGCGCGCGTTCCAGCACGTGCAGCGACAGTGGCTTGTCCGAATGATCGGTGTATCCGCGCGGCAGGCTCATGCGTCGATGCGCTCCGAAAACGAGGGTTGGGTGGCGTCCAGCCAGTCGGCCAGCGCGGACAGGGTGTCGAACTCCAAGTCAGGCTGCAGGTCCTGGCGCGACCAGGCATGGCCTTCGCGATTGATCCAGCAGCCACGCAGTCCCGCGCGCATGGCGCCAACCACGTCGGTCTCGGCGTGGTCGCCCACGTGCAGCACTTCGCCAGGGTCCACGCCGAGGCGTTCGCAGGCAGCGTGGAAGATGCTGGGGTCCGGTTTGGCCGCGCCGTGTTCGCGCGCGGCCAGGTTGAACTGGAAGTGCTTGGCGAGTCCGATCATCTGCAGATCAGCGTTGCCGTTGGTCAGGCCTGCGACGGGCACGCTAGCGGCAAGGCGCTGCAGCGCTTCGATGCTGTCGGCGTAGCACTCCACGCGGTTGCGTTCGGCGAAGAAGGCGTCGTAGGCGGCGTGGCAGAGTTCGGGATCGCTGCCGCTTTCACTCAGCGCCTGGCGCAGGGTCATGCGCCGCAGTTCACTCAGGTCGTGGATCAGCTGCGGATTGCTTTCGATCACGGTGCGGTTGAGCGCGCGCATGACATCGATGGGGAACAGTTCGGCGGTGCGCGGACTGTGCTCCAACATCCAGTCGTGCAGGACCTGCTCGATGCGCGCACCGATCGGCGCGAACGGCCACACGGTGTCGTCCAGGTCCAGGGTGATGGCGCGCACGGGAAAGGTCACGCCGCCATTCTAGTGGAAGCGGGGGCAAGGACCGGCAAGAGCCAGCCGGGTGCGGCTCTTTGTTGCCAGGAAGGGCAGGCGGAACCCTCACAGGCGCTGGCGCTGGCGTCGTAGATCGGAGCTTGCCCGGATGCTCCGGTACCAGCCGGACCGGCAAAGGCGCCGGCGCTCGCGTCGTAGATCCGAGCTTGTCCGGATGCTTTGGCTCAAGGCGGGGGGCATCCGAGCAAGCTCGGATCCACGTGGGCCGGTGCTCCGCTTTCATGGGGGTGAGCAGCTGGATACGCATCGGATCGATGCGTCAGCGAATTTATTTCGTGGGCAGGCAAGACCCAGGCTGATGCCGCTTCTGCCGAGAAATCCCGCGCAGGAGCAACAGATCACTCCAGCAGCCGCGCCCAGCCGTCCATGCCGTCCACGCTCGAAAGCACCAGCTTCACGCAGACCAGCAGCGGCACCGCCAGGAGCAGGCCGATGATCCCCCACAGCCACCCGAACACCATGAGTCCCAGGATCAGGATCAGCGGCGAAATCTGCATCCGCTTGCCTAGGATGATCGGGGTGACGAACTGGCCCTCGATCGTGTGCAGCACCAGGTAGATCGTGGCCGGCATCAACGACAGCCAAAGCTCGCTGTAGGTGACGAAGCCGATCAGCAGCATCAGGAAGATGCCGATCAGCGGACCCACGTACGGCGCATAGTTCAGCACCATCACCATCGTGCCCCACAGCAGTGCCTCCTGCAGCGGCATGTCCAACGCGTACAGGAGTCCGGCGAAGAGCAGGCCCATCACCGCGTTGATCACGGTGATGGTCAGCACGTAGCGCGAGATCTCGCGTTCGATCGAATGCAGCAGCTCCACGGTCAGTTTTTTCTGCTGGCGCCCCGGCAGCATGGCAATGGCGTGGCGCTGCAGGTTGTGCCCGTAGACCATGAAGAACAGCGTGACCAGCACGACCGCCAGCAGCGCCGCCAGCAGCTTGGGCGCGCGGGTCAGCACCTTGTACGGATCGTCGACCTGCGTGCGTACCACCTGGGGCTGGGCCGCCTTGTCTCCACCAGCCGCACGGGCGATGTTTTCGGCAACTTCATTGGCCTCCTGCATCGGGCGCGCCATCTCGCGAAGTTTCGGGGCCAGCTCCACCATTTGCTTGGGCACTTCCCGGAACCAGTCCGAGGCGGGCACCACGAGCTGGTTGCCCAACGCCACCGCGAACCCGATTCCGCCCGCTACCACCAGCAGCGCGGCCAGGAAGCGGGGCATGTGCAGCTTGAGCAGCACGCGGATGATCGGCGTGCCGATCAGGGCCAGGAACATGCCCAGCAGGATCGGCAGCAGCAGCTCCTGCGCCAGGTGCAGGGTGTAGGCGATAGCAAGGAAAGCCAGCACCAGCAGCGCGCGTGAAGCCCGCGGGCGGGGCACGTCCTCAACGACGGCATCGACGCCACCGGGGTTTTCTTGTAGCGACGGCACGCCCTTGGAAGAAGTGTTCAAGTCAGGCTCGTGTGGGAAGCGCAGTGGAAGATGCGGATCAGCGGGCGGTGTAGCGTTCGGAGACTTCCGTGGCCGCTTCGGCCGGGCGCGGCTCGCTGCTCCACTCGCCAGTATGCGGCCGCGCACTGCGTATCTGCTCGGTCGGCGGCACGCGGAAACCGGATGCGGGGCCGGCCCCGCTCGCAACAGCGCTGCCGCTCGCATCGTGCGCGGCGCCTTCGGCCTGGTCTGCCGCATCCTCCGCTTCGGTGGCCGCTCCGGCGGCCTGGATCGAGGAAAACATGCCCGACAAGGTGGTGATCATCTGCATCCAGCGCACCCCGCCGACCTTGCCCAGCGGCTCGGCGCGCCCGACCAGGAAGCCGCTGACAAGCCCCGCCGAAATCACCCGGATCGGCGTCCAGCCCGCCGTCCATGCCTGCTTCAGCCTGCGGGTCTGTTCGCCCATGTGGCGCTCATGGCGCTCCAGCGCTTCCTCGGCATGGTGGACCTTGTCGATCAGATGCTCGAAAGTGACTTCGGCGGGACCCGATGTCTTGACCGGCGCGGGCATGCTCATTCGGGACTGACCTCCACGCCATCCTTGTTGACCGCTTCGGCATCCTTGCCGGTGCCGCGGGCCGACATGGGCGAATCGGCATCGGGCGCGAGCTGGGCCAGCTCACCGATGCCCAGCCGGGCCAGCTGGCGCCGGGTGGCCTGCATGCGGGTGTGATCGAAATATTTCTCCGCCTTACGCGCCGCGAAATACACGCCTGCGCCGCTCAGCAGCGCAGTGCCCAGCATCGAGGCCGACCACGGCAGACCCAGCTGCACGCTCAGGAACACGATCAGCGCGGCCATCAGCAGCAGCCAGGCAGAAGCCCCGAATACGATGGCTACGCCGGTGAACGCCAGGGTCCTGCCAAAGGCACTGCGGGCCAGCGAAAAATCCGCAGCGACCAGAGTGCGGAGTGCGGAAGCCGAACTGCCGGCTTCCCTGACCGTGGCCTTGGCCGCACTGCCGACCTCGCGCAGGGACGCCAGGATGTCGGGTGCCCCCGGCGTCGGGTCGGGTGGGTTGCCGGCTTCCGCCTCGGGCCGCGCCTGGCTCACGCGCCAGTCTTACTTGTCGCCGCCGCCGCCGCTGCGTGCAAGCTTGGCAATGATCCAGCCGGTGGCAAAGGCCACGCCGAAAGAGGCCAGGGGACGCTCGCGGATGAGCTCAGCGGCGCTGTCGACGAAGTCGCGACCGCGATCCATCAGCTGGTCCACCTGCTCCATCGCAGCAGCGCCGCCGATTTCGGCTGCCGCCAGGCCCGACAGCGCGCCATCGGCCAGTTCGGCCTTGACGCTGGCCTTGCCCAGGCGCAGCTCTTCACCGGCCGAACTGGCCGCGCCACGCAGCGCTTCGCCGGCCGCCGAGGCTGCTGACTTGAGGTGCGAACCGGTTTCGGTGAGGTTGTTTTTCATGGCGTCGGTTGCGTTGGGGTTGCTCATGGCGATCTCCGGGGTGGGTGGTGCATTGCCGCGCAATGCAGCGGCTATCTATAGCAGGGCCTCATTAACACCCCGTCATCGCGCACGGCTCACTCCATCAGGACATTGCCGCCGGTATTGCCGCGGCGGATGCTCAGCACCAGCTGCGCCGGCTTGCGCCCGAAGCTTTCGCGGAACCCCGCCAGGTCGGTGAACTGGCCGGAGGTGGCCGCTACCACCACGTCGCCCGGTCGCAGGCCGGCGCGCGCGGCGCGGCCGTTGCGCGTCACCTCGGTCACCAGCACGCCGCGAAGCCCCGCCTGGCGCAGCGGATCGGTGAGATCGCCGAATGAGGCGCCGGCCAGGCGCGGGTCCAGCGCCTCGCCGCCCACGGAGCGCGGCAGCGCGTTCAGGCGCGCGCGCAGGGTCAGCGGCTTGCCGTCGCGCTGCACCTCCAGCGCCAGCACGCTGCCCACCTTCTGCAGGCCCTCGATGTTGTGCAGCGCCGCGGCGTCGGCCACGCGCTGGCCGTTGACCGCCAGGATCAGGTCGCCGCTCTGGACGCCCGCGGCGGCGGCGCCCGAGCCGCCGTAGACGCGCGTCACCAGCGCTCCGCGCGGGCCATCCAGCCCCAGCGCGCCGGCCATGCGCGCATCCAGGCTTTGCGTCTCCAGCCCCAGGCTGCCGCGGATCACCACGCCATCGTTCGCGATCAGCTGCTGGACCACGTCGCGGGCCAGGTTCGAAGGAATCGCCAGCCCCAGGCCGATGTTGCCGGCCATGCTGCCCTGCGGGTTGAGGCTGGCGGTATTGATGCCCACCAGCTGGCCCTGCAGGTTGACCAGCGCGCCGCCGGAGTTGCCCGGGTTGATCGAGGCGTCGGTCTGGATGAAGTTCTGCAGCCCCAGGCCGCGGATGCCGCTGCGGCCCACCGCCGAGACGATGCCCGAAGTCACCGTCTGGCTGAGGCCAAACGGGTTGCCGATAGCCACCACGAAATCGCCCACGTTGAGCACGCTGCTGTCGGCCAGCGGGATCGCGGTGAGGTTCTGCGACGGGATGCGGATCAGGGCCACGTCGGTGTCGGCGTCAGAACCCAGGAACTCGGCTTTCAGCGTGCGCCCGTCGGCCAGGGTCACCGAAACATCGTCCGCGCCTTCGATCACGTGGTGGTTGGTCAGCACGTAGCCCTGTGCGGCGTCCACGATCACCCCGGATCCCAGCGACTGGTTGATCCGCTCCTGTGGCACCTGCGGGAACATCTGGCGGAAAAACGGGTTGTCGGCGAACGGGTTGCGCACCTGCACGCGCTGGGTCGTGTACACGCTGACCACCGCCGGCATCACCTTCTGCAGCATCGGCGCCAGCGACGGTATCGGCTCGCCGCTGACCGCGGCGGGCAGTGCGGCGGCGGCGGGCAGCCCGCTTGCGCCACCACCCCCAGCAGGCGCGGCGAGCGCGGGCCGGTCGAGCTGCGCGTGGACGCCGGTGGCGACGAATCCGCCCAGGGTGGCGGCGGCGATCAGGGCAAGCAGGGTGGGCAGCGGGCGCATGGACTGGGCTCGGTCTCGGGAGTGGGCAAGCGTGAGGTGGGTAAGGGTATTGCTGGATCAGGATGGAAGATGGAGGCCGGCGTAGCGCCAGTTCAAGGTACGCGGCGGCTTCGGCTGAACGAGTGTGATCGGCTGCGCATAAACCGGCTCTGAAGTGTGCAGCCGCAGCATGGCCAAGCAGGGATTTCGCGGAAGTCACCATCGCACAGCGCCGCCTGCTGCACCCCGCCGCCTGTTCAGTTAAATCCGTGTTGACAGCCTACACCGCCGGGCGTAGCTTCCTTTCCCCGAGCCACTACATGTAGCGTAAACGGAATAGGGCGTACCCAAGCAGTAGGGTTTGCCTGCGAGCTGGCGCCAAGCGGGGAAAGACGCTAACGGCAGTGGTGGCAGGGGATTTTCCGGAACTTGTTCACGCTTTTGCAGGCTGCCAGCGCCCTATCGGCGTGGCTGCATGCCGCCCGTTACCGCATCACGCCCACGCTGCACCGATCGCCACACACGACAACAAGAATCCATGCGCCAGAAACAACAGGGAGAGCAACACGATATGAGTACCGTCCGCCTTGAGGCAGTGAAGAAGCAGGATGCCGCAGGTTCACTGGTCCCCATGCAGCCGGCGTCGCTGGACATCTGGGACAAGAAGTACCGCCTTAAGACCAAGCAGGGCGAGTCGCTGGATGCCGATATCGACGGCACCTACCAGCGCGTGGCGCGGGCCCTGGCCGACGCCGAACCCACCGACGAAAAGCGCGCCTACTGGTTCGAACGCTTCGTCTGGGCGCTGCGCCGCGGCGCGATCCCCGCCGGCCGCATCACCTCCAATGCCGGTGCGCAGGAACACAAGCCGGCCACCTCGACCATCAACTGCACCGTGTCCGGCACCATCGAGGACTCGATGGACGGCATCCTGGACAAGGTCCACGAGGCTGGCCTGACCCTCAAGGCCGGCTGCGGGATCGGCTACGAATTCAGCACCCTG